>NZ_JBSRUB010000011.1:0-78468 GCF_055129545.1 Acidiluteibacter sp. | reverse complement strand
TGACATTGATGATTTGATGAAATTGTGTACGGCAGACATTACTACCAAAAACAAGAAGAAGCAAAGTCAATACATTCAAAATTTTGAGTTGGTTAAACAAAAATTGATCGACATTGAAGAAAAGGATATGCTAAGAAATTGGCAACCGCCAATCAGTGGAGAGGAAATTATGAATACCTTTAAACTTAAGCCTTCAAAACCTGTTGGTGAAATTAAGAATGCCATTAAAGAAGCAATACTAGAAGGCGACATTCAAAATAACTATGAAGAAGCTCATGACTTTATGATCCAACTAGGACAAGAAATGGGACTTAAATTAGATAATAAATAAGGCTATGAAAACTTTCACACTTCGTGTAATTCCTGAGACTGAAAAAGTCGTTTATCGCGACATTATAGTGAATTCATCAACTAATTTTTATGAGTTGCATGAAGCAATTCTAGAATCCTTCAAATTCACTAAAGACCAAATGGCTTCTTTCTATGAAAGTGATGAAGACTGGAACCGAGGTCAAGAGATCAGCTTGTTTGGGATGGAAAATGGAGAAGTTTTGGAAATGTCTGAAACCAAAATCGACAGTGTTTTTTCTGCCATGAACCAGAAAATGATTTATGTCTATGATTTCTTAGCCATGTGGACTTTTTCCATTGAAGTAATGGAAGTAGGAGAATTCGACCCTCAATTAAATTATCCGGCAAAAGGAAGAAGTTATGGTGAGGCTCCAGAACAATCTTCTCGTGATTTAGATGGTAGCGACGCAGAAAGTATTCTGGTAAATGCCATGTTTGACGATGGCAACGGAGATTACGAAGCACTATTCGACGATGATGATGACGATGACATGTTCGATGATGATCGATTTGAGAGTTTAGATGATTACGATGAGTACAACTAAAAAACTCATTGTTATTGTAGGGCCTACCGCAATCGGAAAAACAGCTTGCAGCATACAATTGGCCAAACATTTTAACACCGTTATACTCTCAGCAGATTCTAGACAATTTTATAAAGAATTAAGCATAGGGACTGCAAAACCTTCTAAAGAAGAGATGGATGGAATTCCACACTTCTTTATTAACTCTCACAGTATAACAGAAAATTTTAATGTCAATGACTTTGAAAAAGAAGCATTGGTCACCCTTGATGAAATTTTTGAACAAAAAGACACCGCTATTTTAGTTGGTGGCTCAGGAATGTATGTGGATGCCCTCTGCTATGGAATGGATGATTCCATGCCTGATCCAGATGAGAAGATTCGGATGCGATTGCAAAACCAACTTGAAATGAATGGAATTTCATCCCTTCAAGATGAACTAAAACAATTGGATCCTGTATTCTACATAGAAATTGATCTAAATAACAGCAATCGATTAATGCGGGCAATCGAAGTTTGTCTGATTACAGGAACACCCTACTCTACTCTTCGAAAGGGCACTATTAAAAAGCGACCATTTGAAATCATACGAATTGGATTGGAAAAGGAACGCGAATTGATTTATGATCGAATCAATCAGCGAGTGGATCTAATGATGGAAAATGGATTGCTCGATGAAGTTAGATCTATTGTAGATTTTCGTCATCAAAATGCTCTTAAAACAGTAGGTTATCGTGAACTATTCGATTATTTAGATGAAAAAGTTTCATTGAGTGAAGCTGTTGAAAAGATAAAAGTGAATAGCAGGCGGTATGCAAAGCGTCAATTGACTTGGTTTAAAAAAGACAAGAATACTCGATGGTTTATGCCAGAACAACAAGAAGAAATGATTAATTTTATAAGGTCTTATAAACTAAGAAATGGATAGAATTGATCAAATTTCTGAAATGCTTGCCAAAGATCCAAAAGATACTTTCTTGAGGTATGCTCTTGCATTAGAATATGATAAAAAAGGAGATTCTAAAACAGCCATCAACCTTATCACTGAACTTTTAGAACGTAATCCTGAATATTTAGGAGCGTATTATAAATTGGGGCAGTTATTCGAAGAAAAAGACGATTTTAAAAAAGCCATCGCCATTTATAAAAAAGGTATCGTGCTTGCAGAAGCAAATAAGGACAATAAAGCGAAAGGTGAATTAAATGAAGCGCTTTGGTTAATTGAAGACGAAGAACAGTAGTTCTTTTTTAACTTTCTTTCTTTTTCTTGCCGAAAATTATTTTCTTATACTTCTCAACCAATTCACTAAAATTATTGAACTCTTCTCGATAAAACAGGCCTGCCCCTTGTGTATAAGGACTATTGTTGATCAACAAACTGTTGTTATTCGAACGATTGAATCCTCTTAACCGAAAACGACCATCTTTACTGATTTTATATTCCACTGAAAATTCGCCAATCAAACCGGAGTTAGACTCTGTATATTGATAATTATTTGAAGAATAGCCCACGTTACCATCCAAAGTTACCCGGTCATTAAAAATCTGTGTTGAAAGTGCCACTTCATATTCATCACTCGACAACTCATCGCCAGGCCGATAGTTAACACCGATATCCACATCATCACTAATTCTCGATAACCAGTTACTCAATTGATTGGACAATAGTTCTGAAGAGCTAGTTGCCCCCACATTGGCATGTTCATACTGCTGGTTCAATCCTGTGGGACGAGCAAAACGGTTTAAAATCAACAAAGAGAATACTTGTTTATTCATCTCTTGTTTATTCACCTCTGATGAATTAACATATAAGACACTGCGAAGCTGTTGCTTCGTTTGTTCATCTGCGGTTGGCAATTCAATTTCAAAATCGATATCCGGGTTCATCAACTTCCCCTCCATATTCAACTGCAAAGTAACCGGAACCCGACGTTTATAATTTCTTAAAGTATCATCAGGTAAAATGTCATATAAAGATGACCTTAATTTATACACTGCCGACAAATCCATATTGGCTTCAAAGGGATCTCCATTCCAAGTAATTTGACCGCCTTTTTCCAAAATAAACTTCTTATTGATTAGATTCTGTAAAGTAAAGAGGTAATCTCCTTCATCTATCACATATTGACCATACATTTCGAAATCACCTAAAGTGGTAATCTGCATCTTTATATTCCCATTCCCTCTGCCTTTGATCACATCACCAATTTGTTCATCGAAAATCAATCGCACTTCCGCATCTGGTGTAACTGTCAAGTCAAAATTCATGACAATTCCATTTAAATTAACCTGATATTCGTCAGCACCTTTAAATACTTGATTTTTCTTTACGAAAGTCAAGAAATCAGAGCTATATACTTCAGACTCCTCGGACAAAGGAATATTTAACCGTGTATTCTTATCCGTGGTAATATTCATCTCAAAAATAAGGTTGTCTGCATATCCACTGATGTTGGCCAATCCACTCACATTGGCTCTACCGTAATACAATTCGTTATCGGTGACCTGTGTATTCAAGGCTAAAAAATTATCTACCTCCAATCCAATGTCTAAACTAAAATTCTCATACTGTTCATGAAAGGCAGTACCCGTAGCCAATGCAAAATTCCCCTTTTCATCATAAATTTTTATCAAGTTGAAACCAAAGAAATCAGGTTCAATAATCACTTCATCGTTTATAACATAACTGGTATTCAAATAATCAACTTTGAATTTAGCTTCATTCAACTTCAATTTCCCTTTTAATTGGGGCAATGAAATATCTCCATCCAAAACCACTTTTCCGTTGAAAGTTCCTGATACATTACTCAAATAATCAGTAGTATACTGCTCAAAAATTTGAAGTGGTGCTTTATTAAAGACTGCAGTAATCAATACATTATCGCTCTTATTGTTTGGGAAATAACTGCCATTAAATCTAACCATGGGTTGATTGATATTTCCTAAAGAACCAACAGATTTAATTTCTTTTTTTTCAAGATCATAAGCTGTTTTTAGTATTCCTCTCCCGATGTAATTTCCATTGATAACGAATTCTTCCAAATTGATGTTTGAGGTAAGTATGGGTTTATTGTAGACATCCTTTAACAATACATTCCCAGAAACAGCGCCTTTCAATTGTACTGCTGATGCCGGAATAAAAGTTTCCAAATAACTCAGGCTCATTTGCTCAACAGATATAATTAAGGAATCTTTTGGATTTTCACTTATTTTACCTTCCACAATAAACTCTTCAATTGAACTACTTATTTTCAATCTGTTAATTGCAATGGAAGTTGAATCAATCAAAATTTGATTGTCAGTATTAAAATTCCATAATGTATCTTTAATTATGATGTAAGAATTCTGGAATGTATTGGTACTTTTTGAAAATCCATCAAATACTGTGTTTAAATATAAATCTGCTTTATATTCTTTAAAATCATCGTTTTGCCACGTCAAATAGGTCTGAACACTATCATTTGCAGAAATTATTCTCAAGTTAATATTCTCCAACTCTGTGCTATCAGTAATCACCAACCGCTTTATAGAGGTACTTAAAACTAATTTTTCAGAAGGACTTTCGCCAGTTATTGTAATGTTCTGAAGTTTAGTCCCATTTATATTTATCGTTGGAACAAACCCGTAAAAATTAATCAACTGGTTACGGCTATTGTAATTTCCATTGAATCTAGATTGAGGAGCTATTTTTAAAGTAGGAAAAAATAGAGTGGAAAGTATTGATGTGTTTTTTAAGGTTAAGTCGAAGGTAAAATCTTCTTGATTAATTCGTTCGATTAATTCGTCTTTTGCTGATGGAATATAGTCCACTGCAAAATTAGTCAATGAGGGGACCAAATCACTAAATGAGAAATTCCCATTCATATTCAAGTCGGCTACATCCGAACGCAGCGTAACACTTCTCAAACTATCCGTAAAGCGATGTGCATCAACAGTGATGTTTTTGACGTAAAATGTATTTGCACTGTCTTTGTAAAAACTATTGGTTAATTGAATACCGCCTTCCAGATTATCCAATTGATTTCCGATCATATTCAATTGAGCAGTAGTAGAAATAACAAGGGCTGTATCAGTAGAATTTACCAAATTTAGCTTTACCAAATTGGCCTTATTCACATTCACCATAAAATTATAAATGGGCAACTTTCGTGAAACGTCTATCTTTCCGTTGAAATCAAAATCGATGTTTTCATCTTTTATGGAAGCCAATCCTTCGAATCGTTGATTGTTTAATAATCCCTCAATTGCTAAATTTTTATAGGTATAATTCAATAATTCTAAAGACTTTACATTTCCATCTAACTCTATATCCAAAGTTTCTTTAGTAAAACCCTTTCCTTTCACATTCGCAACTAACGTAGTCCGCTGAAGCTCCTTTTCAATTCCAAAAAAGCGTCCAACATTAAATCGATTCATTTTCACATTTCCTGTATAAGAAGGGATCTCACTATTACTTTTTAAGGAAACATCAGTAACCAGCTGACCTAAAGCTGTATTAAATTCTCCATAAGCGACAAAATCACTTATAAAACCAGTAAACGTTCCTTTAAAATCAATGTCTCCAAGAAGTTTGAAGTTATCGGGTAATTTTAAATATTCCCCAGATGAAAATGGCGTAAGTGGAATCCGCTCTAAACTACTTTTACTTGTTCTCAGCTCACTCACTTTAAGATAAATAAACGTCTCATCAATGTTAGGTAATCCTCTTAGATCAAAACTTCCTTTCAAATAAGTATCAGACAGTAAATGCATTTCAACATTCCTACCCTTCATATTTGAGACCGTACCTGACACTTTCCCAGTTAAAAACACCTTCTCCTTTAACCCTTTAAGTTCGGGAGCGAAATACGCAATGTCTTGAAAAGCTACCAACGATTCTTCAAAGTCAGTATCAATTTCAACAGCCTCATTAAAATCACTGTAACTGATATATGAATCCATTTTAAAAATCAGATGAGCATTAATATTCGAATAACTCGTCTCTAATTTCAAATTCTCTACATCCAGTAGCGTAGAATGAACTTTTGCATTTCCATTCAATTGCTTGACGCTAAAGCCACTTTTCTCGTTAAAACGTAATGATTCAATTTCAGAGAAAATGGTGTCTTTTTTAAAATAGATGGAGTGGAAAATGCCATTCACCTCCGTAACATCAAGGTGGCTAAAATCTACTCCATACTCCACTGTTGGATAACCAATATCATCATAAATAAACCTAGAATTAATTAAACGAACATCATCAAAATTAATCCTCCACGCTGCTGTAGCTGCAGTATCTACTATAATAGTATCAATTTGTGGAGGGCTAAAAAAGTCGGCAATAAAATCAT
This sequence comes from Acidiluteibacter sp., assembly GCF_055129545.1. Classification (NCBI taxonomy): domain Bacteria; kingdom Pseudomonadati; phylum Bacteroidota; class Flavobacteriia; order Flavobacteriales; family Cryomorphaceae; genus Acidiluteibacter; species Acidiluteibacter sp. Next base: position 72,263 of record NZ_JBSRUB010000011.1, on the reverse strand, counting down.
AATTTGATCCTTTATGATCAGCCCATGTTTTCAGATTAAATAACCCGCCCTCTAAAGCGATTTCATTCAAATCAATGACTTGTTTCTTAATCTGCAATAATTTAAAGTTGGCGTATAATTTATCTGCATAAATCAGGGTATCTTGATCTTGGTCAGCGATATAAAACTCCTCTAAAACAATCGTTTTAAAAAACTCAACATTGATACGTTTCAGTGATACAGTTGTTTTTAACTGATCCGATAGATATACAGCTACTTTCTGAGTGATGAAGGTTTGAAAAGTAGAAAAGCGCAAAGCAAATAGTAAAATCAGAAATATCATAATGATACCTCCAATAATGACTCCTACTATTTTAAGTGCTTTTTTAATACTTTTGAACTTTAATTTTCCCGAAAAAGTTTGGGTTGCAAATTTCAACAAAATAGCACTTTATGTCGACTTCTTCACCCATTATTTTAAGCATTGAATCCTCTTGTGATGACACTTCTGCCGCAGTGCTAAAAGGCAGCGAGTTACTCTCCAACGTAACGGCTGACCAATCAGTGCACAAAGCATACGGTGGCGTGGTTCCTGAGTTAGCTTCGAGAGCACATCAACAGAACATTATTCCTGTGGTGGAGCAAGCAATCAGAGCCGCAAACATCAAAAAAGAAGAAATTGAGGCAATAGCTTTCACACGAGGTCCTGGTTTATTAGGCTCTTTGCTAGTGGGTGCATCATTTGCAAAGTCGTTTGCGATGGCTCGAAACATTCCACTAATTGAGGTTAATCACATGCAAGGGCATATTTTAGCGCATTTTATTGAAGATCAAAATAAATTGCCCCAACCGTCCTTTCCATTTTTATGTTTGACTGTTTCTGGTGGTCATACACAAATAGTGAAAGTGAGCAGTCCTTATGAATTTGAAATAATAGGACAGACCATTGATGATGCAGCTGGCGAAGCATTTGATAAGATTTCCAAAATAATTGGACTGCCCTATCCTGGTGGACCATTGATTGATAAATATGCTAAAGCTGGTAATCCCAAAGCATTTGAATTTACGCATCCAAAAGTAAGTGGGTTCGATTATAGTTTTAGCGGATTAAAAACAGGAGTGCTTTATTTTCTACAAAAAGAAGTGAAAAAAAATCCTGATTTTATAAAAGACAACTTAGCAGACATTTGCGCCTCTGTTCAGCAAACGATTGTATCCATTTTGCTAAAAACCTATCAGAAAGCATCAAAAAGCACTGGAATTAAACAATTGGCAATTGCCGGAGGGGTTTCTGCAAATTCTGAATTGAGAAAACGGCTAAAAGAAATGGAGTCAACAGATGGAGTTCAAACTTTCATCCCTCCAATGTCTTATTGTACGGATAATGCGGCCATGATTGGAATTGCAGGTTATTTCAAATTCCTAAAACAAGATTATGCACCTTACACCATTTCCCCAATGGCTAGAATGAGCGTGACGAAATAATCTAACTTTCTAGAAATTGAATAATCTCCTCCAACCCTAATTTTGTGGCCTCGGGTAATTCTTCTTCATTGTACGGATGCGCTCCATTGAAGGTATGATTGGCATTCGGGATAATTTTCAAATCAGCAGAGGGGTAATAATTCTTCAATAAATTCGCTTCGTCCAAATCGACTGTTTCGTCTCTATCACCATGTAAAATTAGATAAGGAATTTCTAACCTTCGAGCAGCCTTTTGTACGTCTAAACGGCTTTTATTGTTTTGAAAATCTTCGTAGAACTGATAGAATTGAGGTAAATTTTGTTTTGTTCTTCCATTCAAAATGTATCGAACTCCGGTCAATTTCCAAGTATTTATGGCCTTATAATCTGGCATTCTCCTACCAAAATCTGCAACAGCCGACAAGGTGATTAATCGATTGATGCGCTCATCTTCTGCTGCGCCCAAAATAGCAATTCCACCACCTCTACTGTGGCCAATTAGGTTAAGTGAATGAGTTATCACTCCTTCTTGTTGTAAATAATCAATTACGACTGACAAATCATTCAACTCTGTTGTATAATTATTTTCTCCGAAAGCATCCTCGTCTGGAAAATCAATTGGCTGGTCAATCGTTCCTCCGTTATAAGAAAAATTGAATTTCACGAAAGTATATCCTTGATTTGCAAAGAAATCTCCTATCAAGTTAAACGTGCCCCAATCCTTAAATCCCTTAAATCCATGCAGAAATAAAACAGTCCCTTTGCCAACTATTTTAGGTATTTTAAAGTCAATTAAAATAGAACGATTTCGACTACCGTTAATCACAGCACTTGAAGTTAAATAGTTATTTTGACTGTTCATTTCAAAGGTTTGATTAATTTTAAACTAAAATTTATTCTCATGAGAGTTTTATTACTTACTGCATTAGTGTTTTTATTCCAAATTGCCACCTCACAAATCAGTTATGGCGATTATCCCTACCTGCTAAATAGCGAAGATGTTTCTGAACCTATTACTAAAGTGCAGTTAAGTCAACCAAATCTTGCAGCGATTAAAGCTGAAGACGAAATTACAGATAACTACAAAGATATTCCTTGGAGATTTGGGATAGTTGAGGAAGTTGAAATCGATTTTTTTGAAAAAGCTACCATAACTATTTTATCAGACGGAACAAAGCGATACCGTTTGCAATTGAATTCAGCCGATGCACAAACCATCAATATTAATTACTCTGAATTTGAATTAGCAGAAGGAACTCAATTATTTATACACAATGCCGATTTTACTGAAACGATAGGCGCTTTTACAGCATTAAACAACCCAGAAAGGGGCGAATTTGCGACTACTTTAACAAAAGGTAAAACAGCGACCATTGAGGTATTGGAGCCAGCAAATCAAAATCAAGGATCCCGAGTTCAAATTTCTTCAGTAGTCTATGGATACAGAAGTTTGATGGACAAAGCGGCCAATTTTGGCGATGCGGCAGGTTGCAATATTGGCATTAATTGCGATGCCGGAAAACTGTGGCAAAATGAAAAAAGAAGTGTGGTATTGATCTTAAAAGCCAATAATTCAAGATGGTGCAGTGGCTCTTTAGTGAACAATGTTGAGCAAGATGGGACTCCTTACATTCTCACTGCCTCTCATTGCGGATTAGATGCTGCTACTTCTATTTTTATTTTCAATTATGAAAGCGTAAACTGCTCACCAATAACAGAAGGTAGTTTAAGTCAATCCATAGTAGGTTCTACGCTTAGAGCAAATAATTATGAGTCTGATTTTTCCTTATTTGAATTGTCTTCTACTCCACCCGCCTCATACAATGTGTTTTACTCAGGATGGGATGCTACAGGAAAAACGCCTAAAAATGCCACAGGAATTCATCATGCTAGAGGCGATGTGAAAAAAATTGCATTGGATTTTGATACTTTAAAGTCTGCAAAATACTCAGCAGCTACTTTACCAAATGGCCATTGGGAAGTCTCTGATTGGGATTTAGGAACGACTCAAACTGTTTCTTCAGGTTCTCCACTTTTTAATGAAAATCATCGCATTGTTGGTCAACTACATGGAGGAAGAGCAGCTTGCGGTAACGACGATCCCGATTTTTATGGAAAATTTTCAAACTCTTGGAATTATCAACCTGCAGCGAGTAAGCAATTAAAAGCTTGGTTAGACCCAAACTCGACAAATATAAACGTGATGAATGGATATGACCCAAATTCATCTGCTTTTTCCCGTGACATCGAATTATTCGGCTTTGATGGTCAAACTAAATATCAATGTGGTAATCCAGGAGCACAAAGTCTAATTCTTGCAAATAGAGGAAATGATACCATTTATAATTTTGAACTGAATTATAGATTAAACAATAGCACTCCAGTTACTGTTTTTTTAACAGATACCATTTTGAGAAATGAAGTAGCAACAGTAAATCTGCCTCCAATCATTTTTATTAATGGAATCAATACATTAGAAGTCTATGTTGGAAAAATTAACGGTGTTGCTGATCAAAATAACATCAATGATTCATTAATTGCAAAAATCACAGGTTTTCTTCCCAACATCAATGTCAGTTTTGATTTTAAAACTGATGACTATGGTGTTGAATTGAGCTATATAATTAGAGATTCTGCTAACCAAATTTCATTATATAATAATGGATCTTTTGAGACTAACACAGGAGGCAATGTATATCACTATGATTATTGCTTTTCTCCAGGTTGTTATACCTTAAATTTGAAAGATGTCGGTAATGATGGGTATTGCTGTGCGTTTGGAAATGGGTATACCTTAATCACTTTAAATAATGGAATGGACACCATTCTGTTCGATAACAGTTTTAGTACTTCTAGTAAGTCTATAAAATTTTGTATTTCAGACTCGTCTACATCGTTAATTGAATATACTTCAAATACCGTATTTTCAGTTTTCCCGAATCCAACGAAGGATGTTATAGAAATTAAGCTAACAGATAATATTCCAATACAATCAATTATCCTGACAGATATCAGTGGACGAGTAGTGCACTTCGTTGAACAGCCGAATGCTAGAACAATAAATTTACAGGAATTAAAACCTGCCATTTATTTCTTGACAGTGAAAACCCAAAATGGAACACACACAGGGAAGATAGTGAAGCAGTAAGTTTTGAACGTATTTTCAATTAATACATCTTACTACTAGACCTTACCTTTTGTCCTTTTTTGGTGCTGTTGCACGATTGAAATACGATAGCCATTGTCATTAATAACAATACAAATAAAATTCCTCGTTTCATAGTTGATGGTTTATCTTCCCCAAACTCCATTGTTTCTATCTCTTGGATTTCCCATTCCACTTTTAGATTTCACTCTAGAGTGCGTTTTTTTGTTTGAACTACATGAAGTTAAAATCATTGGCCCTGCTATTAAAGCGGTCGCAAGAACTAAAATTTTAAGTAATCTCATATTCGTAAGTATTCTTATGGGTTAATTAGAATTGAAAGGTAACATTAAAATTACAATAGAAAACATAAAAAAAGGAGGCATTTGCCTCCCTTTTTTATAACTCCTTAATTGTTGGTTAATTAATTTTTAATGGAAAGTTAATTTCAACATCAGTATCTCCTGGTTCACAAGTACCATCTTTTACATTGGGTTGATGCTTTAAGATCACTTGCATTGTGCCATTAAATGGCATTGCGGATCTGTCAATTGTCCAACTTGAAGTTAATCCGATTGGATATTGACCATCTGAATCAGTTTTCAAAACAGTGACTCCACTAGTTGAATTCACTTCAAAGCAAACCAAATGCTCATCAGCTTCATCCCTTACCTCCTCAGTAATATCATCTATCTCATTTGGATCACTTTCATCTAAGAATTCAATTGAAACCTGATAGGTCTTTCCTTTTTCTAATCGAATAGTATCCAATTGGATGGGATTATTTCCCCCTTCTCCATCAGGATCTCTAAATTTTGCAACTTGAGTAACTGAAGTTGATGTATCTGTATAGCTAACAAAAACAGAAGTGATTAACTCTTCTTCATTTTCAATTAATCGGGGTTGATCACCATCATCCTTTTTACAACCTACTACAGTTATTGATATTAATAAACCGATAAATAGTTGTCCGCTATATTTCTTTAAAATTGATTTCATATTTTTTATTTATTTCAGTACTGTAAAGGGCACTTTTAGACTTAGGGATATGTTTCTACCCATTTCATCAGCGTAGTACCTAAAACGATTCATATAATCGCGATAATTGGTATTAAATACATTATCGATTGTAATATCTAGTTCTATTTTTTGATTTTTAATCGGCAATGATACTCCTCCTTTAATTTGAAGGAGGGTATAAGCATTTGGTGGTGTTGTAAAATCTACTTCGGATGGTACTCTTTTCTGTTCAAAAACATGGTTCACTGCTATACCAATCCACGGTTTATCAACTTTTTGAACGTTTTTAAACTGATAGTTAATCCCACCACCAATTCTATTGGCCGGCATGAAAATTAAATCTTCGTTAATGCTTCTATTTTTTGCCCAAAGTAAACTTGTTTTAGCATCTAGAGATATGGAATTAGTCCATTCATATTTCCAAGCTAGGTCTAGCCCATTTAATAAAGCATTTACTTGTTGGTACCTAAAAACAGGAAATGCCCCTCTGACAGTCAACGAAGTTCCGTCTGGCTGTAAATAGATAAAATTGTCAATCAAGTTGCTATATATCAAAGCATCGAAAGTTGTTTTATTGGTTTGATAGATTACTGACCCAGAGACTTTATATGACGTTTCTTTATCTAAGTTAGCATCACCATATTCTAAAGCTGCCACACCATGGTGCAATCCTGCACTAAACAATTCATTGATTCCCGGCGCTCTTTGTGCGATTGTTGTATTCAAACCAACTTTCCAATTTTCAGAGAGCAGAACATCAGTCTCCAAACTACCTGCTAAAGTGGTGAATGCTACAATTTCATCTAGATAAGTTTTATTAATGTATCGAGAAACATTCATCGAGAAATTATCAATACGAAAACCACCATTCACCGTCCATAAATTTTTCTTCCAATTGGAAATCAAATATCCTCCAAAAGTGGTTCCATCATATGCAGGAATAAAGCTTCGGCTACCTTTTAAAACATTTTCTTGAGTTTGGAATTTACCTCCAATTTCAGTTTCTACTTCTTTTAATTTTGGCAGCTTCCATCCCAATTGAGCCTGATAGGTTTCTAAATTTACAGCAAATTCCGGCAGTTCTTCTTGGTCGGTTGAAATCCCTCTTGAAGTATGTTTGTCATATTCTTCACGTCTATTAAATTGCCGAGCCAATTGCAATTCAATTGAACCAGCAGACTTTAATTCATAGTTAGTACGCCACTGAATGGTTTCATGTTCCACATGCTGATAAGGCCTTGCAATGGAATAAGAAAAATTACCTCTGTCCTCTTCTCTAGGCTCTGATCGATTTATGGCCTCTTCTAAATCAGTTAGGTTTCCGATATGAGCACCAGAAAATATGCCCAATTCGGTATTAATTTGACTGTAATAGATTTCTGTTTTCAACCGATTTTTCTGATAACCCAACTGCCATGAATAGTTGTACTCCTCGGTTCCTGTATTGTTAAGGTAATAATTTGGAGTCCGAATGGTACCACTCTTTTTCAAACTTCCTTGCATGGCCCAACTAAAATTGGAGAGCTTTTCAAATTTACCTTCTAACCTCAGCGAACCGGTCCCTTTGCGATTATTACTGCTTCCACCAAGAAATAATAAACCATTAATGCCTGTCGAATCCATTAATTGCTTCGGTGAAGAAATTAAAGCACCACCAATAGCACCTGAACCATACTTTAAAGCACTTGCTCCTTTCACTACTTTCAACTGATCGATGGTAAATGGATCCAGCTCCGGTGCATGTTCTTCGCCCCAATTCTGTCCTTCTAAGGTCATTCCATTTGTTACAATTGCCACTCGATTGCTGTGCAGTCCATGTATTATTGGCTTTGAAACATTGGCACCATTCTGAAGCATATTTACACCATTCACAGTAGATGCCAAAGAAGCAATAGACTGCATTACCTCTTGTTTCTCGATTGGTTTTAACTCTATACTTGTCACCTCATGTCGATCTCTCTTAAAAGAAGCTACTTGAACTTCATTTAATTCTTCAGCATGATGCTCCAATTCAAAATTCTGCACTAGTAAATTTGAATTGACTTCAATTTCTACTGTATCTGGTGTACAGCCAATATGACTGATTACAATGTGGTACGTTCCAAAACAAAGATTCTCAATCTTATATTCTCCTTCAAAATTGGCCGAAAACCCTTTTCCATTTTCAATAATATAAATGGTAGAAAAAGATAAATCTGAACGATCGTGTTCATCAATAACTTTCCCCATCAATGTAGATTGACAATTGGAATTGACCGATTGAGAAAATAAATTTGAAACGCCAACCACAATAACCAGTAAGGTCATTAATAGTTTAATTTTCAATTTATTTCATTTAATTAAATAGCTAAGAAAAACTAGATATTACATTAAATGAAGGGGGACCACGAAGGGAATAGGGGAAAAATTGTAGTTGCTTTGTTGCAGAGACCTGAATTGAACTAACTTTAGAATTGACACAAGTCATTTGACCTTGTACCTTATCCTCTACTTTGATAAAATGAGGAATCACCACAGAACAAAAATCACAACTCTCAAATACGTGATCTGAAATTAATCCATGCGTATCATCGAAAAAGTGAGTATCATGAGTGGTGTCGTGATGATGAAATGAACTCGCAGGAAATAGCACCACTGAAAAAATCAGTAGTAAAAAACATGCTATCCTCCTAAAATACGGTTTCATCATTTGCAAAGCTAAGACATTGCTTAGGGTTTAATTTCCTTTATAAGTGCTTTCTTTCGAACGAGGAAATACATTGTTCGTTTGGTCTATATCTGCCATTCTTTTAGAGGAATCAATTTCAATGGATTCAATTTCAAATTGAGGCACATCAATACTAAACTCATAAGCTGGGTAGGTCCATGGCCAATCTTTCAATAAAACAGCTGAAGTGTTTTCTTGCTTTTCTGCTCGCATTATTGTCAACGGAATATAATATTGTAATTCCTTCCCACTTTTCAATTTTACAGTAATGTCTAAAGGCATTGGCATTTCACCCTTTCTTTCCAATGTTATGGTCGTTTTTTTCTTCTCAGCTGAAGTGGATTGAATGGCATAGTCAATTGTATTGGTAGATTTTAACCATTGATCAAAGTACCAATCCAACTCCATCCCAGACTCTTTTTCCATAATGCGTTTGAAATCTGTAGGTGTAGGGTGCTTAAATTTCCATTGATTGAAGTAGGTCAACATCCCTTTATTTAACGCATCCTGTCCTATAATATAGCTTAACTGATGCAAGAAAATACATCCCATAGAGTATGAAGCAACACCGTATGCTCGATTTGTGTGATACCAGTCTGCATGTGTAGACATGGACATCTGCTTTCCTGAAGCTACCAAACTGTAATAAGAGCGATAACTGCCTTCGAAAGGTTTAAAATCTGGTAAGATTTCAGCTAAAACCACATCTTCTGCATAAGAAGTAAAACCTTCATCCATCCATGAATAAAAAGACTCGTTAGTAGCTAATACATGCTGATACCAACTGTGTATTGCCTCATGAGCAGTTACACCAATTAAACTTCCTTTACTTCTATGTCCAGTAATTAAAGTAGCCATTGCATACTCCATTCCTCCATCTCCACCTTGAATTACGGCATATTCATCATACGGATATACCCCAAATTTTTCATTCATCTTTTGAAAAATCAGAGCCGTGTATCTAGGTAAAGAATCCCACAAAACTGTTTTCTCTGAGGGTACATAAAAAAACCTTAACAATGGACCACCTTCAACTTGATGAGTGATTTGCTTGTAATTTTTATCTGCAGCCCAAGCAAAATCATGTACTTTAGGGGATTTAAAATGCCATTCAATTTTAGCTGATGTATTAGTACCGCTTATAGCATAACCCTTTCCTACTTCCGCTTTATTTTGTAAATAACCAGTTCCTGCTAGTGTATATGCCGAGTCCATTTTGATTTTAATATCAAAAGTGCCCCAAACGCCATGAAATTCTCTTCCTATGTATGGATTTGCATGCCATCCTTCAAAATCATATTCAGCCATTTTTGGATACCATTGAGTCATTGAGTAGGCGATACCTTCTGCATTATCTCTTCCTGATCTTCTAACCTGTAATGGCACTTGAGCCTCAAAGTCCATTTTAAATACAGTCTTTGAATTTGGCAAAATAGGCTCCGCCAATTCTACCTCCAAAATGGTACCTTCCACATTATAGGATAACACCTTGCCATTCTGAGTCAATGATTTAATTTTTTGATAACCCTCTTCTTCTTTGGTGAGGTTAAAAATTCGGTCACCCACTCTTCTATCTGGATCTTCAATATTTCTAGATCGTACATCCATCATGCTACCTTTCTGGAAAGCATTGAAATAAAGGTGGTAAAACACTCTATGTAAAGTATCTGGAGAGTTATTGAAATATTCCAACTCCTGAATTCCCTTGAATTGATGCTTGTCTGCTTCGAAGTCTATTTCCATTTGGTAAGCGACTTCTTGCTGCCAATAGTTAGATTGAGAAAATGAAGAAATTGAAATTAAACCGATTATACAAAAAAGTAGGATTCTCATAAAAAAAATTTAGTTGCAAAAGTACGAAATCCAGTTTCAATTCGCTGTGATGATAAGAAATGGACTGTAATTCAAATTGTTAAATAAGTGGAAATAAAATGAATAAATAGTAAAATTAGGTCAAGTCAATGAGAGACAATTATTAACAATGTATAATTTTTATCAACAAAAAAGTGCATTTTTTCTTGAAAAGCTTGCTCTACTTGATAATTCCTCTATATTTGTAAGTAATCAAAGCAATTAATCTAAATTAATAACTTAAAAACAAAAAAAATGAATAAAGCAGAATTAATTGAAGCAATCTCTGACGAATCAAATTTATCAAAAGCTGACGCAAAAAGAGCATTAGATGCTTTTATTAGTGTTACAGGAAAAGCATTAAAAAAAGACGATAAAGTTGCTTTAGTAGGTTTTGGAACTTTCTCAGTTTCTCAAAGAGCAGCTAGAAAAGGTAGAAATCCACAAACAGGAAAAGAAATTAACATCGAAGCTAAGAATGTAGTAAAATTCAAAGCTGGTAGCGAACTTTCTGCTCAAGTAAAGTAAGTAGTTATAAAATTTCTATTGAAGCCCATTGATTAAATTATCATTGGGCTTTTTTTATTAACTCAAATTAAGTTTTTTGCTACCCTCATTTTTTTTATATTTGTTTTTCAAGTATATAACTATAACCTTTAATTAATAAAAATAATGGGAAAAGGAGATATTAAGTCAAGACGAGGTAAAATTGCAAATAGCTCATCAGGGGTTAGCAGACAAAAAAAGAAAAACACATCGACAGCTGCGCCTGTTAAGGCTAAAAAAGTAGTGGAAAAAGCTGAAAAGGCAAAGCCGGCAGCAAAGAAAACAACAGCGGCAAAGAAACCTGCTGCTGAGAAAAAGACTACTGCGAAGAAAACAACTGCAAAGAAGGAAAATTAACTTCAATTAGCATAAAAAGAAAGGGGTTCAACTAAGTTGAACCCCTTTCTTTTTAGATTTCGGTTATTTTATTTCACATTGTATTCTACGTTTACCTTATAAATATACTTTGGAATTCCTCCAATAGGTGATGCAAATAATGGTACCGGAATGTTGTATTCATTCGTAATGTATAATGTCATGTCATTCATAAAGCTTGCTCTTTTGATTAGTCTTAAATTCATAGACTTTCCCCTCTCATCACTTTCTATCACATGAATTCCTTTACTCCAATTACCATCGTTTGAAAAATTAGATAAATGACCATTCTTTACCCTAGAGTAAATCTTTATGGCTCCATCATTATCAAAATCAAAATTGTGCTGAATTAATTTGACAGTGTTGTTGTCTACAAATGGATAAAAGTAGGCCTGAGACCCAGCCTCCTCCTTCAATCTAAAACAATACTCATAAGTAAAGGCATTGGCACCTAAAATTGGCACATTGGTACTAGCAGATCGACTTAAAAAGTAGCGGTACATATTACCATCATCACCAGATTCACCTTCGGCAATCAACTTAAAAACACGAGATTTTAGATTCTCAACATATTCTCCCTCATTTGGATTTATTGGGCCAAAAGTATACCATTTGTCATCCCATTCACTTTCATTACCAAAACTTTTAGAAGCCAATTGTATCCCACTCTTATAATTGCCAACAGGATCTACATTCAAGGCGTCCTTATTGGTATAAGCTTCGTTTCCTCCGTATAAGGTATAAGTTGTTTTGGTATTGTATACTTTATTAATTTGATCGTGTTTCCCACCACAATCAGGATCAAAAACTCGAATATAAAAAGGCTCTTTAGCAGATTCCGGAATTGAAAAAAAGAAAACCTGAGAGTGGTCATCATCTCCCCAAGTACCAGCTGCATCTTTTCCAAAAGTGACTATATAATTAATGTTCTCTGCTTTTGAAGGAACTTCTTGTGCAATAACTGTAGAATGAAAAATAAAAACAGCGAATAGTGTATAGATAAGGTTTTTCATTTTATCGATTGTTACTTATGTTAATGGTATCTTTAATGGCTTTAACGATTTGAATTGATTCTCCATCATATTTCATTTCATAAACCATTACTTCAAAATCACCTTGTTCGTAAAATACATTTTTTACCAATCTTCCAGAAGAATAATTCCCATCACCAAAACTCCAAAGTAAGAAATTCCCTTCTTCAGCAGTATAGCCTTTCGTTTCAAATGACACCGTATTCAAAATTTTAAAAAAGCCACTCTTATTGAATCTTAACGCTGATGGTAAATTTAAAACTATTGTAGTATCGCTTTCTACCATTTGACCAATTTTAGGATCAAAGGTATTTAAGGCCGCTTGATGAAAACCAGGTCTAGTAAAACAATGTTCCACCTGAATCCCTTTTCGCTTGCGTAATCCATCAAACACCCATGTATATTCTAATTCTGGGGCATTCTGATCAATCGATTTGGAAGCATCTAAAGAGACACAGTATTCCGGAATATTATTGACTATGATTTCCCCGGTGTAACTAGAAATTGATTTTTGTGCTACAGCTAAAGTATCAGCTCCGACTTTACGAGTTTGTGCAAATGAAAAGCCACATACTAGTAGCAAATATGCAAGGATAAAATTTTTCATTTTAATGAACTAATAGGGGTTTGTTAAAATTAATCTATTTTTTAAAGTATTCGTATGCCTTAGGCAAGTGGTGTTTGATGTCACGGATTCTAGTTTCATCAGAAGGGTGTGTACTTAATAGTTCTGTGGGATTTTGTCCGCTTTGAGCAGCCATTCTTTCCCAAAAGTAGACTGCATTAATTGGATCATAGTCCGCCATTGCCATAAATATCAAACCCATTTGGTCTGCCTCGGATTCATGCATTCTTGAATATTTTAATGTACCCAATTGAGAAGCTACTCCATATGAAGTCAAAAATATACTGCGAGTGAGTTCTTCCTTCTGACTTGTAGCAACATCTAATGCTAAGCCTCCTGCTTGAACAATCAAACCTTGACTCATACGCTCATTTCCATGTCTAGCAACTGCATGCGCTATTTCGTGTCCCATTACCACTGCAATACCAATCTCATTCTCCGTGATCGGTAAAATACCAGTGTAAAACATTACTTTACCGCCAGGCATACACCAAGCATTCACTGTATTGTCTTCTGCGACGTTAAATTCCCATTGAAATTCTTCTAGCCTAGATTTATACCCGTTATTTGTGAGATAAGTATTTACTGCTTCTGAAATTTTTGCGCCAACTTTTTTGACCTGAATTACTCTAGGGTCAGAATCGGGCAATAAATTTACTTCCTTCTTTACTTGGTCATAATTACTTAAACTCATACTGAGCATTTGACTCTCTGGCAATAGCTTCACTTGTTTTCTACCAGAAATTGGCACTGTTGTGCAAGCTATTAGTGAACAAAACAAAGAAGTATATAGGAATGCTCTCATTTTTAAATAATTTTTGCCCTTAATTTTTGATCAATTAATGCCTGATTGATTGGTTTTAGTTTTTGTAATGCACCTTTTTTTACACTGCATTTACCATTGTAATGAACAATATATGAGCATTGCTCAGCCTGCATTGGGGAATGCGCACAATACTTAACTAGACATTCAATCACATGATCAAAGGTATTTACATCGTCATTAAAAAGAACAATTTCATGAGAATCACCCAATGACTCTTTCAACAATTCTTCAATGGAAGTCTCCGTTTGTATCTCTGACATAGTTTTGTCTTTTCTGCAAGCAATATAGCTTACTCATTCATCAATTTCAATGCTTCATCCGTAGATATTTTTTTGCCATTATTATAGGCAATAACGAATGCATCAGGTACTGTACTTCTAAGACGATCTCTACCAATTGCAGCACTTACAGGGTCGTTATATACCCCTGAACTGTATCTGTATAAACCATCTCGAACTACCATAACAGCTAACTCAGGAACATCTATTTCTCCTTTTTTAATCGGTTTAGAATACACCCCAACTTGAACTGTGAAATAAACTCCTGATATCGTTTTGATATCTTTTGCTGTTGCAATATCTGCAGCCTTAAATTCAGTTGGTAATGACGCGTTATCACTTGAAGTGGAAGATGAACCATTGCTTGATCCACCCGCAGAAGCAACATTACCGGTAACACCTGTCATTTTATTCACTATAGCTTTTACATCTTCAATTGTGGCACTATTCTGACCGCCTACTTGATCATTTCTAGCTTCAGCAATGTTCACTCGTTTTCCATCTTTAAATGCTACTACAAATGCATCTGAATATCCTAGCGCTCTGATGTCTGCTTTAGCTTGATCTGCTGAATTAAATTCTAAAAATAAACCGGCAGTATATCTAGTAATTCCGTTTCCTACTTTTTCACCCATCAATGGGGCAAATCCCTTAAACAAGTCTTGAGAAATTGGATTTCTGAATGCGCCTACTTGAACTTTATAAATAATTCCATTGGGCAATGCCACATCAATTGGAATCGGATTATCTCTTGAATAAACAGATTCTGATGGATTCACTTTACTAAATACTCCTTTAGTACTTACTTCAAGGTTCACTTTTGCGGTTCTTGTAGAAGGCACAGTAGTCGAAGTTTTATTTGGACTAGTTTTCGAAGTTGAACGATTACTTTGAACTGGCTTATCACCTTCTATTTTTCCTAAATCTACAGTGGTTGATCCAGCAACAAATTCATCGGAATTCTTGTTTGTACTGGTCGTTCCTGATCCGGTATTGACTGCAAGTAAATTGTCTGTAGCAGTAAAATCAGGAGCAGGAGGCACAAATGAAGCCTGAGCCATTCCTGAAATCAAAGCTCCAGCTTTTCTCATCTTCATGGCTTCTGTTCTACCTACATTAACAATCGCTGCACTAGCCGCATTTTCTTTTTGACGCGCTACATAAGTTTTCACGCGAATCATTTTTTGCAATGAATCGGCTAAGCGCTTATCGTCTTTATTTTTTGCCACTTCCATTTGCTCATACATTACATTTGCCTCTTTAATCAATTGATTGCGCTCTTGAATATTTTTGGCATAAGTAACATAAGCAGGATTATCTTTAATGGTATTATACTCTTCTTCTGAAAATTCAACTTCTCCAAGGTCTACTCCTGGTTGATTTAAAGCTGTAGAACCTCTTAACTGATTAGACAATTGCTTTTCTTCAAATATGGTTTGTAGGCGATCTTCACGTGACTCTTCCATTTTTGCCAGTTGCTCATCTAACTGATTGGCTCTTCTATTGTATAACTCTGCCTGATTTTCTTTCTTTCCTTTCTCATCAGTTAACTGAATAATTTCAGCTTCAATTATCTCCCTTTCTTTCTTCTTTTTAGTTTCAGACAATTGATATTGCAACTCAGCAATTTTAGAATCAATTTCTAATGCCTCCATTTGAATAGAGTCGGCAATTACACGCTCTCTTGCAGCTAAAACATTCTGTTGGCCACTAGCCTCCATTTTTTGATTTTTAACTTCGGCATTATTTACTACTCGAACATCTTTTGGTTTCGCAGCAGAAGGGTTTTCATATTCTACAGTGGCTTCATTAAGCGCTATCATTGCTTCTTGTTGTTTCTTTAACGCAATTACTTCGTAGTTGTATGCCTTCTGAAGATCAACCGTTTTTTGATTGAATCGATCCTTGTCTCCCACTGCCTTTCGGATATTTATGGCCTCATTGAAGTAGTAATACGACTCATTTAACAAAAGATCTGCTAATTCAATATTACTAGATTGAAACGATTGACTAAACTTTGGAAAGTCATTTAATTCGGCATTTTGTTGAAGAAATTCAGCTTGATTTACTTTCCCATAAATTTCATTCACTTCAATTTGTTTTTGCTCTGATTCTTCTCTCAACGCATCAGCCAAGGCCAAAGCATCTGTTCGTTCTTTCACTGTTGGCAATGCTAGTGCAGCCGCACGAGTTTCATTATATTGAGTCATTAAGGCACTCGCTTCCGCTTTTCCTGCTTCTGCTGATTGAACCAATTGCTGAGCGGTTGGCGAGTCATATTTTACATCTGTTGCATATTTCAAATCAGAAAATTTATCTGCAGGCGATCCTTTTGGTGCTGCATAGTTCACTGATGAATTGCTATTACTAGATGGTTGGCTAAGTGCAATTCCACTTGAGTTAATTGAAGGAGTTGTTGACTCCGATTGAACAGCAACAACTGAATTCTGACTATCACTTTCTCCTTCTTTCGCGATGGATGGAATTTTTGTTTCTGCTACTACTTCGTTTTTGACAACTTCACTTTCATCTAGTGAACTATTCTCGATTGCGGCAATTTCATCATCTCCACTGTCAGTGTTTGATGAATTACGAGTATCAGTTGAAGAGTTGTTAGATGCCAAATCAGACGAAGGCGCATTTGTAACATCGCCACCTAATTCTAAAATAGAAGAATTATTCTCATTTCGTTTTTCTGTTAATGCAGCTAAATGCTCTTTATTCAAGTTTGCATTTCCAGAAATAGCAGATTGCTTTTTAATAGCTAAAATCTCCTTGTCTATTTCTTCATTCCAATCTGAATAAATGGCAATCTTCGCTTCATCTTTACTTACTTGATCAGGGATCTTATCAGCCTCTTTTAAGTTAATTTCAAACCCTTTGTAATAAGATGGAACAGTTAATTCCACATCGTCTAAAATTTCAACAGTTCCTCCTGATGAAGGTTGTGTCAACTGAACAAACTGATCAGCTGCAGACTGCTTCTCTCTTTTTTGAGTTTCTAGCGCTGAAATTTCGTTTGAAAGTTTAGACTTCTCCGCTGCATTTGCAGAAGACTTCAATTGTTCTTTCAACTCTATTCGTTGCTGCACCACATTCGCCCAATCCTGATTAATTTCTGCTAATTGTAGATTTTTCTCACCCAATTCATTTAATCCTTGAGCTTGTTTTATTCTCTCCTCAAAAGATTGATCAGATGGCAATTCTTTTAATTCTGTTTGCAATGCTACTGGGTCAGAGAAGTTAACAGAAACTGTTGATCTTTCTACATTAGTTGGAGCGTATAGCAAATTATTCTCCATAAAATAAGCCACTGTTTCTGACAATGCTTCCTTTTGCTGAGTAGAAACTGCAGTTAGATTCTTTCCTTCACTGTTTTTAATTCCAGCTGATAATCGGTCCGCAAAGCTTTCTTCAAAACGCACTTCATCTGCCGCTGCCTTATTCTTTATAATTTCTTGTTTATTCTTATCTATTTCAAAGCTTAGATCTTCTTTATCTAAACTTAAACTGCTCAACCTACTTTGAATTTTTTCCTTTTCGTTCTTATTTCGAGTCTTTTCAAATTGCTCTGTCAATTGCATCGCCTCATCTTCAATCACTTTAATTTGCTCAGTTAATAATTTGATCGAATTCTCATTTTTAGCGAAGCTATCCTCAGCAGTAATTCTATTTCTAGTTACCCTTTCTTTTTCTTCAGCAATTACCGTTTCTTCATTATTCGGAACAACTACCGACTTCTTTAATTGAGAAACGACATTCTCTGCTTCTGCCAATTGATTGTTGGCAATTAAACTATCGGCCGTCTTTTTAGAATTAGTCGCTTTCTTTAATTGTTTGGAATAATCGACCTCCTTATTTTCAAAAACTTCCGCATAATCCAATGCTAATTTTGATTCTAAAGCAAGCTTTGTTGCTCTGCTATTGGCCTCTGCTGCCTTTT
Organism: Acidiluteibacter sp.; assembly: GCF_055129545.1. Lineage (NCBI taxonomy): Bacteria > Pseudomonadati > Bacteroidota > Flavobacteriia > Flavobacteriales > Cryomorphaceae > Acidiluteibacter > Acidiluteibacter sp. The sequence goes on along the minus strand of NZ_JBSRUB010000011.1, from coordinate 54,473 downwards.
GAAGAGCGGTCTCTTTAGCACTTCCCGAAGCACTATTGGCAATTTCTTCTTGCTTCTCCCCTTCCTTAAAGAACTCCAATGCCTCGTTACTTTTTTTGTACCCTTCATTAAAAGTATATTTCGCACTCTTTGAAGCATCTTCAGATTTGATTTTCAGTTTAGATTCAATCGCAGAGATTTCGTCTCTTACTGATTTTGCTTTAGCAGCGGCAGCATCGTTGGAAATGGTCTTGGACACTTCATCCGATCTAACTTCTTCATTTTTTTCTGTTGAAGTGGCATCAGTTGGCTCAATCACTCCACCACCAATTGCTTCTATACTTCTTGTATCAGCTAAAATCTTAGCTTCGTCAGCATTTTGCTTAATATCTGCTTGGCGAATCAACAAACTAGAAGATACAACCGGCCCTCCAGAGTAATCTTCCGCAGAAATAGATCCATCAAAAATATTTTTGATCACTAATTTTTGATCCTTTCCTTCCCCAACTAATCGCAACTCTTGACCAAGCAAAGCAAATTCTTCTTGCTTCGGAATGTTAACAGTGCCGGCATGAATTGGAGAATCTTCTGTAGTTTCAATATTGAATTTATAAATTCCGCCTTTACTTTCTATTTCAACAGAATAATTCCCTTTTTCGTCGGTATCATAAACACCAACAGTTTCATTGGTTACTGCATCAACTATCGTAATTTTTGCACGTTTTAAGTTGGGAATATTTTCTGCTATAAACTTTCCTTTTATTACGATTAAATCAGGCTGTTTTGGGCTTGTAGATACCTTGTAAACATAATATTGATTCCCTACATTGTTTCTATCTGATGCAAAGTAAGCCAATGACTGGTCATCATTGGTAACATACATCACATCGTCATTTACGGTAGAAAATGGAAAATCTAGGTTAACTGGCTTAGTCCATCCTCCTATACTTGCATCAAAGGTGGTTTTAAACAGGTCATACCCTCCCATAGAATTATGTCCTTTAGAAGCAAAATACATGGTTCGTTTATCAGGCAAAATAAATGCGAAAGCTTCATCATAAGGCGTATTAATTGAGCTTCCTACACTTACAGCCTCACTCCATTTTCCGTTTCCTAATTTTACAGCTTTATAAATGTCTCGTTGATTATCACCACTCTTACCATAGGACGAAAAGTAAACTTCATTCGCATCATCTGGCAAGTACATTACAGAAGATTCGTTGTTCTTTTTATCGTATTTCGATTTAAACTCGTCAGGTTTCACAACCACCTTACCATTTAATCCTTCCAATTGGTAGATCCGGAAGAAGTCATCCTTTGAAATAGACTCTTTGGAAACGACATCTAATCGATTAATTGAGCGGAGTAATTCATTGCCGCTCTTCACCATCTCAATTTGTTGATCTATTTCATATAACTTTCTATCTGACGTAGAGGCCTTGGACTTAAACTTATTATAATTCTGGAGTGCTTTTGTAAATTGATAGTTGTAATGAAATGCCTTTCCAGTGTAATAATAGGCTAAAGGATCAATTGTGGACTTAGAAGTTGCAAAAGCCAAATATTTAAGCGCTTTACTTTTATCAGGATCTGAGTCCAATAAAGTAGCGCCATATTTAAAGTTGTATTCAGGATCTTTTGGATATAAACTCAATAACTGAGCATAAAGTGGTGCAGCCTCTATAAACTTCTTTTGATCAAATAATTCAGCTGCCTTCTTCTTTAAATCATCCTCTGATTTAAATGAATCTTGTGCAATCGACTCATTTGAAAACATCAAAAACAAGATCGAAACTACAATGGTTATATTTTTAAAAATCATCTTTCTCTTACTAGTCACTTATAAAATCCTAAAATGGCATTATCCAAATTTATAGAATGCTTTGTCTTTAAATACGTTGTATTCACTGAAACTATTAACATACTTACAAACAATCCCATTTCAAAGAAAACACAAATATGGGTAAAATACCTAATTAGCTCCTAATTATTTGATGAGAAGTATAAATCTTTCGATGAATTACTCCTCTTCAAATTGCCTTAAGAATATTTCCTTTTTCTTTTGGTTTCCATACATAAACGTAAATGGTTCTTCCTTTCTTGCTACGTCTGCTTTTCTTTTGTCATCCTTCAACGATTTAATTTGTTCATTAAATGCTTCATTAGACGAAACCACCTGCATCATTCCTCGTCTATAATTGAAGTAATACCAGTTATTTCCATCTATTTCTAAATAGATATCCAAAATATCGCCACTTCGTTTCTTGGTCAACATCACTACACCATCAATATACTTGTTCACTTCCTCTTTATTGATGTTTGAGATACCTAACTGACCGAATGAGGTAAATGTATTTTTTTCTTCATCCCATTTAAACTTAATGTCATTGAAAATAATTCGTTGATTTAATTCATTTGGGATTCTCTTAAACTTACCGTTCAAGTTCAATTGAGAAATCAACTTGTCTGCTTCATCCAAAGGAATCACTTCACGCAATCCCTTCTCAAATACTGATCTGGACAAATCAACAGGAGTCAGTTTTAAATTTTCATTGATCTGATCGGCTATTTTTTTCATAGCGTTATCATCAAAAAAGAAATCTACTCCCATCATAAAATCTCCAATCACTTCATTCTCTGCATTAGCTGTAGGCTGATTGTGGATCATACTTCCAGTGGTCATTAATTTTACTTGACCTAAATCAGAAGCTAAATTCACTTTACCTTCACCATACACTTTGCAATCTTTTAGGTTCAAGCTCAAATAGTTTCCTGGCAAATCCAATGTTTTGATCTTTTCTTTTGATCCTATTTTATACTCACTATTATCTTTATCAAAATACATAAAACCATAAGCAGGCAACAACTCTCTATCGCTATGAAAAACTTTTTGGGACACAAAAGCTGAATAAATAAAATTGCTGTCGGTGTTTAAGTTTATACTAGCCGATAAGATTGTTTTGTTGACATCCACAATTCCAGTATCAATTGGAATAAATATTTCATTTGGATTAATTTCGGCTCTAAAACGCAACCAGTTAATACCAATTCGCTCACAATTGTGATTAATTTTTACTCCACCATCAAAAATCAAATATTGATTATTGGCCAATAAATCCACTTCTCCTTTAAAGGCATGTTGGGGACTTAAAGTAAACAATGAATCATCTTCAATTACACCGTGTGCAGTGGTTTGGCCGGTAGTATCCACATTTATTGTCTGTAAATAAATGGATTGAGTGCTTGATGCTTCATCTACATAATCAATATAACCTGCACCAAAATACTTTTTCTTTCCCTCAATTTTGATGTTTGCATTGTAAATGTTGTGGTATTCAGTTACTGCGTTTGCGACAACTCCAGCATTCTTCAACTCTTCCATATTGGCACTCTTTCTAATCACCACTGCTCCGCTATCAGGATAAACTTTAGCATCTCCTGTAGTTATATACTTTACATCAAACGCACTAATAATATGTCTTCTAGAATCAAATCGCGCAATGGGAGAATAAAAGAACAAACTGTCTTGCTCCGCCTTCGTAGAAATAAATTTGGAGCCTTCCAGCTTAACATCAGCGGAAACTGTATTGGATGCCTTACCTGTTAAGTCAATCATTCCATTGTCCATATACCACTTAAATTCTTCCATAAAGCATAAATACTGGTTGGTCGGGAAGAAAATTGGATCATCTTCACCATTCGGTTTAAATTCAGCAAATCGCCCCTTATAGTCTACGTGGGCTTTTACATTTGCTGTATTCAAAGCAAAACCACTATTATTCTCTTCAATTAATTGAAAATCTGCAGTATCTGCATCAAACACTGTATTTTGGAAAATCATATTTTTAGAAGCCAAATTTGCCTTTTCAAATAAGAATGTCCCATTTCCTGACAATCCAGTTGGACGTAAAGACGTGGTTCCTCTAAAATAAGATCGCATGTCATAAAATGCCATCGAATTATCAGTCATAGCAGTGGTATAAAACACATCTTCTTGTGGTTTCCAACTAATTTTAACACTGTCTGCCTGAACCGGAGGAAACTCTGTACCAGTTTTTACCTCTGCCAAAACATGAGATTGTGCCAAAGCTTCCACTGATTTAGGATAGAATTTAAAATCATCTGATAAGGTTGTTGAAGTCAAATACTCTAACTTACCATCACCTCTTAATCCTTTGTGAGACAACTTAATTGTACTGTGGAACTGCCCTTTTCCACCATAAGTCGGGTAACCACCAGGAGGCGCTTGTCTGATAAATCCCAATGACATATCAGACTGCACTGTTAATGCTTCATCAAATTCAGGGAAAATATTGGAGGTAAAACTACCTTCAAATCGCAGCTGATCATTGGAGAAGTTATCTAAACTATCAATTTGAAAAGGACGAACCTGAAAGTAAAAGTCGTCTCTTTTATAGACGCCATTTTCCACTTCTTTTTTATCATAGTATACATAGGAGTCACCAAAACTTTTAATTACAGGAAACTCCGGGAATTCCTTTATTCCTGATTTATTCTCAAAATTATCAATGAGGAGTTCTCCATTAATTCCTTCTATTACTGTTCGAACTTTCTTTAGAATTGGTTTTCCATTTCGATCCAAATCACCTGAGAATGCTCTTAAGCCTAAGGAATCCACATTCGTTAAATTAATCTTAAATTGCTCATAATCAAAAGAAAAATCTTTCCCATAAAAACTAAAAATATCCACAGCCTCAACCTGACCTCCAAAGGTAAAGTAGCGGTTTTTCTTCATCACCACTCGCTGATCTGATGGCAATATAAATACCTTTTGGGAATCACTTAACAAAATCCCTTCTACTCCATTGATCGTTAAATCATAGTTTAACAAGTTCAAACTAGCATTATTCTTACCCTTCTTATCCGAACGAATTGAAATTACATCGTAATCAATTTTAGAAAAACTAGACTGCACATATTGGGTCAATCTTTTCTTAACTGTAAATTCCCCTTTTTTGTAGTTGTACTTTATAAAACCTCTTGTAGCCAAATACATCAATAAGTTTTCTCCGGCGGCATCACTAATTTTCATAAAATAGCACAGTTCCTTAAACAATAAATCTTTAGAACCTACTTGCTCCGATAATCGTTGAATTTGAAGCAAAGGATTTATATCTCCTCTACCCTTTAAAAGGTTGTACTCGTCGAGTTTAAAATAGTTTTCTGAAGTAAAAGTAGCTTCAGTACGAGTACTTCCCATCAAACTAGTCATTTCTAAAAGTGGGTCTTCTTGATTCCAATTGAGTACCTCAAAATCCATGTCGATTTTATGGTAGGAATCAAAATAAGGAGAAATTGCCATTCCCTGATTGTCTCTATATAAAGTAACTTGTTTCTTTTTTGGGAAAAACTTGAAGTTCAAACCAGGATGATGAATGGAGTCACTTCCCAAGTAAAAACTAACTGCAGCATTGTCTGAGATAATTCGCTCAGTGTTAATTACAAATGCCTTAGAAGATGCCCTAAGAAATACTGTATCATTTCTATGAAAAACCAAGTAAGCATCGTTCAACTCGTTACCACTACCAATAAATTTAGAACCCACCATACTAAAACCACCATCGTAATCAACAGCCGGGGATATATTCTCAATAATCAATCGTTTATCATAAGAATCAAACTTTGGATATGCCGATTTTTCAGGGGTATTATTTGCTTGAATTTTATCTTCTAATTGACCTAAAAGCGGTTTATCAAAATAGAAAGAATTGTAAAATTCAACTGAATCAGCGGTGTAGGTATAGGTTTTTGTATTGACTACATAGTTGTATAATTTAGCGTAAACTTCATCGCCCATCATACCTGCTTTTTCCCAAGTTACAGTTCCTCCTTTTCCCACCCACTTCTCTTCTGTAGGATAGTAAGTTCCTTTTGTACCTGAAATTTTCATACTGTCGTCTCGGGCGAAACACAACAAATCAAGTGCCTCAAAGGTAATCGTTGGCAAACTGTCGAATCCAAAAATATAGTTACTGTTATTGGCGGCCCATTTAGTGGAACTGGAAGAATACAATGCATTTTCAGAGAACAATCCATCAGAAAAAGTCAAGTAGCTGGAGAAATTCCGTTTATTTCTATCATCTAAAAGTCGAATTAAAGTGGCCTGCCATTCATCAAAACTGTTTTCGGTTTGATAGGTAGAAGTTACAAAACTTCCTACGGTATAGAGGTAACTACGAAAATCAGGAAAAGCACGCATTTTCTTTTGAAGCATTTTGTTGGTCACCAAATAAACACCACGACGCTGTTCTTCGGAAAAGTACCCACCATACCACACTTCCTTAAACTGCTTCATAAAATCTTTCCCTTCTTTTCTTGCATCGGACATAAAAGCCTCCATTTGATTGAAAAACTGAATGGAGTCAGCAGGAAAACTCAATGGAGTTTGCGCTTTTAGTCCAAAATTGAAAGCAAGGAATACGATGGCAATAAGCAGTTTCTTCATGTTCTTATTTTTTATAATGCAATGCGCACCAATTGTTTCGTTCTATTTTATTGCGTTGAGAAAATCCGAGTTCTTTCAATTTTTGATCCAAATGTTCAAAATCAGTAACAAAAAAACCACTCAATAATAAATCTGCTTCACTACTCATTGATTCTGAATAAACAGGCAAATCTCTAAGCAATATATTTCGATTAATATTAGCGATAAACACTTCATATTCTTTTCCCTTTGCTTGCTCAGCTCCTCCTTGTAACACTTCAATCTCAGAAGTATTGTTTCGCTCTATATTTTCAAGGGTATTTTCATACGCCCAATCGTCAATATCCACAGCAGTGACAGTTGAAGCTCCCTCCAGTTTTGCTAAAATTGCTAAAACCCCGGTACCGCACCCCATATCCATTACCTTCTTGTCTTTCAATTCCAATTGACGCATCAGCTGGATCATCATGAAAGTGGTGTCGTGATGGCCAGTACCAAAACTCATCTTTGGTTCAATCAATATACTAAACTCACAATCTGTTGATTTTTCATGAAATGGTGCAATGATTTCACAGTAATCATCAACGCTTACCTTAGGAAAACTCTTCTCCCATTCCGCATTCCAATTTTGTTGTGGAATCAATAATTTTTCAAAACTTATTTGAAGAGATTCATCAGCGAATAAATAGAGTTCATTGAAACGCTCTTCAGAAAATTCATTCTCTGAAATATATGCATTCAATCCGTCCGCTTCCTCAGTAAAACTTTCAAAGCCCATCTCACCAAGCTCATACATTAATATTTCCTGATAAGGAACTAACGGACTTACTTTAAATTTAAACTCTATATAATTCATTTAATAAGAATTAGCTATTTGAATAAAATCTTTCGCCTTTAATGACGCACCACCAATCAATCCACCATCAACATCGGGTTGACGGAACAACTCTTCCGCATTTTTAGGATTGCAACTACCTCCATATAAAATTGAAATAGAATCAGCCACTTCTTGTGAATATTTCTTCGTCAATAATTTTCTGATAAAGGCATGTATTTCTTGCGCTTGTTCAGAAGAAGCAGTTACTCCTGTTCCAATGGCCCAAACAGGCTCATAGGCAATCACTACATCGGAAATCGTTGAGTCATCCAAATGAAACAAGCCTTCACTAATCTGTGATTCTATCACTTTAAAGTGATTATTTGCTTCTCTTTCAGGCAATGTTTCTCCACAACAATAAACAGCCTGCATATCTACCGCCAATACAGCGTCTACTTTTTTGGCTAACAACTCATTGGTTTCACCAAAATAGGCTCTACGTTCTGAGTGACCTATCAAAATGGCTGTGGCTCCTGTCGATTGAATCATATCAACAGATACCTCTCCTGTATAAGCTCCGGATTTTGCTTCATGGCAGTTTTGAGCACCTACATTAATGCCATAATCAATGGAATTTACCACTGAAACTATATTTGTAAAAGAAGGAAAAACAATCAGTTGATCTGCCTTCACTCCGCTCGAAATGGCTTGATTTAATTCCTTCACTAATGACTCTGCTTCCTTCACTGTCAGGTTCATTTTCCAGTTTCCTGCTACAATTTTCTTTCTCATAATTTAACTTTAACTCACTCTAACTCTCGGATCCAAAACTCCATAGAGTATATCAACAATTATATTAATTACCACAAAAATAACTGCAATAACGAGCACTGCACCCATTACCACTGGTAAATCGTATTTTTCTAATGCATTCACGACTTCCCAACCAATTCCTTTCCATGCAAATACAATTTCAACGAAAACTGCACCCGCCATCAAACTAGCAAACATTCCTGAAACTGCGGTTAATACTGGATTTAATGCATTTTTCAAGGCGTGTTTTAAAACCACTACTTTATTGCTTAATCCTTTTGCCCTTGCCGTTCGGATGTAATCTTGACCCAAGACTTCTAACATCGAATTTCTACTCAATTGAACAATTACTGCCAATGGGCGAACTCCTAAAGTGATGGCAGGCAGAATCAAGTTCCGCAATGCCAAATACTCTCCATTCCCCATATCGTCTACTTCAAACAAACTACCAGTCATGTCTAAACCAGTGTAGTCTGATAAAATATATCCAAATACCCAAGCGATTACTATTCCCACAAAAAAGGAAGGCAACGCCATTCCTGAAGTAGCAAAAATCAGACTCAGCCGATCCAATACTCCATCTTTATATAAAGCAGATAGAATTCCTAAAAACACACCAATTACGGTAGCCAAAATAATGGCCGCAATAGCAAGCACAGTAGTTTCCAACAATGTTTCAGCTATAATCTGGTTTACTTTTTTCTGCGTTTGATAAGACCTTCTAAGGTAAGGCGCTTTTGCAAGAATAGCAATCTCTCCAATTTGAACGAGTTGAATGCCACTGTATTTTGTGTGATCTAAATAAATGATGCTTTCTTCAATATCAGGTTTATGAACCGAAATCGGAGACAAATCATTCAAGTATAAAAAATACTGTGTCGGTAATGATTGATTTAATCCCAAGTCTTTATTGATTGCATCGATAGAGGCTTTATCTGCTCGCTGACCAAGCATCATCCGAGCAGGATCTCCTGGCAAAACATTAAAGAGTATAAATACGACTGTTACTACTCCAAAAAGCACCAATAATCCATACAATACACGTTTAACAATAAAGTTTAACACACTTATTTCGTTACATTATACTCTTCAGAAACATCTTCAAATGTTGGGATATCATTATTATGCCACTTCCCAACAACGGTTCCTCTTCGCATCATTACCAATCCAGGATTAGAACGAACAATGGTTTTTAATACAATTCCATCAGTGGTGTAAATCGGAAATGGTGTTTGGTTTTTATGTCTAAAATCTTCTGAAATTTCATAAGAAGCAGCACTCAAACCTATGAATTCAATTCCTTCAGCTTCTGCTTTCTTAGCAAAATCATTGATTAATTCCATTTTATTGGTAGCTGTTTTATTCAAATCATACATCACCAAAACGAATACCAACTCTTCATTATTGACAACATCAGTAATGTCGTTTCCATCATGATCTACCACAGAAAAGTCAGTAATCTTGGCAACATCGCCTTCCTTGATCAACTTACTTTCAGTGTTTACCCACTCCCAATTATCATCATCCCAAGGATAGTTTTCTTGTGTAAAGTCTTTTACTTCACCGGTACTTTTATTCTTGTAGGTCAGTATATTCTCATAAACCGGTTGAATTGCATTTTCAGGCAACGTCATTTGCTCGGGTAAGTTTTTACCAACTGCATAAGGTCTAAAATCGCGCTGAGGCAAATGCCACACACAATTAATGGAAAAGGCGGTGCTTACTATTAACGAAACGATCACTGCCACTAACGCATGTTTATGTTTATTGATTAAGAACATCGCTAAGTTTGCACCAAGCACCCCAACAGTCAAAACCAATGGGAAATTCCAGCTCAACTGATAAGACAATGCGCCCATCACAATTAAAGAGATAAAGAAGTAGATCAAGGCGGGTTTTGCCTCATCAAAAGGCTTGATTGTATTTCTCTTTATAAATAGAATTATAATTAATCCTAACAATATCAAATCTTTATAAAATGATTGCCAAGGTGTCAATGGAATAGCATCTCCAAAACAACCACAAGAACGCACAATTTCGAACACCGCTGAAGCGAATGTTAACCCCGTAAAGAATAGAATTAGTCCCAATAAAATCCAACTTACTTCTTTCATTTTGTAACCCACTAAAACGGCTACTCCTAATATAATTTCTAGAATACAAATTGCTGCTGCAAATGGCATTGCAATCTCCATCAACCAATCCCAATCGGTGCCAAACTCAGTAAAATACTCTTGTAATTTGTATGAAAAACCAAGTGGGTCATTTGCTTTCACAACACCAGAAAAAATAAAAAGGTTTCCAACAAATAATCGAGAAAAGTGAAGTATAAATTTCATAATAAAGTATTTATAGGGTTATAAATTATTCTTCTAATTTTATTAGGGCAAAAACGGCATAATTGAGCATATCCAAGTAATTGGCATCAATTCCTTCCGAAATTAAGGTTTTTCCTTTATTGGATTCTATCTGCTTAACACGCAATATCTTTTGGAGGATTAAATCTGTCAAAGAACTCACTCTCATCGTCCTCCAGGCTTCATCGTAATCGTGATTTTTATTCATCATCAACTCCTTTGCAACTGTGGCATGGTGATGAAATAACTTTTCTAGCTTTTGCTGATCCATGTGTTGCTCTTCAGAAACACCCATTTCCAATTGAATTAACGCCATGATGGAATAATTAACAATGGCAATAAACTCAGGAACAACCCCTTCATCTACTTTACTCATTCCATTGTCTTCAATGGTGCGAATTCGTTTCGCCTTTATGTATAATTGATCAGTTAACGAACTCGTTCTCAAAATACGCCAAGCTGTGCCATAATCTTTGCTTTTTTGACCAAAAATGTCATAGCATTTGGTTATTATTGAATCATATTGTTCATCTGTATTATTCATTCTATTTTTGATTATGACAAGTCCCCTAAAAGTCCCGAAAGATACTGTTTTTTCAAGGAATTTCTCACTGAATTGTGGAGGGAATTTGGTGGATTTATCCACAGCAAAAGTGATGGGAATTGTTAATTTAACTCCAGATTCATTTTTTGCTGAAAGTCGTCATACAAAGTCCATCGCATTATTGGAAAAAGTAGAACAAATGTTGACCGAAGGTGCCACTTTTATTGATTTAGGTGCCATGAGCACCCGACCAGGATCTAAAGAAATTTCACTCGAGGAAGAGAAAGGTCGTCTACTCCCCGCTCTTCAGCAACTTAAAAAGACTTTCCCAGATGCCTTATTTTCAGTTGACACTTATCGATCAGAAATTGCAAAAATAGCTATTGACAATGGCGCGCACCTCATCAATGATATCTCTGGAGGCACATTTGATGACCGTATGTTTGAAACCATAGCCCAACTGAAAGTTCCTTATATTCTCATGCATACTTTGGATAGACCAGAATTAATGCAGCAAAACCCTGTTTACAAAGAGGTAGTAAAAGACATCTATCAATTCTTTTCCAAGCAATTGAATCGGCTTCGACAATTAGGAGTAGTCGATGTTGTGTTAGACCCTGGCTTTGGATTTGGAAAAACGTTGAAACACAACTACAATCTATTAAAACACTTGAATGAATTTGAACAGTTAAACGCTCCAATATTGGCAGGAATATCTAGAAAAGGAATGATCTGGAAGTTATTAGAGACCAACGCTAATGATGCATTGAATGGAACCACTGCCTCACATACAATTGCTTTGCTCAATGGTGCCAAGATTTTGAGAGTGCACGACGTCAAAGAAGCAATGGAAACGATTAAAATTGTGGACTTCTATCAAAAGCAGTAATTTCGTAGCATGGAAAACATCCCACAATTGTCTTTAGCGTTCATTAGTATTCGGTGGCTTGATTTTCTGGATATTCTTCTGGTGGCCATTTTGATGTACCAACTGTACAATCTGCTAAAAGGAACCGTTGCCATTAGAATATTATTGGGAATTCTATCGCTTTACCTGATTTGGAAATTAGTTGAGGCCCTAAAGATGGAGTTATTGGACGAAATCTTAGGACAATTTATTGGAGTTGGAGTCATTGCATTGATTATCGTTTTCCAACAAGAAATTAGACGTTTTTTATTGATCGTCGGAAATCGAAGTATTTTAGCTCAGCCGAGAATTCGAAAAAAGTTTGGGACTTGGAAATGGAATGATCAAAAAGCAGAAGAGCTAAACCACAAAGCCATACTTAAAGCCTGCTTCAATATGTCGAAATCAAAGACAGGAGCTTTAATCGTTATTTCTAAAGATTCTGAGTTGAAATACCATGCGTCTACAGGTGATCAAATTGATGGAATTGTTACTTCTAATCTTTTAGAAACTATCTTTTTCAAAAACAACCCCATGCACGATGGTGGTGTGATCATCAACTCCAATAGAGTTAAAGCAGCTCGATGTATTTTACCTGTTTCAGACAATCCAAAAATTCATGCTTCATACGGACTAAGACACCGAGCAGCAGTCGGAATTACGGAGAACTCGACTGCTGTGGCGATTATTGTATCTGAAGAGACCGGTGAGATCTCGTTTTGTAAAAATGGAAACCTGAAGCACAAATTAGAAATTGAAGAGCTTCGAAATTTATTGGAACGGGAGTTTAAAAATTAAACACCTTGTTTTTGTTGTTTGGCCTCAAATTCTTTAATCAATTCATCAGGACTTTTGCCTAAATTATCTAAAGAGTACTGCGCATCATCAGCCATAGGATGATCAGGGTAATCTTTAATAAACTGCTCGTAAATTACTTTCGCTTCCTCTAACTTACCTAAATTGTTCTCATAAACAAAAGCTTGTAAAAACAAAGAATATGGACGTTTTTCGAAATCTGGGAAATCTTTATACACTTTAGAATATAGAGCCAATGCAGTAGGTCCTTGATTTAATCCTAAACTAATTTCCGCAGCTTTAAACACAAAGTCAGCACTTTCTTTATCGGTTGGATATTGATCAGCATATTTAACATAGCCTTCAATCAGCATATTTGCGCTAGTAACATCCATATTACCTTCACCTTGAAACACTTTTCCTTCAATTTCTAGCACCTTGGCTTTCAATTCTTCTTGATTCAGGCCCTCAAAAGGATTTACTGTTACTTCTTCCGTTTCAGAAGTATTCTCAGTAGTTGTTTCTGGTTGATTACAAGCAAACAATCCTGCAGCTAAGCAAGCAATTAAAATATTTTTTTTCATGGTTGTTTATTTTTTAGGGAATTTCATTCTATACTTTACCTCAACGTTGCCTTTACTGATATTATTGAGCTTCGTTTTTAATAATGTGCGCTTTAATCCTGTTAAATGATCGGTAAATAAAATACCTTCTACATGATCGTATTCATGCTGAATGATTCGAGCAGCAATTCCGTCATATTTCTCTTCAATCAATTTCCAATCTCTATCGTAATATTCAATGGTAATCTTGGGCTTACGTGAAACATCTTCTCGAATGCCAGGAATACTCAAACATCCTTCATTAAAATCCCACTCTTTCCCTTCTTCTTCTAAGATGATTGGATTAATAAACACCTTTTTGAAGTCTGCCAATGTCGGCTCATCTTCCTCAAAAGGAGAAGCATCTACCACAAATAAACGAATAGATTTTCCAATCTGAGGAGCTGCTAATCCCACTCCTTCTGAATGGTGCATGGTCTCAATCATGTTGTCAATCAATTTCTGCAATTCTGGACTATCCTTTTCGATGTCTTCCGCTTCCTTTTTTAAAACTGGATCGCCGTAGGCTACTATTGGTAAAATCATAGTACAAAAGTAATCGTGTTTATTATATCGTACAAATTTCTTTATTTTTTTGATAGTTGGTTTACAAACTTCATGTTTCTATTTTATAACCACAAAGGCACAAAGGACACAAAGTAGATTAAAAGTCCAACTCTAGCTTCTAACATCTAACTTCTTACTTCAGTCTTATAACCGCAAAGCTCACAAAGGTTTATTCACAAAGAACACAAAGCAGATTAAAAAAATAACTGATTAATCTTTTGATTTATTGAACTATTAACTGATTGATATATTAACTGATTGACTGATTCATTTATTGATATATTGTTAAATTAATTAATTGCTACATTAACTAATTTCTCCACTTCTCAAAACTTGCTACCTGCTCTTTACTCCCACTCTCTATTCGACTTGCAATGTGCTTTTTATAGTATATCGTTTCAGTTGGCTTTAAATACATTTCTGTAATCGCACCATAATTCTGCTTCACGCCCAAAACAATCGTTTCATTTTTAAAATACTCACACCATTGATTGAAGTCTGCTCCTGCTTTATAGCCATTAACGGTGACCAACTCATCGTTTACTCCTAGTCCTGCTAACTCGGCAATGGAATTCGGATAAACCGACACCACTTGAAAAGCTCCGTTATTATCCATCGCTTTAAATCCTAAATAAGCTTCGCAAAAAGCATCAGCTGGTAATGAGTTGTATTCTATTCCTAAAAAGGCCAGTGATTGTTTCAACTCTGGTGCATAATCTTCCGTACCATTGATGTATTGATTGACGAAAGTCGATAGATCCTTTCCGGATACTTGATTGACAGTTGCCAAGTAATCAACTTCACTAATGCCTTTACCATTTTGGTAAAATTCCTCATGGAACATTCGCATCACATCGTCAAAACTCTTTTGGTGATTGGTCGCTTCTCTAATTTTGGCATCCAACATCAAAGTGCACAATGCCCCTTCGGTATATATGGAGGTTTTCCGATTAGGGACTCCAGCTACATATCCGTCCAACCAAGTATCGTAAGAAGAGTCGGCAACAGACAAGTTCGAAATTGCAGGATTGTTAAAATGACGATCCAACAACTGATTCAAAGTTTTAAAATAATCGGCTTCAGAAAACACGCCTGAACGCAACAACATCACATCGCCATACAAAGTGGTGACACCTTCGGATAAATAACCCAATCTACTGTAATTCTCTTTAGCATAATCATATGGCCACATTTCTACCGGTCGAATGCGCTTTACATTCCACGTATGGAATAACTCATGCGAACTCACACCCAACAGCTCATCGTACATTCCAACTTTTTTCATCACATCGTAAGATGGACCCAACAAACAAACCGTAGAATTGCTGTGCTCTACGCCATGATAAGCGCGGTGTGGTAAAATTTGAAATATAAAATGGTATTCTTCTGTTGGAAATCCGCCAAACAGCTCCATTTGTTTTTCTGTAAACGGAATAAAATCCTTCTTCAATCGTTCAAAGTCAGGTTGACATTCACCCTGAAACCACAAATAAAAAGTAGTTTCTCCGACTTGATACGTCTCTTTTTTCAAACTATCTGATGCAATCAGGGGACAATCTACTAACTCATGAAAATCAGTTGACTCAAAATTAAATTTTCCAATTTCTTTCAAGCCACAAGCCACTTCGTAGCTCTCTGGCAATTCCAATTGCAATTCACACACCTCATCCATTCGATTGGGCACATAAATAAAACAATTGACGCCATTGATGTACAATTGTGATGCATCCAAAAAAGTAGAACCCGCATTAAGTTCATTGGCGAAATAATTGTACTTCACTATAACTGTTTCCGCTCCATTGGTCGTAACTTCCCACAAGTCTTTGGATAGCTTTTTAGAGGGCAATTCATTCCCATCTGCATCATAAGCTTTCCAACGTTGAATATTCTTGGCAAAGTTCCCCAACTCGTATCGTCCCGGCCTCCAAGCTGGCAATTGAAGCTGAATAGTGGACTCCTCCACTCCATTCACTTCTAATTCGATATCAATATAATGGGTGTTTGGTTGCTGATAAGAAACAGTGTATAGCATAGTCTGTATTGATTTTTCTCGAAATTAGAGATTATCAAATTAAGATGAAAGTAGAGAAGTATTAATAGTGGTTAAAAGTTGGGGAAGATTTCTAAGTATATTTTAGAGTAGAGATTGATTTAAGCTGAAACCGCAGAGTGCTAAAACGCTTCGGTGCAACGAACGCTTGGGTCACAAAAAAAACGCCTTTCCACTCTAAAAGCAAAACGGCGTTCTCCAAGCTAAATAAAAAAGCTTTTTATTACTTTGAAAATATTATTCATTAGTATCAAAAGCTTTTTCAACTTCTTCATAATTTGAATAGTCTAAATTTGGGTGTTTCATTTTTCCAGATGCTGAGATAACCACAATTTTAAAAGTCCAAGCACCAGGTTGATTTGGTTGTGTCTGATCTGAGTCATTTAATATTATTGAGACTTTACCCACCACATATGAAACCTCAATTGAGGTTGAATAAGAGGGATCAGGATAAAATGTTACAGGAAGTTGCGAGTATCCACCATTATCTAACCGAAGATATGCTAAAACCGCCCCACTATTAACGATATCTTGAGTAATAGCCGGATTTGTAAACGTTTGAACCCAATACGGTGCTTGATAAATCCAATTTGAAGCAACAGCTGTAGAAGATACCACGTTGGCATTACCGTCTTTTCCAGGAGTTCCAGGAGTTCCAGCAGGACCTTCAGGACCTTCTTTTTCACAGGAGGAAAATGTTAAAGCTAGAAATGAAAAAACCAAAAGGTTAATTTTTTGAAAATACTTCATTTTATTAAAATTTAAATAACCTACTCTTATGGATTTTCAGAACCTCCTGCTATATAATATTTTATAACAAATACAATGATATATATAATATTCTATAAAACAATATGATTCCAACAAAAAAAATGCCCTTCCACTCTAAAAACCAAGCGATATTCTTAAAACAAGATAAAAAATTCCATATAAATCCAATTCCTTCTTGCTTACGTTTATGGGATAGTTGGTTCAATTTACTTCAACGCCAACAAAAGAAAATAATTAAACTATGGAGTTTTCATTAATGGACCAATAATCCCCTATTTTTGAAGTACTATGGAAAAGCCCAAAATTCCCGATAATGAAAATGAGCGGCAAGCTGCTCTGGACAACTTTAACATTTTAGATACTCAACCCGAAGAATCGTTTGATGATTTAACGCTTATTGCCTCTCAAATATGTCAGACTCCAATTGCTTTGGTTTCTTTGATTGATAGAGATAGAAATTGGTTTAAATCTAAGTATGGCGTAGATGAACCTTATGAATCTCCAAGAGATATCTCTTTCTGTGGCCACGCCATTAACACCCCTAGTGAACTTTTTGAAGTTAGAGATGCCCGACTAGACAATCGTTTTTTCGACAATCCTCTAGTCACAGGACAACTGGGTCTCAATTTCTACGCGGGTGTGCCCTTATTGGATGCTAACAATTTTCCATTGGGTACTATATGTGTTTTTGATACGAAACCGAAAACACTTACAGACAATCAAAAAAAAGCTTTAAAAGCACTTGCTAAAGAAGTAATTAACCGACTAATTTTAAGAAAGGAGAATTTAAAAATCACTAAAGAGCTAGAAATTGTCAATCAAAAATACTTTAGATTATATGACAATGCACCAGATATGATGCTCTCCATTGATCCTAACTCCAAGAAAATAATTGATTGTAACAACACCCTATGCTTAAAGCTGGGATATACACGAAAAGAAATTATCGGGCAAGAACTATTCTTTTTATACCATGCAGACTACCATGAGAAAGCTAAATTAACGCTTATTGAGTTTAAGGAGAAAGGCGAAATTGTGGATAATCGATTAGTCATAAGAACTAAATCAAATAAAAAAATTCATGTTTCACTGAATGAAAACTCTATAAAAGATAAGCATGGTAACATCATTCAGTCAAACTCTATTTTTCGTGATATTAGTGAGTTAATTAAAGTTGAAACCGCATTATTGGATACGAATCAACAACTTGAATTAAAAGTAGAAAATAGAACGAAAGAACTCAAATTTAGTAAAGAACGACTTGAACTCGCATTGCGTGGTGCAAATGATGGAATCTGGGATTGGATAGATTTTGGCAGTGATAGACAGTGGTGGTCGCCCAATTACTACCGATTATTAGGATATGAACCGAAAGAAATTGATTCAAGTGTTAATGTATTTTCTAATCAACTAGTACATCCGGACGATTTGGATCGGATATGGAAATCATTCAATAAATGTATTGAGGAAAATGTTCCGATGAATGATGAATTCCGACTTAAAACAAAATCTGAGGGGTATAAATGGTTTAGAGGAAAAGCAAATGTTTTAAAAGATTCGAATGGAAAGGCATTCCGAATAGCAGGCTCCATTTCGGATATTCAACAACGAAAATCACTGGAGATTAAGCTAAAAGAAGCCCAAAACTTTTTATCCAAGGTTACAGAAATTGCGCCTAGTGTAATTTATGTTGTCGATCACAACACAGGACTTAATACATTTTCAAACAAAGAGTTAGGCTCAGTACTTGGATATAATAATAAGGAAATTGAAAAAATGGGAATTGGCCTCATTCAGTCTTTATGTCACCCTGATGATTTACAAGCAACTAATAATCATTTTACAAAAATACAATCTCTTAAACAAGATGAAAAGATTAGTATTGAATATAGATTAAGGCATAAAAAAGGAAATTACATCTGGTTGCATTCAGTAGATACTATTTTCGAAAAAAGCACAAAAGGAAAAGTAATAAAGCATATTGGTGTTGCAACAGATATTACAAGCATTAAAGAATCTGAAGAAAACTTAATCATTCAAAAGGAGATACTTGAAGAACAAAACAATGATCTTAAACAATTTACCTATATAGCAACGCATGATTTAAAAAGTCCAATTTTAACGGTACAAGGTCATTTTAATTTCCTAAAAACTCAGTTTGAAAACCGGAATAAGGATTCTCAGGAGTCAATTGAAATGATAGATGAAGAACTAAATAAATTTAATAATACGATCCAGGCATTAGCAGAAGCAATTAAACTTCGTGAAAACAAAATAAAAACTGTAAAAATTGATTTGAACAAGACTTTTAAAAATTTAATGCCCTATTATCAAAATGAGGTGAAGTCGTTGAATGGTGAAATATCCATTGATATCGCTAAAGATACAACTATACTTGGCACTCCAATCTACATTAAAAGCATTATCCAAAACTTAATATCCAATGCTATAAAGTATAGAAGTAAAAAAAGAAATATCTCAATCAATATCACAACAAAAGAACAGGACAAATATATTTTATTGACAATTGAAGACAATGGCTTAGGGATAGATTTAAAACTCCATGAACATCGATTGTTCAAAATGTTCAATCAATTCCATGATCATTCAAAAGGTTCAGGCATGGGCTTATTTATGGTGAACTATATGGTGAATAAAATAAATGGAAAGCTTAACTTGGAAAGTAAAGTAGAAGTTGGGACTAAATTTTCAATCCTATTAGAAAAAGCCAAATGAAGAAACTAAATGAAATACTATTAATTGATGACAGTAAGGGCTCCAACATTCTTAATAAAAGACTAATAAAAGAAATGGATATCACTGATAAAATAACAACAGTGTTAAATGGAAGCGCAGCCATCAATTATTTAATATCTTTAGATAAAGATGGAAATTGTCCCAACCCTGAAGTAATATTTTTAGATATTAATATGCCTGTAATGGATGGTTATCAATTTTTAGAAAAATATTCAGAAGTAATAAAAACAGAAGAAACCAATCAATTAATTATTCTGTTGTCCTCTTCCGAAGATGAAGTTGATTTAAAAAGATCCCAAAATTATTCAATGGTCAAAGGGTACCAATCTAAACCTTTAACAAAAGAAAAAGTAAAAACTACTATAAAAATGATATTCAATTAATTATGGAGAAAGTTAAAAAAGTCTTATTATTAGACGATAGCAAAGCAGTTAACCTTAGAAATATAAATTTATTAAAAGAAATAAATTTTTGTGATGAAATTGTTTCACTAACAGACCCTCGCGAAGCTATTGAATACCTCAGCATAGGATTAAAAAATGAAGATTTACCTGATTTCATTTTTCTAGATTTAAGTATGCCAGAAATGGATGGATTTAATTTCTTAGATCAATATATTAAGATAACGAAAAAAGCAAATTCTAATTTTAAGCCTCATATAGTTATTGTTAGTGATTATCTGGATTTTAAAAATTTCGACAAAAGCAAAGAATACAAAAGCTACGGAGTAATAGACCACATTAGGAAACCAATAGACAAGGAAGATATTACGAACTTAATAGAGGAACATTTCGATGAATTATAAATCCAAATCACAAGAAGTGAGTTATTTTGGATCAACTGAATTAAAAAAAGAGACTTTTAGAAAAATATTACCTTACTTTTTTCAAGAACTTGAGGAAGATTTAATTTTAATTAAGCAAGCACAACAAGAGAACAGGACTCCAGCTATTCGCCTGATTGCAAACAAAATAAAAGGAACATCTATAAATTACAGTGCTATTCATATCAACGAAAAAGCAATAAAGATTATTGAGGAGGTCGATAAAGGAAATATTGGTATCCTTCAAAACTTGATTGTAGAATTAGAAGTGTCTATTCAACAGTCAAAACATTTTGCTCGTGAAAATTTCGGTATAAGTCTTCAATGGGAAAATTCTTAAAACTATAAGTCGGTGAAAATATTTGGTTGTAAGAAAAGCTATGGTCATTTAAAGTTATACAATTCAAACTTTTTTGAAGTAATCAAATTGATTCCATTTACTAAGAATCCATAGCGACTAAGCCTACATTTATAGCGTAAAGTGTCAATTCTGAAACAGAATTGATCCCTAATTTTCGAAGAATATTTTTTCGATGTGTATGTACTGTATGTGGACTCAAGTGTAATTGCTCGGCAATCCCTTTGTTGGTCATCCCTTTTGCGATCAGTGCTGTAATTTCTGATTCTCTTTGCGTTAAAGTCGTTGGCTCACAATTGTCTTCGTCAGAATTGTATTGCTTGTTCAGGATGATGTCCATCACTTTATTGCAGTAAAACTTCTCTCCTTTTGCAATCGCGAAGATGGCATGAATAATTTCGTCTTCGTCACATTCTCTGGTCAAATAACCCTCTACTCCTTTTTCTAGCACCCTTAATACATCACTAGTATTCGCCGTAGAAGAAATAACTAACATTTTCTGCGTCTTGGATTTCTCACGCAATTTTAGAATGGTGTCAGCAGAGAAATGACCTTTTGAATTGGGGTCAACAATAATTACATCATAGTGTGCCTCTTCTAACGCTTGAAACAACTGGGTTTCATGGGTAACATTTTTAATCAAATCAACTCCCCCACCTCTTGACAATAGAGACTTGAGGCCGAATGACATCAGCACATTTGAATTCGCATGGAGGATAGATAAACTCATCTTATTATTTAGAATGATTCTAAAGAGCAAAGATGACCCTACTATTTTTAATAATCAATACCCTAAATGTGGTATTCCCATTTTTCTTTTAACAAACACTGAATAATGGTTAAGGATTAAGTGTTAATTGTCAATTATTGTGCTTCCCTAAATAATGTTGACCGTTTTGCACTTCTAACTTCTCTAACCTTAATTACAAATCACACAAAGGTTAACTCGCAAAGTACACCAAGAGATTGGAATAATTCATTTACTAATTAAGATATCGGCACATTCTTACGTTGCTAAATTGATTCATTGCTAAATTATTACATTGTTACATAGACTTATTAATCCATTGAAACATCAACTTCCCTCGCATCTTTCTTAAAATTAATCATGGTGCTGCCCATACCTGAAGCAATTCCTTCCCACCACAAATTAAAGATTGCCTTCTCAGTATCTCGCTCTGATTTAATCGTTCCTATTCTTAATGTATTTCCTTTCGGATTGCTTTCTCTTACTACCAATGTATTCAAAAACAAAGAGCCCAACCACCTTCGTTTCTCATTCCGCAATTCGTATTCATCTTTATCGAGTAGACTAACTTTCAATCCGCTGTATCTAAACTCTATCTCACCATCGGTACCAAATGTGCTGGCATAAAAATTAAAACGAGTATTACTACTTCTTCCTTCTTTTACTTTTACGTGTGTCAGTGGCAATATTATCTGATTCAAATCTGATAAATCAAAATCTGAAATGGTGCCTTGCAGACGATGGCCTCCGTTTTTATCCAATAAATCAAAATCGACGTTTAAGTCTATTTTTCCACCTCCTTGCAAAAGTGCAGTAGTATTTAATACGGTATGTGCATATTTGTCCACTTGTTCTTCAGAGGAAGTAAGGTTATACAATACAGCATTAATTTTATCAAAGACAATAATTCCAGTTTCAGGTGCTCCAACATTCTGCTGCTCATAAGCGACTTGTCCATTACTGATTAAAACAGAATCCAATGTCATCTCAAACTTCATTTTTAATAATTCTGGGATTGGAAGAGGTTTATAAACATGTGGAAACGGCAAAGATTTATCTCTGTACACATTTAAATTAAAGCCATCTATTGCTACTTCACCAACGAACAGTTTTTTCTTATAAATCAGATGATCGATATTAATGTAATTGAGTGCCAATTGATTTACTTTAAGAGTAAACACATCTTGCTGATGCGGTAGTACACCTGGTAATTCCTTGCGGTTAAATCGAGGCATCATTCTGACGTTTGCCATAGAGATGGAAGAATCACTGTAGGACATTCTCACAGAATCGGCAGTGAGCACATGAATACTATCCGGCAGTTTTTCCATCAAATGATTGACATTTAAAATGAAATCTTCCAAAATAAACCACCCATTATTCTCTGCTGCCACGATGGAATCCAATGTAAATTCCTCAATTTTTAAATCTATGCCATCAATCATTCTCCACACAGAATCTTGCGGTCCGTAAAACCAATCAAAATGACCATTCAGAACACTTAACTCTTCTAATTTCAATTGATTCAATCCACCTTTGATAAAGGTGTAAAAATTCAACTGTTCGATATTTATGGAATCAGATGTTGCATCAGTTTTTTGTTTTGGTTTTATTCGAGTTTTTAAAGAGGGATCGGTCAGTTCAATTTTTCCTAAGTTGAGCGATTGACTATAAATGAGCGAAACAAAATCGAACCCTTCCACTGTAAAATAGGCAGCCTCTCCCACATATTGAAAATTGCTACTGTCCCTGGGGTAGGCAAATTTTAACGAGGTAAACTGGATCTTTCTTTCGAATAAGGAAACGGAGATATCTTCGTAACTGTAATAAAAATTAGAACCTAACTTCTCTTCTATTTTTTCTGATAAGAGTTGTTTCAAAAATGGTATGGAAATTAAAATAATTCCAACGAGAATAAGAAATCCTATTCCAAAGATACGTTTCTTCATGTGCAGGCGATATAGTAGTTTCCACCGAAATTAAGATAATTCCTAATGCTCCAAACATAAAAAAGGCAAAAGAATCATCTTTTGCCTTTTCAATATTGTTTTTAATTAACCAGTTTTATTTTTTATCAGGAGCGATAGTAAATCGAAATCCGGCATAAACCATTCTACCAAAAATTGGTCCCCACACTAACCCACTGTCAAATTCATTTGCAGTGCTAAGGGGATTATCTGCATCAATTATAGGATTGTCTTGTCTATAATTGGTGATATTTTCCATTCCTGCGTATACATCCCATCGCTTATTGAATGTTTTTGTGATTTGTAAGTTAGCCGTTACAAAACCATCAGATGTAGTTGATCGTTGGTTTTCTATTGTATTTTTAGCTGTTGACGGAATTCGTTGTTGTCCTAAATATTGAACTGTACCATCAAACTTCCAATTGCCACCTTTCTTGTTTTTACGAGTGGTATAGCCCACACTCGAAAAGATTCGATGTGTTGCTGTCAATGGCTTTTGCTTTAAACCGCTTTGGTAATCGGTTTGCACATCTAGGTATCGATAAGCTACTTTTAAATCCACAAACTTGATGATTTCATAGTTTATTTCAGCCTGTATACTCGTTGCAAACGACTGTCCTTCGAGGTTATAAAACTTCACTGTTCGCGCATCTTCTAAATCATAAATAACTTGATTCTCAAAGCGGGTGTGATACACATCTACTCCAAAATAACCATCGCGGTAAAACAATCGAAAGTCTTTATTGAAATTCAATCCATAATTGTATGCTATTTCCTGTTTCAGTCCAAAGGGCAAATTTGATTGATTTCCCAATAATTGAAACGTTCTAGAAGAAGCAAACATTCCTTGATTCTCAGCAAATATATTAACTGTTCGCCTACCGCCTCCAGCTACTCCTCGAAATACCAATTTCTCTGTAGCTGCCCATCGTGCATGTATTCTTGGTGTGATGTAATTGCCATAAATGGAATTAAAATCTGCTCTTAATCCTCCAACGACAGAGATATTGTTGTTTGGCGCATAGGTATACTCCATATAAACACCTGGAACATGCTCCGTCCGGTTGGAACTGCTGTCATAAGCCGTTTCTACAAATCTATCATATACATAACTCGCTCCTGTAGTGATTACATGTTTGTCACTTTTGATTTGTGTACGGAACAAATAATTCAAATAACCCGACTCTTGAATGGCATTGTAATCGTTAGGTCCAAAGTTAGACGTTTGTTTGTGTCGACTTACAGAAGCTTGCAAACCAGTACTTTTATAAGGTTTGTCGCCAAACACATAGCCCATTTTACCAAATAACTCCACTCGCTCTGTATTGATTTCTAAACCATACCTTGGTTGTAGATTTTGAGCAATAGAAGGTTCGTATCCTTTTTGACCACCAACTCTTCTATCGTTGATGTACCATCCACCAATTTGTGCTTCCAATCCTTCTGTTCCGTAATACTTCCACCGGTTCATCACATTGATTTGATTCCCTGTCGGAAAATCCAAAAAGCCATCTTTATTATTATCTACCTCGAATGGACGTGCACTTCCGTGTAATAATAACATGGTGCTCCATTTATCGGACACTTTATAATTCTGATTGAAATTCAATTCTGTTCGTCCACTCTGATTGAGGTACATGTTCACAAACAATTCATCGTCTTCTGGCTTTTTGATTTCTACATTGATTTGTCCGGCAATGCTTTCATAACCATTCACGACAGAACCAACTCCTTTTGACAATTGCATAGAATGTATCCAAACGCCAGGAATAAAAGTTAGCCCATAAGCACTTCCCAACCCTCTAACACCCGGCATACTCTCCCGACTGATGAACGTATTCGGTCCTTCCAGCCCCAACATTCTAATTTTCTTAGTTCCGGTTACCGCGTCACTGATGGCTACATCAATGGAAGGCAATGTTTCAAAGCTTTCAGACAAGTTACAACAAGCTGCTTTCTGCAACTCTTTCTGACTAACCTGTTCTACCTTTTTGCTATCCATATAACCTATAGACGAGCCTGTTTCTCTTGAAACCACATCCACTTGCCCTAATTCCACAGAATTCTTTAATTGAATGGTAATCGGAGAAGTGGAAACAGTAATTGTATCAGAAGTATAGCCGACAGAACTCACTACCAATCGACTGGATTCATCTGACTTTACAATAGAAAAATCTCCTGTTTCATTGGTCGTCGTTCCTATGGTAGTGTTGAGCCAATATACGTTCGCAAAAGGCACCACTGCTCCGCTTTCTGCTTTTACTTTTCCTTTAATTTCTTGTGCTGATAGTTCACCAATTGCTAATACTACACAACAGGCAACCATTAGCAATTTTGCTAATTTTTGCATGATTCGATAGATATAAATAAGTAATTAGTGAGATTCTATTCCGTGATCGTATTTACAACAATCTGGTAAGGATTGATAAGCTGCAGAATCCGCAGGCTGATCATCCATTTTATGGCCAGTTGCTGCCACAGCTTTACGAATTTCAACTTCATCTACCTTTTTTGCATTGTATACTAAATGAAGGGTTTTATCTGTTTTATGCCATTCGGCAAATTTGACACCAGTAGTTCTTAAGGCTGCAGCTTCTATGCGTTCTTTACACATTCCACATACTCCTTCAACGTGTAGATCTAATTTTTGACTTTTTGATTGTGCTCTTGCACTTGAGATACCGATTGCAAAGAATGCAATCATTATGATTTTAAATTTCATACTAATTTCTTTAAATGATTAATTCATGAGTGTTTAAAAAACTCACTAAATCAACCGTAGAAATTAAATTGAGTGTATAAAATATAAAGCGGTGGAGCATTAATGAGAGCTCCTTCGAGATAAAGCGATTTAGAACTTTTCTCTTCAAATTCTATTTCAGCGCTCTGATGGCCTAAATCAATAACCACAGCTACTAACGTTAAGTGCTTGTTCTGATTATTATCCAATTGCTTCAATTGGTCTTCCAATGAAATTCTGTTGTACTCATCTTTACAGCAATTGTCTTCTTCTCCAACTTCAGTTGAATCGTGCTGATGAAAAGGACAATCATCCTTCACTTCCTTTGCCAATTCTGTGTCGTGACAAGATTCTATTTCATCAAACAAACTAATCTCCTTCAAATTGTCTCCACAGTAATGCTTGTACATGGAAAATCCTGTAGTACTAACAAGTAGTAAACAGGCCAATAAAAAAGATGCTATTTGATGAAATATTTTCACAACCGTAAAATTACGATTTTTTGATAGTATTCGGTGTGTAATTAAATATGTAGCCCTTAAAATTAGTTAATCTAGACATTGATTAAAATAAAATGCCTCTCAAGAAGTAATAATTAACCGTTCTACTTTCATTCTCTTTAAATGATGCTAAATTTGTTGTTCTAAAAATTAATATCATGTCAGAACAAGTTAGAAAGCTAGAACCACTATCACTGTGGAATAATTTTGCAGATTTGAATGCCGTACCTCGTCCTTCTAAAAAAGAAGAGAGAGTGATTGCTTTTGCAGAAAATTTCGGAAAAAAGTTAGGTCTACCAGTTATAACAGACGAAGTAGGAAACGTTATCATCCGAAAACCTGCAACGAAGGGTATGGAAAATCGTAAAAAATTAGTGATTCAAAGTCACTTAGACATGGTTCACCAAAAGAACAATGCCACTCAGTTTGATTTCGATAAGGAAGGGATCAAAATGTTAGTGGATGGTGATTGGGTAAAAGCTGACGGAACTACTTTAGGTGCTGACAATGGAATTGGTGTAGCAACTATCATGGCGTTATTGGAAAGTACAGACATCCCTCATCCTGCTTTTGATGCGTTATTTACCATCGATGAAGAAACCGGAATGACTGGTGCTATCGGATTAAAAGGTGGTTTATTAGAAGGTGAGATTTTATTGAACTTAGATACTGAAGACGACGATGAATTAACCATTGGCTGTGCCGGTGGTGTAGATTTGACCGCTTCAGGTGCTTATCCAGAAATGGAAATACCTGAAGAAGTAAAGTGCGTTGAAATTACCATCAATGGATTAAGCGGTGGTCACTCCGGAATGGACATCATCAAAGGGTTGGGAAATGCTAACAAATTAATGAATCGTCTATTGCTGAACCTTTCTAATGAGTTGGGAATTTTTGTGAATGAAATTCAAGGTGGTGGTTTGAGAAATGCCATTCCTAGAGAATCTGTTTCAAAAATTGCAGTTCCTGTAGCTGAATGGTCTGCATTTGAAACAGCAATCAAAGAATACGAAGCAACGATTAAAGAAGAGCACAACTATACTGATCCTAATGTGGTAGTGACGGTAAAAAATATGGACACTTTCGATGCGGTAATGGAAGAAGATTTCCAAGCATTGTTATTGCGTTCAATCTATGCTGCTCCAAATGGAATTTATAGAATGAGTCCTGCCATGTTAAATATGGTGCAGACTTCAAACAACATTGCTCAAGTGAAAGTAGCAGATGGAGAGTATTCTATTCTTTGTTTGACCAGAAGCTCAGTAGAGTCTGAGAAATGGGATTTAGCAGAAGCATTAACAAGTGCCTTTGAATTAATGGGTGCTCAAGTAGAAGTTGGTGGAAGTTACCCAGGATGGACTCCTCTGCCTCACTCAGACATCGTGAACCTAATGGCAGACTTATACCGTGAAAAGTTCAATGCAGAGCCTAAAGTACAAGCGTGTCATGCAGGATTGGAATGTGGGATATTAGGAACCAACTACCCAAAAATGGAAATGATTTCTTTTGGTCCAAACATCAGAGGTGCTCACTCTCCCGACGAAAAAGTTCAAATTAGTTCAGTTCAAAAGTATTGGGATTATTTCTTGGAAGCTTTAAAACGTATTCCAGAAGCGAATTAAATAGGTTGTGTGCTAAAGGTTGGAATATGCTTTCATTGCATTAGACCTTTTTACTAACTTCGCAAAACTAAAAATTGAAGATAAAAAACAACATAATATAGTATACTATGGATTTTGATGTAATTGTATTAGGAAGTGGCCCAGGTGGATATGTAACTGCTATTCGTGCTTCTCAATTGGGCTTAAAAACAGCCATCGTTGAAAAAGAATCGTTGGGTGGTGTTTGCTTAAACTGGGGATGTATCCCAACTAAAGCATTATTAAAAAGTGCGAATGTATTCGAATACATCAAGCATGCTGAAGATTACGGAATTGAAGTAAAAGAGAGCAATGCGAACTTTGAAAACATCGTTAAAAGAAGTCGTGACGTAGCAAACGGCATGAGCAAGGGTGTTCAATTCTTAATGAAAAAGAACAAAATTGAAGTGATCATGGGTACTGGTAAAGTGAAGCCAGGCAAAGCCATTGAAGTGACTGCTGAAGATGGTTCTACTAAAACGATTACTGCAAAACACATCATTATTGCTACAGGTGCTCGCTCAAGAACACTACCTACTCTTCCTCAAGATGGAAAGAAAATTATTGGTTACAGAGAAGCAATGAATCAAAAATCAATGCCAAAGAAAATGGTAATTGTTGGTTCGGGAGCCATAGGTTCTGAATTTGCTTATTTCTACAATGCAATGGGTACTGATGTAACTTTAGTTGAATTCATGGACAACATAGTACCAGTAGAAGACGAAGATATTTCTAAGCAATTAGGAAGAAGCTTCAAAAAAGCTGGTATCAATGTAATGACCAGCGCTGAAGTAACGAAAGTAGATACAACAGGTAAAGATTGTAAAGTGCACATCAAAACGAAGAAAGGTGAAGAAATCATCGATTGTGATATCGTAATTTCTGCTGTTGGTGTGGTTGCAAACATCGAAAACATCGGTTTAGAATCAGTTGGAATTGTGACTGATAAAGGTAAAATTCAAGTGAATGAATATTACGAAACCAATATCCCAGGATATTATGCAATCGGTGATTGTGTTCCAGGACAAGCTTTGGCTCACGTGGCTTCTGCTGAAGGAATTACTTGCGTTGAGAAAATTGCAGGTCACCATCCAGAGCCAATTGATTATAACAACATTCCTGGTTGTACTTATGCTAGCCCAGAGATAGCTTCTGTAGGTTATACAGAGAAAGCAGCAAAAGAAGCAGGTTACGAATTGAAAGTGGGTAAATTCCCATTCTCGGCTTCAGGAAAAGCAAGTGCAGCAGGTCATAAAGATGGTTTTGTAAAAGTTATTTACGATGCGAAATACGGTGAATTATTAGGTGCTCACATGATTGGTTCTAATGTAACTGAGATGATTGCTGAATTGGTAGTTGCTCGTAAGTTAGAAACAACTGGTCACGAAATCTTAAAAGCCATTCACCCTCACCCAACAATGAGTGAAGCGATTATGGAAGCTACGGCTGAAGCATATGGTGAAGTGATTCACATTTAAGACTCCAACAACAAATTATAAAAAAAAGTCCTTTCGGTTTTCCGAGAGGACTTTTTGCTTTTAATCCAATTAAAGAATGTTGCTATAAAGTCACTTTTCTCGTGACTGATTCATAAAATGTCAGGGCTACGCCCCTAAATAAACCAGCCTATTTCTATCTATTAAAATGATTGGGCTAACGCCCCATCTTTTAACATGTTTAAAATTAAACCTAAAAAATTATTGAGGTAATCTACTTTCTTTATAAAAAGACTGCCATAACCACATTTAAAAAAAATTAAAGGTGAGGTCACTCTATCATCTTATTAAAATTTACACAATAGGTTCCACCGTATTTAGGGGCGTTAGCCCTATATTTTTAGTAAAAGTGCCAGAAAAATAGAATACAAAGGGCGTAGCCCTGAAATATTCTAGTATTTGAGAATTGTGTAACTAGTTAAAACATCCTATAGTGCTACTCCTTAATCAATTTTAGCGTTCTGCTGTCAGATTTAGACTGGAGTTGCAAAAAGTAAATCCCACTTTCCAAGTTTGACATCGAAATAGAATTAGACCCTACTATGAAAGTCCCATTTGTAATTAAAGCTCCTTTAATATTCATCAACTTGTACTCTGTCTTTTCTACTAAATTTTCTATTGTAAATTGATTCTTTACAGGATTTGGGTAAAATAGAAGGTTGGAAAACATATTTTCTTTTACATCAGTTACTACTATAGATAAAGATGTTCCCCATGTTTTCGTTCCTTTTTTGTAAAAGACTAATTCTTCATGATTATAAGACCAAGAAGAAGGATCACCAGTTGAATAATGGTAAAATTTTCCGATACCAAATACGTAAGTTGAATATTGCTCCAACTCAAAAGTAGCGTCACATAGTATTCCATTGTATTTTCTAAATCCTGTAAATCCCACATAAGTAGGCAATCCAAAATCGCTGTTATATATTCCTATTGTATCAGGATATAAAGGTATAGTTGCCATAAATCGCACATCCATGTATACTCCCATATGAATCTGTTCTTGCAAACTGTAAGTCCTAATTACAGTGTCTTGAAAATTGTTGTACTGGTGGTAGTAACCTTGACTTACAAAAATTATTTGATCATCTCTAACCTTTCGTTCGAAAGTGTAACTTACACTATCTTGATTGTGAACCATTTTACCAATGACTCTTATGATGTATAAGTCATAAGACGGCCTGTAGTAACCATAATCAATTCGATGTTCGTAATGAAATTCATCACCAATCTCGTAATCGTATATGTGTGAACTTTTTACCAAGCCATTTAAAAAAAAAGAAACAGGCTTAATCTCTGTAGGAAAGTATGACAAATCAAAACCTTTTACCATTCCATTTAACTTAGAAACAATAAAGGGCAGAGTATAAAATGTGGAATCAAAAGCTGAACTATTGGCCGATGAAAAGGAGTAATACTTTAAAGAATCTCCATTTAAAAAGGAAGTTGAATCCAAAGAAATAACTAATTCATTATTGTTCGAATCTCTATAACACGTCCATTGATTTGTATTTTTCCAGATAAGTTGATTGTTATTAATATAGTAAATACTAGAATCAACTTGCTCAACCAAAGAATCGCCCAAAATGGAGGCGCTAGACCCTACACATGTGTTACTGAAATTATCTATTCGTCCACTATAATCTCTAACAAAGATTGTTTTTTTCTTATTTGAATGAGTTATTGTAGTGTCTACTTGCAAAGTTAACGCAAAGCTATCTGTATAAATACTTATACCCATGGAAGAATTTGGTTGGGGAGTGGTATAATGCGAAATATCATTTTTAAACAATTCCCAACGTTGGGCGTTTGAGGAGCCGAATGCAAAAACAACAATAAAAAGGAGTAGAATTTTCTTCATAATTTCAGGTTTAATAGGTTACCTACCAAATGTAAGATATTAAAGGTATATAAATATATCTCTTGTAAATTATTAAATTAGAGCCCGTAATTCAAAAATATGAAGCACCTCTGTTTGTGGTCGAGTCCAAGGAATGTAAGTACTGCATTCATGTATAGTTTTGCACAACGCAGCGATACTCTTGTGATTGATGAACCCTTGTATGCACATTACTTGCTGCAATCTGGGGTAACGCATCCTGGACAGTCTGAGATTTTAAAGAGCCAAAAAAATGATGGGAATCAGGTGATGGCTGACATTTTAGAACTCAATCAACCAGAAATTGTTTTCTGCAAGCAGATGACGCATCATTTAATAAATTTGGATCGTGACTTTTTAAGTCAAACCTACAATTTGATTTTTATCCGAGATCCAAAAGCAATCATCAACAGCTATAATAAAGTGATTCCAAATCCTACTATTGAAGATATTGGAATTAAGATGCAGTTCGAATTATTGACTGAACTTAAGTCTAAACATTCGCATTATTTAGTAATTGATTCTGCTGATTTATTAAAAAATACAGAAGTATTTCTTAAAAAATTATGTATTTCAATTGACATCCCATTTAACAGGGAAATGTTAAAATGGGAAAAAGGAGAAAGAAGAGAAGATGGTATTTGGGCAAAATACTGGTACTCCAATGTGCATCAATCTACGCAATTCGCACCTTTTGAAGACAAAGAAATTACACTTTCAGAAAAGAATCAAAAAGTTTACAAAGAATGTCTTCCTTTTTATAACGAACTAATTAAACATAAACTCACAATCTAATATGGCACAGCAATACGACAATAGGAATGACAATATTAAAGTCTGGATTAACGGAGATTTATTACATCGCAATGAGGCAAAAGTTTCAGTTTTTGATAGTGTAGTTCAAGGCGGAGACGCCGTTTGGGAAGGAATTCGAGTATACAAAGGGAAGATTTTTAAGTTAAATGAACACGTCAATCGGTTGATGGAGTCAGCCCACACAATGGATTTTAAAAACATTCCTTCTCCTAGCGAAGTTGTAAATGCAATCAAGCAAACTTTAATAGCCAATGAAATGTTTGATGAGGCCCATATGCGACTGACATTAACAAGAGGGGAAAAGATTACTTCCGGAATGGACCCTCAATTAAACACTATAGGATGTACTTTGATCGTATTGGCCGAATTTAAAAAGCCCATTTATCCGGAAGCAGGAATTAAACTTATCACATCAAGTATTCGACGAAATGGACCAAGTAATTTAGACAGCAAGATTCATCACAACAATTTAATCAATAATATATTGGCAAAAATAGAGGCCAATTATGCAAATGCAGACGATGCCATTATGTTGGATGATAGAGGATTTGTAAGTGAAACAAATGCTACCAATATTTTTATGATAAAGAATGGAGTTTTGCATACTCCATTTGCGACTGCCTGTTTACCAGGAATCACTCGAAAAACAATACTAGAAATTGCAGAAAAGCATCAAATTCCATTTAAAGAAAGAGATTTGTCCGTGAGCGAATGCTACAACGCTGATGTCGTATTTACAACAGGAACAATGGGAGAATTAACTAATGTTTATGAAATCGACGGAAGAGAAATAAAATCGGAGCTAAATAACGTCATTTTTAAACAGCTTAAAGAACAATACAAACGTCTCACAGAATATGAAGGAGTAAGCATACAATAGCATTTTATTGTTCTTACTTTTGAATTTTGTTATCAAAGTAATTTTAATATCTTAGCGCACAAATCCCATTTAATCTCAATTATGAAAAAAATCGTTCAAATCTTAGGAGTTTTTGTTCTTTTTGTAGCAATCACTGCTGCTGGAAACAGAAAAGTATCTAATGGTTCGTGTTCAAATTCAGAAGCAAAAATAAAAGCTATTGATTCGTTGAACACTTATTTTTATGCTTCTTCTAAAACAAGTAGTATCAACTATACTTACAAAACTTCTGTTAAGGAAGTTGAAGTGCCTTTATTTAAAGGAGAAAAATACCGCATGGTATTCAACAGACAAGATCTTCCAAAAAATGTAGAAATCGAAATTTATGACAAAAGTCGTGAATCTGATAGCCGAAATTTAGTCTATTCAAGTAAAACGGAAGGTAATGGCGCGAACATATTATCTTATGAGCCAAAAAAAGCAAAAAACCTGTACATCAATTACATTATTCCACCTGCCCAAGGTTCTGATGAGACTGGCTGTATTGTCTTTGTTTTAGGCTACCAATTAACTTTTGTTAAAAAATAAATAATCCCTACGATGAAAAAAAATAACCTTATAATAGCAGTTAGTGTATTCTCAACTGCATTGCTTTTTGCATGCGCAGAAGCTCCAAAAAAAGAAGAAGTTACTGAAGAAGTTGTAATTGAAGAGGTAGAAGAAGTAGAAGATGAATCAGCTGATTTGATGCTACCTTCACCAATACAAATTGCATCTATCTTTAACCGATCTGGTTTAACCTACAACGGTGAGTTGCCTAATAAATCTCAGAATGTATCCAATTACAATACTAAAACACAGAAGTACTTAAACTTTGGTGTGTATTCAGCAGATATGGCCTATTCTGTTCTGAACAAAAAACAGCAAGAATCTATTGATTATTTAGCCGCTATTAAAAAATTATCAGATGAAACTGGTATGGATGCTATTTTTAGTTCAGGGAATATGATTGAGCGTTTTGAGAAAAACATCGGAACTCAAGATTCTATTATGAGAATCTTAACTGAAATTAAAATCAAAACGGATACTTATTTAGAAGAAAATAAAGAACAAGCTAAAATGGCTATTTTCTTTACTGGTGCATGGGTTGAAGGCATGTACCTAGGTACAAAAAGCGCCAAAGGAAATGACATGGTAAAAGATAGAGTGTTGGAACAAATGAATATCTTAAGAAACTTAGTTCCTGCTTTAAAAGCTCAGTCTGATGAATCTTTTGACCTATCAGGTGTTACTACTCAATTAGAAGATTTGAATACATTCTACAATTCAGTTGTAACTGAAGATGAAGAAGGTTATTCAACATTAACGCCAGATAATATGACGGAATTGACCAAAAGAATTGAAGCAATAAGAACAAGTATCGTTTCTGCTTAATCAAAATAAATTATTTGAAAAGGCGTCTCGGTTTAATCGAGACGCCTTTTTTATTCACATTAATTCTATGGTACAAAGTAGTTTTTTTATCTTTGCACCTGAATTTTAAAGAATCCCCCTTTCCATGATAAAAATAACACTTCCTGACGGTGCAGTTAAAGAGTATGACTCACCAGTATCTGCCTTAGATATCGCAAAAGAGATTAGCGAAGGATTAGCTCGAAATGTGCTTGCCGCAAAAGTAAACGGTGAAGTCATTGATGCATTTAGACCTATCGAACAAGACAGTAACTTGGAATTACTAACCTGGAACAATGACGAGGGTAAAAATACGATGTGGCATAGTTCTGCTCACCTATTGGCAGAAGCTTTAGAAGAAATCTATCCTGGAATTAAATTAGGAATCGGACCTCCCATCGAAAATGGATTTTACTATGATGTAGATGCTGGCGATCGATTAATTTCTGCTGAGGATTTACCTGCTATTGAAAAACGTATGCTAGAGTTGGCTCGTGAAAAGAATGAGTTTGTTCGAAAAAGTATTTCTAAAGCTGATGCAATCGCCTACTATAAAGAAAAAGATGACGAGTATAAATTGGATCTTTTAGAGAACCTTGCTGACGGAAGCATTACCTTTTACACTCAAGGCAATTTTACCGATTTATGTCGTGGACCCCATATTCCAAATACTGGATTTGTAAAGGCAGTAAAGCTGTTAAACATTGCAGGTGCATATTGGAGAGGAGATGAAAAAAACAAGCAATTAACTCGAATATATGGGATTACATTCCCAAAACAAAAAGAGCTAACAGAATACTTAGAACTATTAGAAGAAGCTAAAAAACGTGACCACAGAAAATTGGGTAAAGAGTTAGAGCTATTTACTTTCAGTCAAAAAGTAGGTCAAGGACTGCCACTTTGGTTGCCTAAAGGAGCAATGCTGCGTGAGCGTTTGGAAAACTTTATGCGTAAAGCACAATTAGAAGCGGGCTATTTGCCAGTGATCACTCCCCACATCGGAAGTAAAGAATTGTATGTTACTTCAGGTCATTATGAGAAATATGGCGCAGATTCTTTTCAACCGATCACTACTCCTTCTGAAGGTGAAGAGTTTTTGTTAAAACCAATGAACTGCCCTCACCATTGTGAAATTTACAAGGCTTCGCCGAAGTCATACAAAGATTTACCTGTACGTTACGCAGAGTTTGGTACCGTTTATCGTTATGAGCAAAGTGGAGAACTACATGGATTAACTCGTGTTAGAGGTTTCACACAAGATGACGCCCATTTATTCTGTCGACCGGACCAAGTGGAAGAAGAATTCATGAAAGTTATTGATTTGGTATTGTATGTTTTTAAAGCGCTAGACTTTAAGGAATATACAGCTCAAATTTCTTTACGAGATAAAGAAGATAGAAGTAAATACATTGGCTCAGACGAAAACTGGGAAAAAGCAGAACAATCCATTATAAAAGCAGCAACAGAAAAAGGCCTTAATACGGTTATCGAATACGGAGAAGCTGCTTTTTATGGTCCTAAGTTAGACTTTATGGTGAAGGATGCTATTGGTAGAAAATGGCAGCTTGGAACCATCCAAGTGGATTATAACCTACCTGAGCGATTTGAATTGGAATATGTTGGCAGCGATAATGAAAAACATCGACCAATAATGATTCACCGAGCTCCATTTGGTTCATTGGAAAGATTTGTTGCGGTATTGATTGAACATTGTGGTGGTAATTTTCCACTTTGGCTAGCTCCAGAGCAGCTTGCAATCTTACCATTGAGCGAAAAATTCAATGAAAATGCAAAAGATGTTTTAAAAATCTTAAATAAATCCGATATTCGCGGTTTCGTAGACGATAGAAACGAAAAAGTTGGAAAAAAGATTCGTGATGCAGAAGTCTCTAAGGTTCCCTACATGTTAATCGTAGGAGAAAAAGAGGTTGAAACTGGCACGGTTTCCGTAAGAAAACATGGAGATGGTGACATTGGAACAATGACAATCGAAGATTTTTCTAATTATTTTAATAAAAATTTACAAATTTAATCACAGGAGGACCTCACAATAGCTAGACCATTTAAACCACAAGGTAGATTTGCAAGGACACAAAATCCTCACAAAATCAATGATGAAATTACCGCACACAAGGTAAGAGTTGTCGGCGATGGCGTTGAAGCAGATGTATATTCAATTAGAGAAGCACTAAGTATGGCTGAAGAGCAAAACTTAGATTTAGTTGAAATTTCACCGAAGGCAGATCCGCCAGTATGTAAGCTGGTTGACTATAAGAAATTCTTATACGAGCAGAAGAAGCGTCAGAAAGAGATGAAGTCAAAGGCTTCAAAAATCGAAGTGAAAGAAATTCGATTTGGGCCCAACACGGATGATCATGATTTTAACTTTAAGTTGAAACATGCTGAAAAGTTCATTGGCGAAGGAAACAAAGTGAAAGCTTACGTTTTCTTTAAAGGCAGAACCATCTTGTTTAAAGACAAAGGAGAAATCTTATTGTTGAAGTTGGCTCAAGCATTAGAAGATGTTGCAGTAGTAGAATCAATGCCAAAATTAGAAGGTAAAAGAATGATTATGTTCTTAGCCCCTAAAAAGAAAAAGTAAATAATTAGTATTCATATATAAACAACGGTACAATGCCAAAAATGAAAACCACTTCCAGTGCGAAGAAGAGATTCAAATTCACTGGTTCTGGAAAGATCAAAAGAAAGCACGCCTTCAAAAGTCACATTTTGACCAAAAAAGGAACAAAGCAAAAGAGAAATTTGACACATTCTGGTTTAGTTCATAAAGCAGATGAAGCAAATATCAAATTGCAACTGTGCGTAAAGTAAATTGATCGCCAGGTTAACGTTAATTTAGTAACAACACCCGGAAATTGAGTTTAAAGTTTCTTAAAAGAAAGGACACCAATTTCCAAAAAACGTAAGTAAAATGCCAAAAGCAACAAATTCAGTAGCAGCAAAAGCTAGAAGAAAAAAGGTCCTTAAGGCCGCCAAAGGTTACTTTGGAAGAAGAAAAAATGTACACACTGTAGCGAAAAATGCAGTTGAAAGAGGTATGCAGTTTGCATACATCGGTCGTAAACAAAAGAAAAGAAACTTCAGAAGTCTTTGGATTCAGCGAATTAACGCAGGAGTTAGAGAGTACGGAATGTCTTACTCTGAGTTTATGGGTAAAATAGCAAAAAACAACATCGAATTGAACAGAAAAGCATTAGCTGATTTAGCAATGAACAGTCCTGAAGCTTTTAAAGCAATCGTTGAGAAAGTAAAATAGAATTTCTATTGATAAACTTGAAAAGCCTGATATTTTAAATGTCAGGCTTTTTTTATTAAATTAGTTCCATGAAAAAGAATTCGATACTACTTCTTCTATTTGTATTTTTAGCCACCACATTCAATAGTTGTAAGGACGATAAAGACGATGATAAGAACAATCCATCAGTTATACTCGGAGATGCTGCCCAAGGATATTTAAAAGCGACAATCCCTTCATTAGAAGTTCAAGTAGACTTTGTCACCGGATTCAAACCTAATAATCAAACCATAATCAACCTTAAGAACTTCTTAGCTCAGCGATTGAATAAGCCTGGTGGAATTACAATTAATCAAAGGGAAATTCCTTCTTCTCAAAGCGAAAAATATACAATCGAGCAAATAAGAACACTTGAATCAAAGAATAGAACCATCACCTCTTCTCCTTCTAAAATGACAGCATATGTGGTCTTTTTGGACAATGACTACATAGAATCCCAAGGGAACCAAGTGGTATTAGGAGTAGCATATACTTCTACCTCATTTGCCATATTTGAAAAAACGATTAAAGAACTCAGTGGTGGTTTAGGTGAACCATCGGAGACTGTATTGGAAACAGCAGTAACGGAGCACGAATTTTGTCATTTATTGGGTTTGGTTAATGTAGGTACTCCAACAACCTCCAATCATCATGACGAGGCGAATGGAGCGCATTGCTCTAACAATGATTGCCTGATGCATTTTTCCATTCAGACGGGTACCTCATTGGGAAATATGTTAGGTGGAAATATACCGGAACTAGATGCTGATTGTATTAAAGATCTTCAAGCGAATGGTGGGAAATAGTTACTCACCATTTTATATTTTGAAATGTTAAATTGACATTGTAGTTTTATTCTATGGAACAACAGCCCAACAATCCCCTTCATGGAATCACCTTAGTATTTATTCTTGAATACCTTATTGAAAATAAAGGATGGGATGAGATGGCTGAAAACGTGTCAATCAATTGCTTTAAAAGCAATCAAACCTTAAAGTCTAGCCTAAAATTTTTAAGAAGAACCCCGTGGGCTAGAGAAAAAGTAGAAAACTATTACCTCTATTGCATCAAGAAAAAAAGACATGCTTAAACGTATAGAAATACTCTTATTGGTTAGTGCGGTAGTTGCCATCAACCTACACCTTTTGTTATGGTCAGGCGCTGAATTGATCAGCATCATCTCTTTTTCGGGTTTAGCCCTACTCTATCCGTTTTTATCAATGGCACTTTTCTTGGACGAAAATCAAAACATTAGCATCACATCGATGCTACCAGGGTTAGTTTTCTCGATTGCATTGGTTGGACTAATGTTTAAACTGCAAATGTGGCCAGGTTACCAAGCTAATTTAGCTATTGGTGCATTGGGACTTATTGTGCTCGTTATCTATTCCTATACTTTAAAAGATAATAATCAGATAGTAGGTTTCAAAGTACTTCGTAAACGTGCCATACCAATGGCTATCATAGTCATTATTGCACTGATATTGCCTAATTATGCATGGTTAGAAACAAAATATAGCGAATATCCTGAGTACATAGAAGCAGTTAAACAGTTGGATAAAAATCCGGATGATTTACAATTGCAACAACGAATTGATTCTCTACAAAACCATCAGTTAAAATAATTTTAAATCATTCATTATGAAAAAAATAATTATCATCCTCATTCTATTGGCTTTATTAATATTTGGTGGTTTTCAGTATATGATGTATCAAACTAAACAAGCGAGTCCTGAGCAAGTGGAAACTTATTCAAAAAATGGCACCACATTAAGTGTATTTTATAGTAGCCCTGCAAAACGTGGTCGACAAGTAATGGACAGCTTAGTTCCATTTGGAAAGGTTTGGAGAACGGGAGCAAATGAAGCCACTACTTTCACAACAAATAAAGTTATTGAAATTCAAGGAAAAGAACTTTCAACAGGAACTTATACTTTATGGACGATTCCAAACGAAGGTGAATGGGAAGTTATTTTTAATAGTAAGTCATACGGATGGGGGTTAAATTGGGATGGAACTTCACCTCGGGAACCTGAATTTGATGTATTAAACATTATAGTTCCAAGTGAACAAATGGATCAATTTCAAGAACGATTTCAAATTCATTTTGAAGAAGATGTATACCTTACAATGTCTTGGGAAAAGACCAAAATAAAAGTACCTATCGCATTATAGAGCAGCTTTTTCATTTTTTTTGTGTGGAGGTTAAGTGATAGCTGAAATAAAAAAGGTAAATTACTTCTAAATTAATTCAATCTAATGGCTACTGCTTTTGATTCTTTTCGTTCTATTAAGAACAACGAAAGACTTCGTATAAAACGAGGCCAATATTTTCGATTGAAATCTGAATTAATTAAGGCCACTAAAGAATCCAATCTCAATGGAGAAACAGCAACTCCCGAACAGATGCGCCAATTGAAATTGAAGATCAAACAACAATTGACTGAAGAGCGGAAAAGAAAACAGAAAATAATTGTAATCACTCTCATTACTACTTTATTTATTTTATGGGGATTAAGCTTCCTATTCGTTTACTTCTTCTTTTCTTGAAACAAAATCATTAATTTAGGAGAACACTCCTAAAAAATAATGTTATGTCTAGATTTCAGCGATTACTTCTTGGATTATCTTGCTTGCTTTTTATTTCCAATGCTACAAAGGCTCAACTAATGGTAGGAAATACTACTATTGATACCACAACCATTATTAGCGGTCTTAGCACTCCT
Organism: Acidiluteibacter sp.; assembly: GCF_055129545.1. Lineage (NCBI taxonomy): Bacteria > Pseudomonadati > Bacteroidota > Flavobacteriia > Flavobacteriales > Cryomorphaceae > Acidiluteibacter > Acidiluteibacter sp. Next base: position 13,770 of record NZ_JBSRUB010000011.1, on the reverse strand, counting down.
TGGGAGATTATTTATGGGCCTGACGACTACATTTATTTCACAGAGAGAATAGGGAGATTCAATCGAATTGATCCCTTAACCAAAATCAATAAAGTGATATTGGATTACACTTCCACAGTGAATCAATTTGGTGAAGGTGGACTCTTGGGAATGGTGCTACACCCGAACTTCCCTGCAACCTCAAAAGTGTATGCAGTTTATAATTACGGCACCAACAGTGCGGTTAAAGAGCGATTGGTCTCTTTTGATTACAATACAGCTCAAGATACTTTAACAAACGAAGTAATTCTTTTGGATCTAATCCCCGGAGCGATTAATCACAATGGTTCTCGACTACTTATAGAAAATGGGTTCCTTTTCATGACAACTGGTGATGCGGCAAATACTTCTACCGCTCAAAATATAAATTCACTGAATGGTAAAGTACTGCGACTGAATTTGGACGGAAGCATTCCGAATGATAATCCAATTGCAAACAGTCCTCTTTGGAGTTGGGGACATCGAAATCCACAAGGACTATTCTTAGCAAATGGATTTTTATATAGCTCTGAACACGGCCCCAATAATGATGATGAGATTAACCTTATCAAAAAAGGTCGTAATTATGGATGGCCAAATGTTGAAGGTTTTTGCAACACCCCTAATGAGCAAACCTTTTGCACTGACTCCAATGTAGTTGAACCTTTGTTTGTATGGACTCCTACAGTAGCCACTTCCGATTTGGTTTATTACGACCATCCTGCGATTCCTGAATTCCAAAATAGTCTATTGTTAACGACTTTAAAGGACGCTACTTTGCATCACCTTCCACTAAATGCTACGAAGGATGGTATCACTACTGATAATGAATACTTCGTCAACTTTTGGGGAAGACTGAGAGACATTGCTATCGGTCCAAATGGAGAATTGTATATTGCCACCAATAGTGGATCAAATTCCATAATACGCATTAAGAACCCTAACTATACCAATGTGCCGGAAAATACATTTGGTAACGAAGCGCTAAAAGTATTTCCAATTCCCAGTTCTAATTTCATCACAGTGGAACTCAACCCCAATATTCAATTTACCAATTATCAATTGTATGATTTAAAAGGGCAATTGGTGCAGGAAGATACAATCTCGGGAAACACATTAATCATTCACAGAAAGTCAGATTATGAGGGTGTTTACTTCTTGAATGTAAAGACATCGGCAGGCGCTTATACTCGGAAGATTGTATTCAAGTAATTTAAACTCAAAAATCTCCATTTTCTTGAAACCAATTTGGTTTAACAAAGGTTAACCTCTGTTTCGATTCCTTAGCAAAATATATAAAAGTTGTATTAGTAGTTTTGAAACTCAATGTAAATCCATTTCAACCTAATGATACCAATCAAGAAAAATACAATCTTGAACTTCTTCCTAGCAGTTTCGTCTTGTATGCTTTTGATACTATCACCATGTGGGGTTAGAAACTCTATTCAGGAAATTTTGGAAGTGGAAACCACACAAACCTTTAATAAAAGTAAATCCTCGGTTAGCAATTGTAATACTCAATTAAATGAGTCCTTCGCTATTCAATTAGAGAACCGATCAGCAAATCACACTCAAGTTTCTATGTGGTTCTTGCTAGTGTTCATTGGATTGATTCCATTTGCTGCCAATCAGAAACATTCTAACTTATATCTACTTCCCATTTCAAAGGAAGTCAAGGTTCCTTTCTATATTTTATATAAAAGATTAAAGTATCAGCTACATTAAACACTGATTTTCAAAACACTTTATTCTAATTATATAAAATTTTACAGATGAAAACAAACACTCCTATCCTGCCCGATAATGGAGCAGGACTATTTACATTATCTTTACGTTTGGTCGTTGGATGGACCTATTTTTCAGCATTTTGGAGAAGATTAATATTAACAAATAAGTTAGATCCCGAAGCAGCAGGTTATATTGGAGAAAAATTCAATCATTTTCTGCCGAATGCGCTTGGGATTAAACCCATCATTCAACATTTAGTTGAAAACCCTGATGCACTTTGGTGGGCAATGGCTTCTTTTACCATCATCGAAGGAATAGTTGGGTTATTTATGATTTTTGGTCTATTCACAAGAGCCATGTCTGTTGCAGTTTTTGGATTGGCAATGGGAATTTTATTAGGATCCGGATGGTTAGGAACAACTTGCTTAGATGAATGGCAAATTGGGATTCTTGGTTTAGCCGCAGGTTTTACACTATTCTTTACAGGAAGTGGACTTTATTCCTTTGACTACTTTCTGATTAAAAAGAAAGCTTCAATCGTCAATTCTAAATGGTTTCCATGGATTGGCTCTGGAACATTACCAATGCAACAAACGATACTCAACAAAGTCGTTTTAATAGGTTCTTTAGCAATACTATTCATCACTCTTTTTACTAATCAGTACTTCCACGGCGGAGTATGGGGTACTTTGCACAATAAATCAGTCAAGCCCATTGTAGAACTCTCAGAGGTAACAATAATTGACAATCAATTGTCATTTCAAGTCTACCGGGTAGAAGGTGTTGATGTATATGGCTCTTTCTTAATTAAGGTAGAATTAATCGATCAAAAAGGAGATGCTGTTTTAAAATTAGATGGTAATGATTTGGCACGATTTACAACTGAGCAAATCGATAATCGATATGTTGCCAAAGTTAAACCGGGGAAACACAGTATGATTATCCCATTGGGTGCTAAGGCTACATTGTCTATTCCAATCAATGAAAATTTAAATTCAAGTACTTACACTTTAAAATTAACCGATATCAGCGGAATTGAGTGGAGTAGCATCATTCAATTATAAATTAACTTCTAAATAGCCGTCTTTACAAGAAAGGCGGCTATTTACTAGTATACAAATATGAATTACATTTCCTTTATCATGCGAAAGGAAACGATTGCTAAACCGATTCCAACAACTCCTACCACTGACCACACTATTACAGGATTATCAAAAAGCGAATCGGGCTTGATCTCTTCTTTTTGAGACAATAGCTCTTTAACTGTTTGATGATTGATAGTTGTTACGTTTGAGCTAATTTTCTCCTTAAACTGCACAATGTCGTATGAAGGGTAATCAAGTGTCTCATCTCCAAATTTCAAGAAATACACTTGAGACGGAACTAATTCTGCAACAATGTATTTATTCAGATAGGAAGCAGTAATTCCTTCTATCCTAAGCGCTTCATCATCCCCATTCTGTATTTCTATAAATAGAGATTCTGTTTTTGTTGGTCGAATTTCAATGGTATTCTCTCTATTAGAATTTAAATTATTACTTCCAATGTTCTCAAAATAAAGCTGTCGTTTCTTCTTTTTTGTTCTTCTCTCCTTATCTACCTTAACTTCTGCATTTCTTGAAAAGTACTCAGGTTCGATTATATTAAAACCAAGTCGTTCGATGTACATCGGTTGTTGAAACATCACTTGAAAAGTTGTTTTCCCTAAACTGTCTTTTTTACTTGTGATTGGACACTGAAAACTAGTCACTATCCCTTTGTTCAATTGAGAATCCTTGTAGCCAATTTTTAGAATATTAATGGGCAATTGATTCTTATCGTTCATCTCCAACTTTAAGAATTCATAATCACTCAAAGGAAAGTTAAGTAACTTAAATTCTGAAGTTTCAGTTGTACTCTGCATGGAATGTAATAGGTAGTCTTCCTTGATTATAAACCAATTCTCTCGATCATTACTTCCACTTAATCGAGCCCTTTTTCTAACATCGGTATTCTTAACAACAACAGTGATGTTATCCATCTTCTTTTTAGCCGAATTATGAAAAACTACTGCAGAACTAGAATCAGAAATCATGGTTTTTTCCAAAATTTCATAGGAATTAAAACTAGACGATACCTGTCCTTCCTTCTCCTTAGTAACAAAATATGGAATTTCTTTCCCTTCTGAATCTACTAATCTTAAATCAGATTCATCGGATTGGATTTGACCTAATAGTTCAGGAGACAAGGCTATTTTGTAGTACGCTGTTTCACTAACAGGATCTACTTTAGCTTGAAATTTAAACTCCTGAGAATAGCAGTTGACGAGAATAAATAAACAAAATAGACTACTAATTCTTCTTTTCATGGTCATCGTCTTGAATAATAAATTTGAGTTTTTGGTATAGAAATGAGATCAGTAATAAAATCACTCCCAGCAAGATAAAGGATATAATCTTACCCGTTGAGTTACCTGCCAAATCATAAAAGAACAGTTTTATGATTGTAATTGAGAACAAAACTAAAGAGGCAATACGAAGGGTTTTTATTCGGTACTTCATTCCTGTAATCATAAGAATAAGTGCTGAAATGGCCCATACCACTGGATATACCGACTTTAATGCTACACTGTATGCTTCAGCACTACTTAATTCAGATCCTAATTGATAAATCACCGATAAATGACCTATTTCAATTGAAAGAGTATACACCCCAATAAAGGCAACGATTCCCCATACAATCTTTGCATAGTCTGATTGATATCCAAAATAAGTCAGTTGACTTTTAGCTAGTTTGAAGACTATAAAAATGAACAATCCCAATAAAAGGTAATGCCAATAAAAAGCGGAATAATCAGGCAGTAGCTCTCTAAGAACATTGACTTGTACAAGGAAAAAAGTAAGGTAAGCTGCAATTGCAATTCCTGAAGCGAGATTTACAACTAAAGCTAGTCCCTTTTGTGGTTTAAATTGATTCAATTGCATTAAACCAATCACAAATAAGTAATTATAGATTCCCAAAAGCACTAATCTAAAAGCATCCAAATACTCAGCCCGAACCAATTGGTAGTTCAATTCAAACAATATCGATAAGTATAAAATAGAAACCAATCCTACTTGATAGAAACTTCTCTTCCATGAAATAAAAACTACACCGATAGTCAACTTCTCATCATTCAGCAATAATTTTGAAGTTCCCCACAATGAGAACAAAGCAAAAATAGATGTAATAAATACTTTATTGAAAACGATATTCAATACGATGTACTCTCCAATTGGAGTATAATTCTGTTGCCAATCTATCGCTAGACTAATGACCATCAATATCGTCACAAGTATCGATGTTCTGCGTATTATTGTCAATTGAGACTTATTGGCTAACCAAAGTAAAAGAACAGCTTCGACCGCCCAGAATAATGTGATGTAATTTCCTTCCAACTGAATCGGTGCAACCAAACTCACGAACGTCAAAACCAAACCTATTAGTAAAAACAATAGGTTTTTATCGATTCCTTTTCGCTTATAAAGTGTGAAGGCAAATACAAAGTTAAATATGGCAACCAATGCAGTGAATAACCCGTTAAAGATACCATCCTTATAATCACTAACAAGGCTTAATCCAAATCCAAAGTACATTGCTGAGTTACTTAGTAAGAGAATTATTTCTGCCGCTTTGAACTGTCGTTTATTCGCCACATTATAGACAACATTCATTAAGAAGAAAATCAAATAAAACGCTGCCAGAAAGAGGAAAAATGTCAGTCTTAACTCTTCCTCGCTTCCTAAATACTTTGAAAAATAGGCCCCTATATAAATGAGGTAAGTAAAAGCATAAGCCAATTTATTGATGATGTTCCATTTCTTAAAGTAAACGAGCGCCAGAATTCCCACATCTAGAATAAGAATGTAAGTAAAAAGTACAGCGACGTTTCCTTCTCCAGTACTCAAAAAGAAAGGAGTGCCAAAACCTCCTAATATGGCCAAAATCGCTAGTATTTTATTGTCGTATGCAACTGACAACAATACGCCAAATGCGGTTATAAAAACCATAATTATGAAAGCCGCTTTTTGTGGTATAATGGCATATTCATGGAAGGCTAAAGCTATCGTAAAGTAGAGCACAGCTAACGCTCCACCTATTAATACAGAACTAAAAGCGGTAAAAGACTTTCTAAGATAATGCGCTAAAGCTACCATTCCACCCCCGATAAGAACACCAATTCCGACTCGCATCGATTCCGTGATGACCTCATTATCGATTCCTAACTTTACTAAAAAGCCCATCCCTATCACGAAAATGACGATCCCAATTTTACTCAGTAAATTCTCTCCTATGAACTTCTCTAAATCAGGGTTCCGTTCCATAAATGATGGCTTTGGAGGCTGAACCACTTTAGGAGGAGCTTGATGAATTGGTTCTTTTACAATTGGAACTATTGGCTTTGGTTCTATAGGCTGAACAATTTCAGGCTCCTTTTTATGCTCAACAACTGTTGGTTTTGCTTCAAAATACCCTGTCGAGACTTCAGGTTTTGGAGTAACAATTACTTCTCGTTTTTCTGTTGGACTTGGCGTAGGGTTCTTTTCCGGTTTAGCCTCAAATGAAGCACCAAACTGTTTTTGCTGTTTTAGTAATGCATCAATTTTGGAGTTTAATTTCCCAATTTTACTGCCTTGCCTAACAACAATTATCAGAATAACGATTACTAAAATAAATATTAGTCCTTCCATGTTTTAGGGTTACGCAACTTCAAAAGTTGCTAAATAATAAAGTACAAAATAACTCTATTTTTTGAATTTCCTTACGTTCACATTTTACTATATTTAAGGATTGTAATTTCTTAAATCATCAAAGATTTGGCAGGAGAAGGTTCTATACAAAGCATGATAACTTCACTTAAGAACAATAAAATAATCTTAGGTAGAAGAAGAACGACTCTATTTGAGAACAAACGCAGTATTTCTGAATTGAAAGCCATCTATGCTAAGAGACAGACTTCAAAGGAAAAAGAAATCTCTGAGACTGAAAGGCAATCGATTCGAAATTAAATTATAGCTGAAAACAAACGCGTTGTAGCAATAAAAATTACGTTATTCAGCATCGTCGGTTTATTGACCTTATTCATTGCCGTAAAATTTATTCAAAGTTCAGTAACTAATTATGATATTGAATCTGAAAAAATAATCGATCATACAAAAGGATATGAAGTTGCTATGGAATTAGGGAAAAGAAATCTAACCCACAAGGAGTCATTCTTTGCAATCGGATATTTTAAGCAAGCACTGAAACATCAACCGAATGATAGCATAGCTGTTCGATTACTCGTAAAAAGCTACTATCAATTGTGCAATGGAACTATGGAAGGCTGTGAAGGAATAAAGAAAGAATTGGATAGCTTGAAAAAGGAATATTTATACATCGATTAACCACCAATAAATCAAAGGCTTCGAAAAATACTCAAAATAATTCGATTCAATGATCTGAAAAATACGATAGTGCGAATCAAACAGTATTTATCAATTGGTCCATTAACCAATTGTTAAATTATTCAGGACATCCTTCAACCAGTCAACCGTTTCATCTGATAACGCGTTAACTTCAGGAGTTTGATTCTCTTCTGCTGTTCGAACAAAAATGGTCTTCATCCCCAATCGTTTACCAAACTGTAAATCGGTAATGGTATCACCAACCATAATGCTTTTCGAAAAATCTATTTCTGGAAAATCTGCTTTGGCTTGATTCGCCATACCACCTTCAGGCTTTCGGCATTTAGAACCCGTATTGGCCAATTCTGGACAATAATAAATTCCATCCACATGAGCACCAGACAAAGCCAATTCAGCATGTAGTTTATCATGAACAACATCTAATTGCTCCGCAGTCATTAATCCTTTTCCAATTCCTTGTTGATTGGTTACCACCACCACTCTTGCAAATAACTCATTGAATTCAGCTATCGCATCAGCTACAGCGACTTCTAAAATCAATTGCTCTGGCTCCATGACATAGCCTTTCGGAATCCGCTCGTTGATTACTCCATCTCGGTCCAAAAACAAGGTCCAGGTTTTATCGATTTTAATCATTGTTTTTCAGTTTTTTATACAAGTCCTCAAATGCTTTTACCAACAATGGCCAACTGTATTTTTTCTTCTCTACAGCCATATTCGATTTGAATTCTTCCTCTCTATTCTCACTAAAATATCTACCAATAGCCGCCGCTAAAACTTTCGACTCTGGCTCCACTACATAACCGACCTTCCCATCAGGAATCATTTCTTTCAATCCACCTACATTGGTCACAATCATCGGTTTGTTGAAATGATAAGCCACTTGAGTCACGCCACTTTGCGTCGCTGTTTTGTAGGGTTGTACCACTAATGAAGCTGCATTGAAATAATTGGCCACTTCATTATCTGGAATATAAATAGCTTTCAATGTAATGCGATCGGTTAAATTCAATCGCTTAATTTGTTCGTGATATTTATCGGAATTGGAATAAAATTCTCCTGCAATAATCAATCGGATACTTGGATCACTCAACTGATCATCTGCGAACGCATCCAACAAAATATCCAGTCCTTTGTAATCGCGAATCAAGCCGAAAAATAGCATGTATTTCAAATTGGGATCCAAGCCTAAGTTTTTGCACGCTTCTTCCTTGGTAGTCACCAAACCAAAATTATCAAAAATAGGATGCGGAGACAATGCCGTCGGTAAATCACGAAAAGTCAATGCGTCATCCAATACCTTTTGAGTCATAGCAACTACAGCATTTACTCCATTTAAAAAGTAACGTGTAAATAAGTGGTCTCCTATTCGCTTTTCATGCGGGATTACATTGTCCGCCAAGCAAACCACTTTAGTATGTCCATTCGATATGATTCGTCGGATGATTGTTCCCAAACTCGGTCCCATAAACGGCAGCCAATAGCGCACAATCACTAAGTCGGGTTCTTCTTTATTTATGCGGTTTCCCACTGTTAGCCAATTCAATGGCCAAATAGAATTTATACTTCGATTAATTTTTACACCTTTCGGTGGTTCACTATCTGAAAATTGAGTTTTCCCTGGAAATAAGAACCCCGGATATTGTAAGCTAAACGTTTCAATACTTGTTTCATAACCATGTGCGATAAACTCCTGAGCTAACCGATCATTGTATGTCGAAATACCGCCTCTGTATGGGTGTGCAGGTCCAATGATAACGACTTTCTTAAGCGATGAATCTAACATTATAATGAATCCTTACAATTCGGTTTCTATCTTATAAGTATTTCTCGTTGGAGAGTTTCTTGAAGTCAATTCAGCCAAGTAACCAGCTAAAAATAATTGTGTTCCTAAAATCATTGCGGTTAAAGCAATGTAAAAATGAGGGGTATCGGTTACCAATCTTGCTCGAATACCTTGTGCTAGAAAGTACAGTTTCTCACCACCAACAAATAAGATTAATAGAAACCCAAGCATAAACATTAGCGTACCTAACAAACCAAAAAAGTGCATTGGCTTTTTTCCGAATTTTCCAATAAATGTAATGGACAATAAATCCAAAAATCCATTGACAAATCGCTCTAAACCGAACTTAGTCGTACCATATTTGCGCTCTTGGTGCTGCACGACTTTCTCTCCAATTTTTGTAAAACCCGCCCATTTTGCAATGGCTGGAATGTAGCGGTGCATTTCTCCATACACTTCAATGTTCTTTACCACATCGTATTTATAGGCTTTCAGTCCACAATTAAAATCGTGTAAATAAATGCCAGTCATTTTTCGAGTGGCCCAGTTGAATAGTTTCGTTGGAATCGTTTTCGACAATGGATCGTATCGTTTTTGTTTCCATCCTGAGATTAAATCAAAACCATCTTTGGTAATCAAGTTATACAATTCTGGAATCTCATCTGGACTGTCCTGTAAATCAGCATCCATCGTAATTACTACGGAACCATTTACGGCTTCAAAACCTACATTCAAAGCAGCAGATTTTCCGTAATTCCTTCTAAACTTAATGCCACGAACAGTGGTCGGATTTGCAGCCTTCAGGTTTTCAATCACCTTCCAGGAACCATCTGAACTACCATCATCTATAAACATTACTTCGAAAGAGAAGTTATTCTCCGTCATCACCTTCTTAATCCACGCAAACAACTCCGGAAGAGACTCTTCCTCGTTTAGTAACGGAATAACTATTGAAATATCAACCAACTGACTTCTAAATTTTAATTAAATGATCTATATTAATCTTCTTCAAAAATATTTTTACTCTTTTTTAAAATCGCAGAAATAATTAAAACGATAATACCTCCCCAGATTGTAGACCAAACAATACTCATTAGTTGCTGAGCTGGTTTAAAAGAATCCTCAAAATGATCAAATCCATTCATTGTTTTTTCAATATCCTCATCTGAACCTCCGAAACGTTCAATTAATTCTGTTGTATCTCTAATTATAAACTCTTTCATTTGAAGTGCTAAACCAGGATCAATAACATTATGAAGCAAAATATTAAAAATTGTACTTATGATGTAGGCACTTAAGAATGTAATAATTAAAAAACCAAACATTTCTTTTATAGTAGCAAAACCATTATTAGACTTTCGAAATTGAAACCCAGAAATAACTAACAATACGAGAAATCCAATCACAGATATTACCCCTAGCCACCACTTAGTAAGATATTCAACACCTGCAATATACACTAACATTGTAAATGTAATTTGAATTAATCCTATTACTAGTCCGTGTATTAATGCATCCTTAGTATATAATGTTTCTGATTCCATGGTTTTCGTTCTGTTTGTTAGAAAACAAATATAAAATTTAAATCCCATCCATAGAAAGAAAATTGACAAATCATTTGCGCGATTCATGAGAATATGCCTACTTTTGCCGCGGGTAAGTCTTATACGACCAGCTCCTATTGAATCCCCCAGGTTCGGAAGAAAGCAAGGGTAGATGGTTGAGCGGTGCGATGTAAGTAGCTTACCCATTTTTTATGCACTATTGTTAACATCTTTTTTTGAAAAAAGGGGAACGAAATTTTACCTTTGAACAAACAAAATTTATACTCATGAAGTTTTTTATCGACACTGCAAATCTAGATCAAATTAAAGAAGCTCAAGAACTTGGAATCTTAGACGGCGTTACTACTAACCCATCTTTAATGGCCAAAGAAGGCATCAAAGGAGACGAAAAAGTAAAACAACACTACATAGACATCTGCAACATTGTTGATGGTGACGTAAGTGCTGAAGTTATTTCTACAGACTTTGCAGGAATGATTAAAGAAGGTGAAGCATTGGCTGCATTGCATCCTCAAATTGTGGTAAAAGTGCCAATGATTAAAGAAGGTGTGAAAGCAATCCGATATTTTTCTGACAAAGGAATTCGTACCAACTGTACGTTAATTTTTTCATGTGGACAAGCATTATTAGCAGCTAAAGCAGGTGCTACTTACGTTTCTCCATTCATCGGAAGATTGGATGACATCTCTACAGATGGTTTGAACCTAATCGACGAAATCAGATTAATTTTTGACAACTACGGATACGAAACTCAAATTTTAGCAGCTTCAGTTCGTCACGCCATGCACATTATTGACTGTGCTAAATTAGGCGCTGATGTAATGACTGGTCCATTAAGTGCCATTACTGCATTATTGAACCACCCATTAACTGATATTGGTTTAGAGAAATTTTTAGCTGATCACGCAAAGAATAGCTAAGAGCTGAGTAATTTAATTAAAAAGCAGTGTTGATTTCTCAACACTGCTCATAATATCTAGTGATTCTTTAGCAATGCACCCAAACCCCAATATTCCCGAGTATACCGGAAAAATTAGCTCCTGAAGAGTTTGAAAGTACCATTGAAACTGCACAAGCTTGACCATTACAAATCCAACAACCTTTATCATTTCCAAAGTTCCCATTACTATTGCTTCCATTTGCAATATTAATAGCTAATAAGATGGAGTTAATTTCTGTTTCTGTCAAGTTTAAATTTCCAACAACCTGCAATTTTTGTTCCAATTCTTCGCCTAAATTAACAATTAATTCATCAATGTCAGATTGAGAAATTTCGTAACCTGCATTCGCAACTATTGAATCATTGTGGCTATCAATAAAATCAGTGTAAATTGAAGATTCAGTAACATTATCCTTAAATTCAAAAAACAAAGCTTCTACCGCAACTTCAGCCTCAGTTTTTTCTCCTGACTTATCGTATTGTGTAGTCCCACTCTTACTATTTTGACCAGTTGAATAATCCTGATTACTAGATTGTGCAATACTTGAATCTTCTTTCTCACAACCAATAGCTAAAATACCTATAGATACAAAAAACAATACTTTTCTTAATACTTTTTTCATTTTAAATTTCATTTGTAAAAAACCGCTTTAGAATTTTTAGGAGTTTCTAAAACTTGCAATATTGCCAACTTTTCTCCGAAAAACTTATCAATTTAAATATGTCTAATCTATATTTTATTACCAAAAAAGTTGGCGACTTTGATTAGAATATTTTTTTTCATTTATAACTAATTAAATTTGCGCCAAATATATTAAAATGTTTTAGCTTTTTATGTTAACTAACAATTAAAATAAAAACCTTTAGCGGTTATTTATGACTGGTCAGTGGATTTTAATATATAGCTCTTGATATTTCTTCCCTTTTGTTTTAGCTTGACCCAAAATGAAAAAAAAGTCAAGGATTATATGAAGGTTATCCCATCTCCAAAAAAAAGTTAATTCCTAAAAATGGCCTTTGGGGAATCCGTTTGAAAAGCGTAATTTTTACCTGCTAAAATTGTAGAATTATGATAATTAAATTATACGATGAAAACATCGATCCAAGACAGTTAAAATTGATCATGGAGTGCCTGAAAGACGGTGGTTTAATCATTTATCCAACCGATACAGTTTATGCCTTAGGTTGCGATGTACTCAATAAAAATGCCGTTGAAAAAGTGGCACAAATCAAAGGAGTTAAAGTAGAAAAGGCAGACTTCTCTTTTGTGTTTCACAACTTGAGCCACATTTCTGACTACACCCAGCAGTTCGACACTTCTATTTTCAAACTACTAAACAAAGCATTGCCTGGCCCTTTTACATTTATTTTGCCGGCTAATAAAGCGGTTCCTAAATTGTTTCACAATAAAAAGAAAACCATCGGTATTCGTGTGCCAGACAATGGAATCACTCGCACCATTATTAGTGAATATGGCAATCCATTAATCTCTACTTCTATTCACGATGACGATGAAGTCATTGAATATACTACCGATCCAGAATTGATTCACGAAAAATACGAGGATAAAGTGGACATTGTGATTGATGGTGGATATGGAAACAATGAAGCGTCCACAGTAGTAGATTTAAGCGATGGCAACATCACGATTTTAAGACAAGGGTTAGGAATTCTAGAGAACTACATTTAAGATGAAAAATACATTAACAGCGGTTATTTTTGGTATCGCTATCATTGCTGCAGCCTATTTATTAGGAGATTCATTTATCAATCGAAATGCAAAAAGCAAAGTGCTTTCCATTACAGGTTTGGGAGAAACAGACTTTACTTCTGACTTAATCGTTTGGGAAGGAAATTTCCAAAAAGAGAATGTCAACCTAAAAGCTGCTTATGCCGCTTTGGCAGAAGACAAAATTGCTGTTCAAGAGTATTTAGTGAGCAAAGGTATAGGTGCTGAAAACATTGTTTTTAATGCAGTGAACACCGGTGAAAATACACAAGCCAAATACTCCAATGATGGACGTTATATCGGTCAAGAATTTTTGGGCTATGTGCTTTCTCAGTCCATAAAAATTGAATCAACTGACGTGGAAAGAGTGGAGAAAATTTCACGAGAAGTGACAGAGTTACTGAACAAAGGAGTTCAGTTTTACTCTCAATCGCCTCGTTATTACTATACCAAATTGGCCGACTTAAAAATTGAATTGATCAAAAAAGCCACTGAAGATGCTCGAATAAGAGCTGAAATGATTGCTTCTAACTCTGGAACAGATTTGGGAGAATTGAGCAACGCCAATATGGGAATTT
>NZ_JBSRUB010000010.1:0-37135 GCF_055129545.1 Acidiluteibacter sp. | reverse complement strand
CGTTCCGTTCCAGAAAAGGAACGGAATGCTCTATCTTGCTATTAGCCTCTCAATATAGTTTCGTGATTTCTTTTTCTTGATTTCTAACTCTCGTCGATAGGCCTCCGTTTTATTTTTGAATTCTTCTAAATAAACCAATTGCCAAGGAATGCCAAATTTAGTGTACTTACTTCTCCCTGAATTATGTCGTAACAACCTATCATCCATATTAGATGTATGACCAACATAGTAATTATCATAGGAAGCAGAGTATAGAATATAGGTAATAAACATAAACCAATCTAAACAAAAAAAGCCCTGAAAATTCAGGGCTTTTGTGATCGAGACAGGATTCGAACCTGTGACCGTCTGCTTAGAAGGCAGATGCTCTATCCAGCTGAGCTACTCGACCATTAATATTATTTAAACAAATTCGATTGAACGAATTTACTTTTTTTCTACTCTTTAAGAACCTTTTACCGTTCCGATTTAAAAATCGGAATGCTCTATCCAGCTGAGCTACTCGACCATTAATAATATTCAATCTAATTCGAATAAACGAATCTACTTTTTTTTCTCTTTAAGAACCTATGACCGTTCCGATTTTTAAATCGGAATGCTCTATCCAGCTGAGCTACTCGACCATTTAACTTCTTAAAGTCTACCTTATCATCAAAGCTAACATGCCTCTCAAAAAGGAATGCAAAGAAACTACTTTCTTTAGTTTTATACAATATCTTTATTCATAATTCTAAAAAATAATCTCAACCAATTATCTAATAAGAAATTAACTTTAAAATTAAGCCTCAAAATCAGCCTAAATGATATTAAGCAGGGATTAACTAGCCATTAAATTTTTCCTAAATAGTTAAAATACCCTCAATGTGGTATTGATAATACTCTTCTTCACGCATAAATTTGCATCAAAATTATTCCTTATTTAGAATTAGTTTAAATAAACATAAGAAAAAGATGCACAACAAATTTAAAATTAAACAACTATTCCTTAGTACATTAATTATTTTTTCAATAACTGCATGTGACAGCGATGACGACCAAGTTATGCCTGACACATCCATATCTACACCTGCCACCTATGAATTCAATAGAAACGGTGGATCATCAGTTTCCTATGCAGGACAAACAGAACGATTGAATCAAATTGCTGAAATGAAAAATGAATTCAAAAAAGCAGATAATGGTTCAGCGATAACAGCCTCGACTCTATTGGATATGTTCGCCAATGTAAATGACAATGGAAATGGGAATTTCAGCTTTACGTCTACTAAGCAATTAGAGAACAAAACATTTGCACCCGATGTTCAGTTTTACAAAGATTTGTTTGCATCAGTGGAAACAGCAAGTATAAATGGTTCTAACAATATCACAGCAGCGAACGGAACTGCAGGTTTGTTGCAAAGAAGCAGCGGCAAGACGATCTTAGTTAATGACAGTGGGTTTGAATTCACACAAACCTTTGAAAAAGGAATGATGGGTTCTTTAATTATGTATCAAATATCAAACGTTTACACAACAGATGAAAAAATTGGAAACTCAGTAGAGAATACCATTTTAGAAGAAGGAAGCAATTACACCAAAATGGAACACCACATGGATGAAGCTTTTGGTTATTTTGGAGCACCCGTAAACTTTAGTTCCACTTATAGTGGAACTGAATCACCTAAATTTTGGGCTTCTTATAGCGAAGAGCTAAATGCCAATACTGGCTCAATCGATGCCATCATGAATGCATACAAGACTGCACGGCAAGCCATTGTAGAGAAAAGATATGATCTCCGAAATGCAAATATTCAAGTATTGAATGAATCATTAGAGCGATTGGCAGCTGCAGCAGCTGTTCACTATGTGAATGCTGCATTGAATGCCAGTAATGAAGGAGATAAAAAACATGTGCTTTCTGAATTAGTTGGGTTTGCAAAAGCGCTTAGGTTTGGACATCCATCCTATAGAAAACTAGCAATTACAGAAGTTGACCAATTGATCTTGACAAATATTGGCACCAATCTATGGAATGTAACTCCTGCCGGCTTGAACCAATTAAAAACAGAAATCAGTGGACGTTACAATTTGAACGCAGTAAAAGACATCCTGTAAATCTTATTTGAAGCTATCATCGTAAATACATGACCATGAAACAGCTATTTATTATTCTCTCATTATCAATACTCTTTACTTCGTGTGACGATGATAAAAAAGATGATGTTATTGCCAATTTTGATCAGACCAAAATGCTTTCGAATCTGAGTCAAGAGGTTTTTATCCCCAACTATACAGCATTAAATACTGCTGTCAGCCTGCTTGATAGCGAATGGCAAGCTTTTAAAATGGATAAAAACACAGTTTCGTTAAATAGCTTAAAAACTGCTTTCGAATCTGCTTATAGGAAATTTCAGTTGGTCAATTATGCAGAATTTGGTCCCGCAGCAAATGTAAGTTTAAGAAACAATGCCAACACTTTTCCTACTGACACCTCAACGATTCAATCGAATATAAAAAACGGAAATTATACTATAAATACATTGAGCAGTTACTCCGTTAAGGGATTTCCAGCGATGGATTACTTGTTATTCAGCAATAATGAAACTGCAACAATCAACTTATTTGGCAACAGCAATCGAGAGCGATACATGGATGCGCTTATCGCTGATTTAAAAACAAGTTGTGAAACAGTACTAAACGATTGGAAAACGAATTATGGCAATACCTTTAGTACAAAAACAGGCAGTGACATCGGTAGTTCAGTTGGGATTTTGGTCAATGCTTGGAACCAACATTACGAAAGAAATTTTAGAGATGGTAAAATAGGAATTCCGGTTGGAGTTCGATCGATTGGGGTGCCCCTTCCTGAAAAATGTGAAGCTTTTTATAGCGGGATCTCTTCTCAATTAGCTGTTGATAATCTAATTGCAATGGAGAAAATGTATTTGGGAATTGGCCAAGATGGAAACAATCGCACTAGTTTTGACGATTATTTGATTGCCATTGATGCTGCAGAATTAGACAATGACATCAAGAATCAATTCACAGTTGCAAAAACAAAACTTCAAGAGTTAGGAAGTCCGCTTTCTGATGAGATAAAAAACAATCAACCTAAAGTGGAGGCTGCCTACCAAGAGCTACAGAAATTAATACTACTTATTAAAATTGAAATGCCCTCTAGACTGGGAATCTTGATCACCTATCAAGATAATGATGGAGATTAATTCATACTGAAATGAAGGAATCAATTCAACGTTTTTCCATTCCCACGCACATAGCTCCCCTTGCAAGCTTTCGACTCATTTTTGGGTTGATTATGTTTGCAGGGGTTCTGCGTTTTATGTTCAAAGGCTGGATTTACGATCTATACATTGCTCCTACCTTTTATTTCAAATACTTTGGATTTGAATTTATCCAACCGCTAAATGCCATTGGCATGTATGCGGTTTTTATCCTAATGGGAATTAGTTTTTTACTCATTGCCATTGGTTTTTGGTACAGATTCGCCACTATTTTAGCTTTCCTTTCTTTTACTTACGTGGAACTGATTGATAAAACCAACTACCTCAATCACTATTACTTCGTGAGCATTATTTGTTTTCTTCTTATATTTCTTCCTGCCGATCGCTATTTTTCTATGCGTACGTTAAGAAAACCACAAGACCAAATCACCCACCTTCCACTCTATTTTATTGGGGTAATCAAATTGCAGTTGGCACTAGTTTATTGTTTTGCTGGTTTAGCCAAATTCAATGCAGACTGGATGCTAAAAGCATTGCCCCTTAAAATTTGGCTGCCTGCAAAAGCAAACATTCCACTAGTGGGTAGTTTATTGAACAAAACGTGGGTCGCATATGCATTTTCATGGTTTGGAGCTTTTTATGATTTGTTGATTCCATTTTTTTTAATGGCTAAAAAATATAGAGCGATTGCGTATTTCTTTGTAATAACCTTTCATCTAGCAACCTACTTTCTCTTTCAAATTGGGATGTTTCCTTTTGTGATGATTGGAGCAACAATCATTTTCTTCTCTGCGGAATGGCATTTAAAATTTCAGCAATTCATTAGCCAGTCACTGCATCTAAAATTTAGCCCCACTGAAAAATTACTAAAAACTAACCTTGGAGGATTTAAATACCTCATCGCACTATTCTTTGTTTTTCAATTTCTATTTCCATTTCGATACTTGGCATATCCAGGAAAACTATTTTGGACGGAACAGGGATATCGGTTCTCATGGCGAGTGATGTTGATGGAGAAAGCAGGCTATGCCGTCTTTCACATTACAGATCCTAAAACAGGAAGAACCTGGGAGGCCAACAATTACGATTTCTTGACATTGAATCAAGAGAAAATGATGAGTACACAAGCCGATCTAATTCTTCAGTTTGCGCATCATTTAGAAGATTATTATCAATCGGAAGGAATCGAAAACCCAACGATTACCGTAGATAGTTATGTGACATTAAATGGTAGTCGAACTCAATTAATGATCGACCCAACCGTTGATTTAACTGAACTAAAGGATACTTTTGCACCCAAAAAGTGGATCATCCCATTTAACCCTAAGAATTACTAATGCGAATTATACTTTCTCTTTCTTTTCTGTTATTCGCTTCTCTAAGTTCTTGGGCTCAAGGCTCATTTATAAAAGGCATTGTTACCGATAAAAATGGTCCGCTATTCGGAGCTGAAATAATTATTGTAGAAACACAGCAAAAAACGACCACCAACGAAAAGGGAATTTATACCTTTCAAGTGGAACGAACAGGCTCAATTAACATTTCGGCTTTTAACTTTGATTACCAAAGTCAAGTAAAAACAATAGAACTCCCTACTGACGAATCCATAAATTTCGAGTTAACACTTTTCTCTCAAAATATTGATGAAGTTAAAATAGAAGCAAAAAAGGAAAATGACTTTGGAATCGGACGATTGAAAAGTGTGGAAGGAACTGCCATTTATGCCGGTAAAAAATCGGAAGTGGTGGTAATGGAAGATGTAGCAGGAAATTTAGCGACCAACAACTCTCGTCAAGTTTTTGCTAAAGTAGCAGGATTAAACATTTGGGAAAACGATGGAGCTGGAATTCAGTTGGGAATTGGCGGACGTGGATTGAATCCGAATCGAGTTTCTAACTTCAACACACGACAAAACGGATACGACATGAGCGCTGATGCCTTGGGTTATCCTGAGAGCTATTACTCCCCTCCTAGCGAAGCTGTGGAGCGCATCGAGATTGTTAGAGGAGCTGCTTCATTGCAATACGGAACCCAATTTGGAGGATTCATCAATTTCAAACTAAAAGACGGCCCTGATAATAAACCACTAGAAGTGATTGTTAGAGAATCCATAGGTTCATTTGGATTTAACAATACATTCGCCAGTATCGGCGGAACAAAAGGAAAGTGGAAGTATTATGGGTTTTATCAATACAAGACCGGTGACGGATGGAGAGATAATTCTGAATTTGATGTGCATACGGCTCATGCCAACCTCCGTTATGCAATTAACTCAAAAATGGACATTGGTATCGAATATACCTACATGCATTATTTGGCGCATCAAGCTGGAGGATTGACAGATGTGCGTTTCTACCAAGATCCGCAACAATCAATCAGGGATAGAAATTGGTTTCAAGTGGATTGGAACTTAGCAGCAATTAATTTCGATTATCGAATTTCAAAGAAAACCACATTCAATACTCGAGCATTTGGACTAATAGCAGGAAGAGATGCTTTGGGAATTTTGGGTGACATCAACCGTCCGGATTTGATGGGCGAACGAAACTTATTGGTGGATGATTTCAAAAATTATGGAATTGAATCTAGAATTCTCCACCGCTATAAAATAGCTAATAAAAGCAATATTGCATTATTTGGAGCACGCTACTACAGTGGATTTACAGATCGTAAACAAGGAAATGGTTCTGCCAATTCTGATGCCGATTTTACCTATTTACGACCTAACGATTTAGAACATTCCAATTATGATTTTCCAAGTCAAAACCTAGCCCTTTTTAGTGAAAACATTTTTTACTTGACTGAAAAAATTACCATTACGCCTGGTGTTCGATTCGAATACATCGACACCAAATCAGAGGGATACTATAAAGTACGAACGTTTGATTTAGCAGGAAATATTCTCACAGACAATAACATTGAAGACAATCGTTCGAACAGCAGAAGTTTCGTGCTAGGCGGAATTGGTGTGTCCTATAAGCCAAAAAACAGCTTGGAGTATTACGCCAACTTCTCTCAAAACTACCGTTCCATCAACTTTAACGACATGCGAATCGTAAATACCAATGCGCGTGTAGACCCCAACTTACAAGACGAAACAGGATATACGGCTGACATAGGAATCCGAGGAAATTACAAAGACATCATTAGTTACGATGCGAGTGCCTTCTTGCTGACCTACAACGACAGAATTGGTCAACTTTTGGTTCAGGATGAAGTGTTGTTCAATTATTACTTACTTAGAACAAACATCTCGGATTCTAGAAGTTACGGTATTGAAACTTTTGTTGAAATTGAGTTATTGAAACTATTTCAATTGAAAACTGAAACTTTTGGCCTGAGCGCCTTTTCCAACTTTTCAGTGATGGAAGCAACTTACATCAACAGTGACATTTCAGCTATTGATGGAAATGAAGTGGAATTGGTGGCTCCTGTTATTTTTAAAACAGGATTGGCCTTCCGCTATAAAAAACTAAAACTGAATTATCAATATTCCTATACTGCACAGCAATATACTGATGCTACTAATTCCCCATCAACCGCCAATGCCGTAAATGGAATTGTACCTGCTTATGCAGTAATGGATCTTTCAGCTTCTTATGCATTTAAAAAGTATTTTAGCATTTACAGTGGAGTTAACAACCTTCTCAACAACTACTATTTCACTCGACGAGCATCCGGTTATCCAGGGCCTGGAATTATTCCTGCCGAACCAAGAAACTTATACCTCACCCTTCAATTTAAGTGGTAAATTAATTTCTGCATTCTGTATCTTTGGCAGTGATGCACTTTTCTTTTGTTTCACTAGTGTATCCACTGATTCTAATTTCTAAGAAAATATAAGTTTACTGAATGAACCTGACCATTGAAAACATCCTCCTAATTGGCTCTTTGCTATTATTCATCAGTATTCTGGCAGGAAAAACCTCCTATCGTTTTGGAGTACCCACTTTGGTTTTGTTCCTATTAGTCGGAATGTTGGCCGGTTCTGAAGGGTTGGGAGGCATTTATTTTAACGATTTTAAAATTGCACAATTCATTGGTATCGTTTCCTTAAATTTTATACTTTTCTCAGGAGGTCTGGACACCACTTGGTCCTCCATAAAACCTGTGTTGTGGCAAGGGATTATGCTCTCCACCGTTGGTGTATTGCTCACGGCAGTTGCATTAGGAACTTTTGTATGGTACATCACAGATTTTACCATTTACGAAGGATTGCTTTTGGGTGCGATTGTTTCATCGACAGATGCAGCAGCAGTATTCTCCATTTTACGATCCAAAAGTTTGGCTTTGCGTAAAAACATACGACCTACATTGGAGCTTGAAAGCGGAAGTAACGATCCAATGGCATACATCCTGACAATTGCATTTTTAGGACTGGTAATCAATCAAGAATTAAGTGTACTGTCTATTATTCCGCTCTTCTTTCAGCAAATGATTATTGGTGGAATACTCGGATTGGGATTTGGTAAAATCAGCCAATTGGTCATCAATAAAATCAAGCTTGACTTCGAAGGATTGTATCCAGTATTGGTCATCGCATTGATGTTCATTACCTTTTCTGCGACTGACTTTTTGGGTGGAAATGGTTTCTTAGCCGTTTATTTATGCGCTGTTTATTTAGGGAACCAAAACTTAATCCACAAAAAAACCATTTTGAAGATGTTTGATGGATTGGCTTGGCTGATGCAGATTGTGCTCTTCTTAACATTGGGTTTATTAGTGTATCCAAGCAAAGTTATTGATGTAATCGGAATAGGAATCATCATTTCATTGTTCTTAATTTTTGTGGCACGACCGCTCAGTGTGATGATAAGTTTGCTTCCATTTCGCATGAAAATGCGTCGACGGTTTTACATTTCTTGGGTGGGCTTAAGAGGAGCTGTTCCTATTGTATTTGCTACCTATCCATTGATTGCTGGCATCGACAAAGCAGAAATGATTTTTAACATCGTTTTCTTTATTTCCCTGACATCGGTTTTGATACAAGGAACCACATTGACATTGATTGCAAAACTATTACACGTAGCACTTCCTGAAAAAGTAAAACAGAAAGCGCCGATTGACATATTCCTTTCTGAACATGCTAAAACGGCCATGCGTGAAATTGAAATTCCAGCAAATAATTACATCGTTGGTAAGAAGATAGTGCAATTGGAATTCCCAAAAATGGCCATAATTGCCATGATTAAAAGAGGAGAAAAATTCCTCACGCCAAATGGGTCAACAGAAATAGAACCCCATGATATTTTGATTGTCCTATCAGACAGCCAATCCGGTATGGACCAAGTGTATGAATGCCTTAAAATAGAACCAGCAGAGCTGATCGAATAAGTTTTCATTCGGGATTTGAAGGAGAGTTAATTAACTTCGCAGGCTAAAAAATCTGTCATGAAGTTCCTAACTACACTATTCCTTCTCATCACATTCACTCAATTTTCTTATTCTCAGAGCGATAATAATGATTTAAAATTAGCGGCTTTGCCGTATTACAATTTTGGTAAAGGTTTAGGATTAACATCTCCAGATAGTTTGTTTCAGTTCAACATTCGATTTAGAATGCAAAACCGAGCTACTTTTTATAGCAACGAAGGTCAAGATGATTATATCAATGCTCAAATTAGAAGATTGCGTTTGCGTTTTGACGGATTTGTTGGAGATCCTCGTTTTCTTTACGTGATTCAATTGTCATTCTCCCCACAAGATCATGGCACCATTGAAAGTGGAGACAATATCAATATTATCCGTGATGCTGTTTTCTTTTACCGTCCAAACACCAGGTGGAACATCGGTTTTGGACAAACTAAAATACCTGGAAATAGACAACGAATTAACTCTTCAGGAGCGCTACAATTAACGGATAGATCCATAAATAACAGTCGATTTAATGTAGACCGTGACTTTGGTTTACATATCTATTATTTACATGAAAAATTGGAAGGGTTTGGATACAATTTTAAAGGTTCCATTACCACAGGTGAAGGCAGAAACTTTACTAGTCAAGATGATATGGGATTGGCTTACACTGCTAAAGCAGAGATTTTTCCCTTTGGCTCATTCACTAGAAACGGTGCCTACTTTGAAGGAGATTTGATGCGAGAAAAAACGCCCAAATTAATGCTTTCTGCCGCTTATCAATTCAACCATGATGCGTTACAAACTCAAGGTCAACGGGGAGATGCATTGTATCAACCCAAAAACTTACATTATGTATTTTTAGATGGCGTATTGAAATACCAAGGTTGGGCGCTTCAATCGGCCTACATGCAACGATACACAGAAAGCTCTCCCATCACTTATGATTTATTGGACACTTCAGGAACTACCTTTAATTATGCATTAATCGGAAGAGGTTACGACACCCAATTGAGCTACATTTTCAAAAATAACTTTGAACTGATTGGAAGATATTCATACAGTTTGCCAGGTAAAAAAATCAGAGCATTGGTAGGTGAAGTCAATCAGTACACTTTTGGAGTCAGCAAGTATCTAAAGGAACATTCTTTCAAGTTACAAGCTGAAATCACTACTGAAATGGTGGATTTTAATGGACGACCACAGCAACAAAACTGGTACGGAAGAATTCAGGTGGAGATTGGTATTTAATGCTGAAGTTTGTTCTGAGCTTATCAAATTATTCTAACTGAAAACGGTTTATCTTTCTTAATAAGAAGAAAAAACTAATCCTTCAACTTCACAATCTCTCCATCCACTTCACATCTTATGTTTCTCGTTTTCAAGAACTGGTTAGTTGCTTTAATAGATTTATACATTTCGATGTCTTCTTCTACAAAGTCCACTTCTTTGCGGTAATTTTTCAATTGCTCACGCAGGAATTTAGACGTTTGCTCGTCTGCATTTCTCAATTCATAACCTTGGGCTGCCGCAAACCATTCGATGGCTAAAACGTTCTCTAAGTTCTTCAACACTTTGAATGCTTTCGTTGCTGCATTGGCGCCCATACTAACATGGTCTTCTTGCCCATTGCTCGAATCTATTGTATCCACAGATGCTGGCGTACACAGTTGTTTATTCTGACTCACCGCAGAAGCAGCCGCATATTGCGCAATCATAAAACCCGAATTCAATCCTGGTTTTTTCACCAAGAAAGCTGGTAAACCTCGCTGCCCTGAAACCAACTTATACACTCTACGCTCAGAAATACTGGCTAGCTCAGACATCGCAATGGCCACAAAATCCATTACCAATGCCAACGGTTGACCGTGAAAGTTTCCTGCAGAAATGATTTTATCAGCAGATTCAAAAATAACTGGGTTGTCGGTTACTGAATTGATTTCTGTTTCCACCACTTTGTTGACATACTCAAAAGTATCTTTAGAAGCACCATGAACCTGTGGCACACAACGCAAACAATACGGATCTTGAACGTGTTTTTTCTCTCTTCGAATCAATTCACTGCCTTCCAAAATCAAACGAATGTTCTTCGCTGTTACTTTCTGTCCATTGTGAGGACGAACTTCATGCACCAACGGATCAAATGCCTCAATTCTTCCGTCGAAAGCTTCTATACTCATGGCTGCATTAACATCAGAAATAGCAGACAATCGCCTTAATTCCATCAAAATATAGCTCGAATAAGCACTCATAAATTGCGTTCCGTTTAACAATGCCAATCCTTCTTTGGATTGCAATACAATCGGTTCCCAACCCATTTTCTCATTCATCTTCTCCCCTGTTCGCTTGGCACCATAATGCATCACTTCGCCCAAGCCCAATAACGGCAACGACAAGTGCGCCAATGGAGCTAAATCTCCTGAAGCGCCCAATGAACCTTGGGTATAAATAACAGGATAAATATCATTGTTGAAAAAGCCAATCAATCGCTCTAGGGTTGCTAACTGCACACCTGAATGTCCATAAGACAAACTCTGAACTTTCAGCAGCAACATGATTTTAACAATCACATTCGGCACCTTCTCTCCCATTCCGCAAGCGTGAGAAATCACTAAGTTGCGTTGTAATTTTTGTAAATCTTGTTTATCAATTTCGGTATCGCACAACGATCCAAAACCAGTATTGATTCCATAAATAGGATCTACACTGCGCTCCACTTTTTTGTCCAAAAACTCACGACAAGCAACAATTGAATTCTTTGCTTCTTCGCTCAATTCCAACACATAATCTCCTGTTAAAATGGTATCAATGCGTTCAACTGTTAATCGTTCTTTGCTGATGTAATGTATTTTTCGTCCCATGGTCTAAAATCTTGCAATGTATTGTTCTACTGATACTTTTTCTTGTTCTCCGGATTTCATATCCTTCACCGAAAGGGTGTTATTGGCCAACTCCTCACTTCCTACAATTACTGTAGTCGGTATATTTTTGTTGTCGGCATACTTCATCTGCTTTTTCAACTTCGCAGCATCCGGATATACTTCTACGTTTACTCCTTTGTTGCGCAATTGAGATGCTATTTTAAACACAAACTGCTCTTCCTTTT
Organism: Acidiluteibacter sp.; assembly: GCF_055129545.1. Classification (NCBI taxonomy): domain Bacteria; kingdom Pseudomonadati; phylum Bacteroidota; class Flavobacteriia; order Flavobacteriales; family Cryomorphaceae; genus Acidiluteibacter; species Acidiluteibacter sp. The sequence goes on along the minus strand of NZ_JBSRUB010000010.1, from coordinate 25,453 downwards.
CTCCAAAATTCAAAAACAAAATTTGTGTAGTTTGATTTTCTATTTCAGGGAATAAATTCAACTCCTCCAACACATCGTAAATTCGATCTGCTCCAAAAGAAATCCCGACTCCTGATACATCTTTCAATCCAAAGATACCAGTTAAATCGTCGTAACGACCACCGCCGCATATACTGCCAATACTCACATTGTTCGCCTTCACTTCGAAAATAGCTCCGGTGTAATAATTTAACCCACGGGCCAAAGTCACGTCCAACTCCAATTCAGCAGATTCTAATCCCACTAAATTGATGTAATTCAATACGTATTCCAGCTCTTCCGTTCCTTTCATCCCTACCTCGGAATCAGCAAGAAAACTTTTCAAAATCGATAATTTATGTTCGTTGGTTCCCGATAAATCAAACAATGGAGACAGTTTCTCAATGGCATCGGCCCTTACCCCTCTTTCGGTCAACTCTTCCAACACCTTTTCCTTGCCGATTTTATCCAACTTATCAATCGCTACCGTAATATTAATCAACTGCTCTGGCTGTCCTATCACTTCTGCAATTCCACTCAACACCTTTCGATTGTTCAACTTGATAGTAAATGATGGAATCTGCAATTGAGTCAACACTTTATCAAAAATCTGAATCAACTCCACTTCGTGAATCAATGCATCAGAACCTACTACATCTGCATCGCATTGGTAAAACTCTCTGTATCTCCCTCTTTGTGGACGATCAGCGCGCCAAACTGGCTGAATTTGATAGCGCTTGAAAGGAAAAGTGATGTCGTTTTGATGCTGAACAACGTAACGTGCAAAAGGAACCGTTAAGTCGTATCTAAGAGCCTCATCTGAAAAAAAATTTGACCTAATTGATTTATCTAAATCAGTTATCTCAATTGTCGAATCATTTTGTTTGATCCATTTTAATAAATTTTCAAATTTTTCACCGCGTTTTAAAATCTTAAAGATCAATCGATCGCCTTCATCTCCATACTTTCCCGTCAAGGTTTCCATATTTTCCATCGAAGGTGTCTCAATCGGCATATAGCCATAGGTTTGAAACACACGTTTTATGGTATCGAAAATATAGTTTCGTCGCACCATTTCTTTCGGTGAAAAATCTCTCGTTCCTTTAGGGATTCCTAGTCCTTTGCTCATTTTGTTCTGTTAATTGGCTGCTAAATTACAAACTGTGCCGTGATTGCTCAAATAAAAAGGGGATTGTCCGAGTATAAACCTATAAATTTGCGAAAAAAACAACTGTGGGACACTTATTGGAAATCGGGAAATTGTTTGGAAAGTTAGGATTGGTTGCTTTTGGAGGGCCGGCTGCTCACATCGGAATGATGGAAGAAGAAGTGGTGAACAAACGTAAATGGATGGATCGTCAACACTTTTTGGACATGGTAGGCGCCACCAACTTGATTCCCGGGCCCAACTCCACAGAAATGGCCATGCATTGTGGGTATCACCGAGGCGGTGTTGCTGGTCTATTCGTCGCCGGACTCTCTTTTATTATTCCTGCTACTATCCTCACCGTAATTTTGGCCGTATTCTACACCGAATATGGTAAAGTTCCGGCCATTGAGCCTTTCTTTTATGGAATACAAGCCGCTGTATTGTGCGTTATCTTAAGTGCCATCCTTAAATTGGGAAACAAAGCCATCAAAGAAAACCACCACATGGTATTGGCGTTTTTCGTCATTTTATTTAGTGTTTTTGGATTGAGCGAAGTCATCGCCATATTGGGAGCTGGTGCCATTGGGTTATTGTTTTCCTTCATGAGCCAACGAAACTCCTCTAGAGGTGGACGAAAATTGTTGCCATTATTCATTCCAGCTGCTGCTTCTACAGGGGTTTCTGCAATTACTTCTGTAGGATTATTTTGGACTTTTTTGAAAATAGGAGCTATTCTATTTGGAAGCGGTTATGTATTGATTGCTTATTTAGATGCTGAATTGGTGGAACGTTTGGGATGGTTGACCAAACCAGAATTGTTAGACGCAGTGGCGATGGGACAATTTACACCCGGGCCGGTATTGTCAACAGCTAGTTTTATCGGATATTATTTGCACGGATATAAAGGTGCGTTAATGGCGACAGCAGGGATCTTCTTGCCTTCATTTTTGTTTGTTTGGTTGTTGAATCCTTTGATTCCAAAATTGAGAAGTTCTAAAATGGCTAGTGCTTTTTTAGATGCTGTAAATGTGGGCGCCGTAGGTGTGATGATTGCGGTATTACTCCAATTTGGAAGAGATATTTTCATCGATTGGAGAACGGCTGTTATCGCTGCTCTTACAGGAATCTTGTACTTTGGATTTAACCTCAAAAATCCCATTCTCATTGTAATCATTGGTGCCGTTAGTGGATACGGATTACATCTATTAACTACCTAATATTCTCTGCTACACCTCATGAACAAGCGCATAAAATACCTGATAGAAGACATGAAAGACATCCCACCTCGAAACTGGTTTGCTTTGATTGTGGTGATTTGTATGTTGTACATTATGTTTTTTAAGGATTAGAATATTCCGATTGTTTCAATGCTTTATTTTTCAATATACTGCTCATTGAATTAGAATGATTGAGTATCTTGGTGGTTGAAATACTGATAAGTAAGATTTTCTCAGCAAGAAAAGTTTAATACTCTTAACGATTGAAAAAAAACATACTCTTAAGCAAACTTAGCATTGGTTGGGTAAGAATCCTTTTAATTTTGATTCCATATTACATTACCACAAGCATATTCGTTGTTCTTGGGTATGCAATTATAACAGGTGGTGTTAGTTCAATTCATTTAACTCAAACTTTAGAAGACACAATTGTGATGTTTTGTGCTTGTATTGGTTCACTAATTACAATTTGGACTTTTGTCAAGTTTATAGATAAGGAAAGTTTTATTGCAATTGGTTTCCAAATAAAAAATAGAATTCCTGATATTGTTGCAGGAATTGGAATCGGAGCAATAGTAATGACATTGGCTATTACTTTAATGTATCTAACAAATGAAATTAGTATAGTTAGAATCTCCATAAATTACTTAGAAGTAATCACTTCTGTTATTTTATTTTTAATAGTTGCGATTAATGAAGAAGTATTTGTGCGAGGCTACATACTCAAGAATCTTATTACATCAGTTAATAAGTATCTAGCACTTTGCATATCAGCAGTTTTATTTGCTACAATGCACTATTTTAACAATGGATTAAATATCCTTAGTTTTTTTGACTTATTTCTTGGTGGTATACTATTAGGCTCATCTTATATTTACACTCGGAATTTATGGTTTCCAATTTCATTACATTTTAGTTGGAACTTATTTCAATCGCTTTTGGGATTTAATGTAAGCGGACGAGACTCCTATTCTATCGTTGAATTTTCATTTGATGAACCAAACATTTATAATGGTGGAATCTTTGGTTTTGAAGGCTCTATATTCTCAATAATTATTCAATTGATACTAATAATCGGGATATTTTACTATTATCGAAGAAAAGAACACAATTTAAATACTGTTTAGAATTCATGTGATAAATCGCTATCTTTCAGATTAAAGTATTCAGTATGGCCGACAAATACCAAAATAAATATAGAATTGCATCTGCTCGACACCCCAATTGGGATTACCGTTGGAATGCGGCCTACTTCATTACGATTTGCACAAAGAATATGGCACATTACTTTGGTGAAATTAAAGATGAAAAAATGCAACTTTCCGGCGCAGGTGTGATAGCCGATTTACTGTGGCATGAGATAAAAAATCATGCTAAAAATATAGAATTGGGCGAATTTATCGTGATGCCCAATCATATTCATGGGATATTAATTTTGGATGGAAATACCGATAGAAATAATATGGATGAAGAGAATGGCAATCGGGAAAACGATGATATTGGAATGCGCGATGGCGTACAGTCAAGGCATGCCTTGACTCTGCTGCCATCGATGAACATTCCCGAATCCAATAAAACCATCGCTCAAAACCGATTCCAAAATCAGGGAAAAAACTCCATATCTTCTATTATCGGAGGATACAAATCTGCTGTGACCAAACATGCCAATAGAATGGGATTCACCTTTGGGTGGCAATCTCTATTTTACGACATTATTATTCACAACGACAAATCATATCAAAACATTAAGAATTACATTATCAATAATCCTAAGAAATGGGATGCCGATAAATTTTATAAAAAGTAATATTCCTATTTTTACCCGATTGACCGCCACTCCAGAACGAATTAGAATGTTTACAAAAGACGATGTAGCTGAATACTATAACAACACTTTATCTCATTATGAACGATGGTGGAATCTTGAAAAGGGGCTTTCATTGCATTATGGAATTTGGACTAAAAACACCAAGAGTTTTGCAGAAGCATTGATAAATACCAATCGAGTGCTGATGGAGTTGGCTGAAATTTCAGAGACCGACAAAATACTAGATGCAGGCTGTGGCGTTGGTGGAGCAGCAATCTTTCTAAATGAGCAAAAGAATTGTAGGGTAACTGGAATTACTTTAAGTCAAAAACAGATGTTATTTGCTAACCGGATTACCGCTAAGAAAAATATGGGTGATAAAGTTACATTCATGGTGATGGACTACACCAAAACGTCATTTCCAGATGCCTCCTTTGATGTAATATGGGCATGTGAAAGTAGCTCTTCTGCTCCAGACAAATTGTTATTTATTAAGGAAGCTTATCGTTTATTAAAAAAGGGTGGGCGATTAATTTTAAGTGATTTTTTTCTAACTGATGCCAACCAACAAGACTCTAATTCATGGATTAAAAAATGGGGAGAGACGTGGGGAATTTCTCATTTCGTTACCTGTGATTTTTTAACTGAAAATCTGACCCAAGAAGGGTTTATTTATGTAAAAAGTATTGATTACACCACCGAAATACAAAAGAGTGCAAAGCGATTGTATTATTCGGCAATACTTGGAGCAATCCCTTCTGAGCTATATAATTTACTGAATTCAAATGTCACTCGCTTTGCAGGAAATCATTATAAATGCGGTTATTTCCAATACAAAGCGCTAAAGGAACACCTGTGGAAATACAATGTAATTTTAGCTGTGAAAGGATAGTTTAGATTATGAGATTAAAAAACACATTATTAATAATCCAAAGAAATGGGATGCGAATCAATTTTATGGGAAATAGAATAATGAAAAACTATAGTTCAAAAATATTAATGATTCTTGTGATATGTCTAATAATGATTATTTCTAATTGTCATGCACAATCAGTTAGAGTTAATGACACCTTGAAAGGAAGTTTAGAAAACCAAAGCTTATCGGATAGCCTAAATGTAAAGATATTTGTAGCGTTTTTAATTGACACATCAGGCTACCCTAGGCAAGTTGAAATTAAGAAGACTTTTTGCGAAGAATGTGATGAAAATCAAATAAAACATTACGAAGCTGAAGCAATAAGAGTGGTAAAAGAAATGCCTGCATGGGAACCACCGTTTAAAGATGGAAAACCACAGAGAGTAAAATATATACTACCCATTAAGTTTTCATATTCAAAATGAATTACGTTCATTTAATCTAAACATAGATAAATATATTTTTCAGAAATGAATGATTTGAAAACAATAGAGCGTGACTTCCTAAATAAAATTGAATGCAAGTTCCCTTATCATAATAGAAAGGAGTGCTTGAGTTTGATAGATGAATCATTTCGGGTTTCAGCCAATTCTACCTTTGCAATTGTCGAAGAAATTTGTAGGATACCCTCATCAATAAAGAATCAACTTTCAAATAGAATTCAATTTGAGCTTATCAAGTTAGTTGATTCAAAGTTTGAACATCCTCTAAAAGAATTAGTTTTAGAAACAGCAAGGCTAAAGATACAAGGTAAAGAAATGTCTGTCAAACAAGCTACTAGCAATATGCAAATAATCAGTCAATATCATAACCAATATGCTGCACTAAATATTATGTATTTTTCATGTGATGATAGTGAAGAGCAACTAGAGTCTGTTTGGGATGATGTAATTAATAAATGGAAAAATGAAATTAAAACTAAACTGTGAAGTTGACTATTATTCTAATTTTATCGAAACTACCGAAGCAAATGAGCTCTTCAAAGAACTAAATAGTCTTATTGAAAATTCCACTTTTTGCCCACAAACTGAAAGTGGAGATTCAGTACCTGTCAATTTTGGGAAAATAATGTTTGTAGACCAAAACCTATTGGATGAAAATAAATTTCCTGAAGAAAAATGGGGTCCAACAATGCTTTGGACTAAAAAAATGGAGTCTGTTAAAAATCGAATTGAGGCCCTAACCAATCAGCAGTTTCAGGTTTGTGTATTAATTCATTATCCTGACGGGAATTCAGGAGTTGATTTTCATTCTGATTTTGTTGCTTTTGGTGATACCTCTGTTATTCCATCCATCAGTTTGGGCGAAGAGCGAACATTTATTTTTAGAGAAATTGGAAGTGGGATTGAATTGGAGACCACATTAGAAAATGGAAGCCTAGTCATCATGGGCGAGCATTGTCAGCAAAGGTATGAGCATAGCCTACCGACGAATCCAAAATATAAAAATCCTCGCATCAACCTAACTTTTCGAAAGTACGGTTTTAGTGATTAAACTCCAATCTAAAGAAACATGCTTTTTATAATTATGGACTGACTACTCCTCCTTACCACCCAACTTATCTACCAACTCCATTCCATAGCAAGCCAATGCTTTTATCTCGCTCATGGTGGCTATTCGTTGTCCTTTTAGAATCAAGATATTTTCACCGTCTGATTCTAAATGGTAATACGGATGGCTTTCAAAAAAGAAGATCAGCTCACGACTAAAGAATTGGTTGATTCCTTCTGTGTCTTCTCCTTGCAATAAAAATCGTTTGGAGAAGTCTTCATACCCTTCGATGTCGTGGTCTTCGAAGCCTGCCATACCAGCAATTCGATCAAAAATTCGTTCCTTGTCTAATCTAAATTTTGGAATTTTTACCGTTGGAGAAATCAATAAAATTGTCAACTTATGTACCTCTCTAGCAATAAATTCTCCTTCGTAAAACTCGACGTCCATCAGCTTAAAGTCGATTCCTTTATGCACCCCAGTAAACACATTATAGGCGTGATCAATGGTTTTAGTTCTAAAAAATGGAAAAGCTTCTAGCAATGGCACTTTGAACACAGAGTTTGTTTTAAATTTCCATTCTACTTCTTTAGCAAATTCGTTTAGTTTCTTTTGACGAGTGGAAAGAACATCCCCTTTTTTTATGAAGGAAGTCAACTTCAACAATCGTCTTGCGGCAAATGGATGCAATGATGTGGCATCATGAATATCAAGCCCTACCACTTCAAGATTACTGCCTTTTTTGATGAAATCATCCTTGTAATGGTGAATGTGTTCCATCACTGAATTGTCTACAAAATTGGTAAGCGAAAAGTCCAAGATTAAATGCTTTTCTGGAGGAATGGAATCCAACTGATTCTTTAAATTCAAGTAGTTCAAAAAACTAGCATGCCCTTTTACGCTCAAGTGCAGTTTTCCATCTTCTTCTTGATACAATAAAGTATTGGGTCGAAATGGCTTTCTAAGGAACTCCATTCGATCTTCCATCAAGTAAAATTGAATGACAAAGGAAGTCACGATTCCAATCGCAATTCCATTGATTAACCCAAAAAGTAAGGTAGCTAACAACGTGATTAAAAAAATCAGAAATTGATCTTTTCCAAACTGATACATTTGTTTAAACTTGTCTGGAGAAGCTAATTTATAGCCCGTGAATACTAATATTCCTGCCAAGGCAGAAAGTGGTATTCGATTGAGTAATCCACTAAACAGCAGCACAAACAAGCAGACAAATGCTGCGTGAAAAAAGTTGGAGAGTCGTGAAGTAGCACCTTGATTGACATTCACAGAACTTCGAGCAATTACAGCAACAACAGGCAACCCTCCAATCATTCCGGACACAATTGTCGACAATCCCAATGCTTTCAAATCTCTGTTGACATTGGACCGACGTTTATAGATATCCAATTTGTCAACTGCCTTTATACTCAACAAAGATTCGATGGTGGCGATTAAAGTAATGGACAATACTGCAATAAAAAATGCTTTACTGTTCCAACTTCCAAAATCTGGCAGCATAAAGCTTTGAGTAATGTCGTTGGGAATTTGAATCAACAAATCAGTAGTAATTGGAAACTCGTAGGCCGAGATTAAGTCAAAATAGTAATAGAAACCAACAGCAATCAATACAATCCACATGGGGGCAGGAACAGCTTGAAAGTAACGATTCGTAATTTTGGAATAAAATGCCATTATTCCCAAACTCACAATCCCCATAATTCCCGACCAAGGGATACTTTCAGATTGCGCCATATTGATGATGGAATTGGGCACTTCAGTCAGCAACATTAAGTTGTTTGCCGCTTCCACTCCACTTTCACCAAACATCACATGGATTTGCTTTGCGATGATAATTAAGCCGATTGCCGAAAGCATTCCTTGAATGGTAGCAGAAGGAAAAAAATCGGAAAGGCTCCCCAATCTTAAAAATCCTAAAATGAGAATGATAATTCCTGAAACAACAATGGCGGCTAATGTATAGGCATAACCAGCTAATAAATTTTCACCACCCAGACTGATTACAGAAGTAAGGATGACCACCACCAAACCATTTCCAGGACCTGAAATGGTGACGTTACTTCCTCCAAAAATGGAAACCAAAATTCCACCGATAACTGTAGCTATGATTCCAGCCATTGGAGGAACACCTGAAGCCAATGCCAAACCCAAAGCTAACGGCAATGCAATTAAAGAAACCACAAACCCAGAGAGCACATTCTTGACTCCAAACTTCTTTAATCCTTCTATACCTGTGGGAATTTCGCTCATGATTTAACAGGTTGGTGTACAATCATTAAATCACAAGGTAAATCTGATAATACATATTCTAAGTCGTGGGGAAAAAATCGATCAAAAATTCCCAACTTTTTATCTGGGCTATTCATTACCAATAAATCTGCTTTTTTAACTTCTGCAAAATGACCTATTGAATATCCTTCTTTGCCAAAAACGCATTTCTGGGATATTGCTGCATCTACCTTATCTCTAATCGGTTCTAATATTAGTTGTATCCGTTGATTTTCAATTTGCTGTAAAGCCTCTTTTTCAGAGAATGCAATCTCTAAGGTTTTGTCATCATTTATTCGTGTACTCACTTTTGAAGGCTTTACCTCTTCAACAATTGAAATGTCTTTGACTTTAAACTGTTTGGAAAATTCCAATGCAGTATAAATCGTATTTGATGTTTTAGGATGATTTATTCCACTGACTACTATGCTGTTTAATCGACTCGATTTCTTACTAGGATTGGTAACTAACAGTAAATTACAAGGTGGATTTCTAGAAATTTTACGAGCAACCGACCCCATGTAATACCTTAAAAAAGCTTCATTACGAATGGCACCAAGCACCAATAAATCTATATTTTCTTGCCGGCAAATTTCACTTAAGACCTCGACTGGCTTACCTTCTTCCCAAATTATTTTTGTGTCGGCTTCTGATAAACCGACTCGTTCTAGTAGATCCTTCATTTTAGAAACAGCCTGATCATTTTTTTCACCTGCATGTATCAATACTAGTTGGGCATCAAATCGATTTGCAATACGTTTAGCTTCATGCAGAAGGGCTTCTGCAGTGGGCGAAAATGCTAAGGCTGTGGCTATTTTTGTAAAAGGTCTAATCTTGGAAATTTCTTGAAATGTAATGATTATTCTTGGAAATGAATTTAAGGGTGAATATTCAAAATTAATGATTTAAATAGTTAATTTTGCACCCATTTAAATAGCTACTTATTCGTTAGTTGTTTCACTTTAAAGACCTAGCTAATGAGTACAAGATATCTCTTCCACTTCGATTCAGATCACTCAAAGATCAAAATTCCTGAAAAACTCAATAATCCTTTTGAAGCTGAAGTGCCAGAAATCGCTCAAATTGCTACTGAAGAGTTTCAAGTTTTCTTAGTAAAAGAATCGCAAAAATGGCAACCTGAGTTACTTTCCAAAAAAGGGAAAATGTTTGGGGTAATGGTTGTTCAAAAAGAAGACCTTAACTATGCTTTCATAGGAACCGTTTCAGGTAAATTGCCAGGAAACTCTGAATGCGAAAAATTCGTTCCTTCCGTTTTTGATGACTCTACCGACGACTATTTTATAAATAAAGGAATGGTAGAATTAACTGAACTCAGTAATCAGATTAAAGCTGCCACTACCCTTCTTGAATTAAATTTATTAAAAGAGAAAAGAAAGCTAAAGTCGTTCGCATTGCAGCAGCAACTCTTTGAGAATTATCGTTTCTCTAATACTTCAGGTGAAACTCAAAATGTATTGCAAATATTTGAAAAATCAACTCATGGAAATCCTCCGTCAGCAGCCGGAGAATGTGCTGCACCTAAATTGTTGCAATATGCATTTCAACACCAATTAAAACCCATCGCTATTGCGGAATTTTGGTGGGGAGGAGCTATGGCCAACAATGAAAGAAAACACCTCGAATTTTACCCAGCTTGTAAAAATAAATGTCGTCCTATTTTGGAGTTTATGTTGGAAGATCCTAGCTTATTTAGCAAAATAAATTAAATAATTAAAATACAATTAATTAAAACAAAAAACAATTGAGTTCTCACACATCGAAACTTCAATATTAGTATTCCATTAATAGTTTACAGACTTATTAGATTTTATTACAAAAAAAGAAACGCGACATCAGATGACCAAACAGAAAATATAATTTTTATGTAGTTTACTTATTAAGTTTATCTCAAAAAATTGCATTCTAACTACATTTTCATGTCATTCGCAACAATTATTGCTCTATACCTCGTATTTTATTTTATACTTATCAAGAATCGCGTATATTTCCATCATATTTTATATTAAAATAAATGATTTTTTCCTTGAAACGTCCCATTAGAAACCTTCTCTTATTAATCTCAATTCTAGTCTCTTACTTTTTTACTTTTGCCCAATCCAGTAGGTACAATGAGATAAATGAAGGTCAGAGTGTTAAACTTAAATCGATCTATCTATATCAATTTATTGATAACGTGACATGGCCAAATATGAATTCTTCAAAAAAGTTCAGGATTGCTATTATGAATAATCCACAACTCGCCGAAGAATTTGCAAGTTATGCTGATTCAAAAGGTGTCAATGGAGGGAACTTTGAAATTATTCAAGTTTCTGATTTAGATAAAATTACATCATACCACATCGTTTATGTTAACAATCAATTATTATATCCGCTTGAACGAATATATCGCAAGTTAGGCAGCTCCCCAGTTTTAGTAGTAACGAGTGAATATCGAGAGGATGAATGCATGCTAAATTTTGTCTCCAAAGGAAATAAAATCAAATTCACATTAAATGAAGAAGAAATTGAAAAGCAAAATTTAAAAGTAACTAAAGACCTTAAAAAGATTTCTATAACTACGTACAGCAAATTGACCTATCCAAGAGATCCATATTCAGTATTTAACAGAAATACAGAAGAAGAGGATGAAAAAGCAAAGCAGGCAGCTGCGAATAAAAAGAATGATAAAGAATTTGACAAAGTGGTTTCTGAACTAAAGACAGAACTTGATAGTGAAATCCAAAAATTAACCAAAAAAGAAACTGAAATTAGTTCTCTAAAATCTAATATTAACAATTTAGAAAGTTCAGTTGAACAGAAACAGTCAAACATAGAATTAGTTGAAAATCAAATTATAAATCAGTCAATAGAGTTAAATCGATTATCGGACTCCATTATAAAAACGGAGGCAGAATACCGAAAAAACATTTTAAAGGTAGAAGAATCTGAGAAAAACCTTATTCAAGCTTCTGAAAATTTAGAAGATACTCGACTGAAATTAAATACATCAGTTGAAACCTTGAACCAACAGAAAACTATTATCTATTTAATTATAGCGATACTTATCATTATTGGAGTTTTAGGTGTGATTGGTTATAAAAACTATCGCAAACAAAAGGCTCAAGCGGCAGAAATTTCTAAGCAAAAAAATCTTGCTGAAAAGCATAGAGATGAAGTACTTCATCAACATTCTCAATTGGAGGAAAAAACAAAAGAGATAACAGATTCTATCAATTACGCTAAAAGAATTCAAAATGCCATTTTGCCTCCGTTGAATCTGGTCAGTGAAAAACTCAAAGATTGTTTCATTGTATATGAACCAAAGGATATCGTTGCTGGTGATTTTTACTGGATGGAAGCAAAAGAGGATTTAGTATTGTTTGCAGCAGCAGACTGCACCGGACATGGTGTTCCGGGAGCAATGGTGAGTGTAATGTGCAGCAATGCCCTTAATCGAGCAGTAAAAGAATACGGACTAGTGCAACCTGCATCTATTTTAGACAAAACCCTAGAAATAATATTGGATCAATTTGAAAACTCAGTTGAGGACGTAAAAGACGGAATGGACATTGCAATTTGCGCTTTTCAGCCTTCTACAAAACGATTAGAATATTCTGGAGCTCAAAATCCATTGTGGATCATCCGAAATAATGGTAACGAACTAGAAGAAATAAAAGGAGATAAACAGCCAATTGGTAAATATTCCACAAGAAAAAAGTTCACTAACCATACAGTAGATCTAGATAGCGGTGATTTAATTTATTTATCAAGTGATGGATATGCCGACCAATTTGGTGGTGAAAGGGGGAAAAAGTTTAAATCGATTAATTTCAAGAAGTTGCTTTTTGAAATCAGAACAAAAACTATGAAAGAACAGCAGAAGTTGCTACAAGAAAATTTTCAAAAGTGGAAAGGAGATTTAGAGCAATTAGATGATGTTTGTGTGCTTGGTTTTAAAGCGTAAAACTCCTTTTACAATAAAGTAGTGTAATTTAAATGGACTTAATTCATTTCTGTTAAAAGACTCCTCTTGACTAATTTCAATTCGTAGATGGCTCAGGTCCTACTTTAAGTGCAATTGTTAAATTTCAGACCTTTATTCAATCAAAGTTAACAAGCAAAATTTTTACTCAAGCACATATTTCTGTCAAGGAATCACTTGAATGAAAATTCGATTTTATTAAATTATAATCCATTTTAAAATCAGTGTAATCTATTGGATGAAGCTGACCAAATTATAGTTGCTAAAAAACTCAATCACACAAAAAGTTATTCAGATAGCAATGTCTACCCTATTTTATTAATCTCAATCTTAGCTCCCTAAAGTTTAAAATCTAAAAAAACTTAAAAAGAATATCAATTCAGAAACAGTGTGTACATTTGTATCTCACACGATATAATCGACAACGATATAAAATAATAGACAATGACTGTTAAAACATCAACCATTCAAAACATTTTCAGAATTCTACTCGCCCTATTCATGGTCTATGCTGGAGTTAATCACCTAACTTTTAACCGAATTGACTTTCAGGCGCAAGTACCAGACTGGGTTCCGATGAGTAAAGATCTGGTAGTCATTCTTTCAGGAATTGTAGAGATTACCTTGGGACTTGGATTAGCTCTTTGGAAGAACAAACGGGTAGAATTTGGCTGGGCATTGGCCATTTTCTTCGTTCTCATCTTTCCCGGAAATATTTCTCAATACCTAGAAGGTCGAGATGCATTTGGAGCATTAGATTCTGATCGAGCTCGACTAATCCGTTTGTTCTTTCAACCGGTTTTAATTGCTTGGGCACTATGGTCAACTGGTGGTTGGAAAGCTTGGAGGCAAAAAAAGAACGCTTCAGAAACCCACAATAAAAACTAAGCAAACATGGCTACAGAACAATTAAAATTGAACAATCAAATATGTTTTCCGTTGTATTCTGCATCGCGTCTCATCACTCAAGCTTACCAACCGTATTTGGATGAATTGGAAATTACTTATCCTCAATATTTAGTGCTGTTGGTTCTTTGGGAAAATGATGAAGTATCGGTTAATGATATTGCAAAAAAACTCATCTTAAAAACGAACACCCTATCTCCCTTGCTTCAGCGTATGGCCAAGCTAGAGTTGATTGATCGAAACAGATCCATAAATGATGAACGATGTGTGGTCATTAATCTGACCAAAAAAGGAAAAGAATTGGAGAGAAAGGCAGCTCTTATTCCAGATAAAATGTTGGAAAACCTGTTGTCTGAATCAGTGGAGCTTGAGGATGTAATACTGATGAAACATCAATTAAATCAGTGGATTGAAATACTAAATAAGAAAAGATAACAAATAAAATAGAGTAATGGAATTAATAGACAAGTTAAATTGGAGATACGCAGCGAAAGCCATGAATGGCAAAAAAGTGCCTCAAGAAAAGATAGACAACATTTTAGAAGCAGCTTCTTTGGCTCCGACTTCAAGCGGATTGCAGCCTTTTGAAATTATTGTGATTACCAATCAAGAAATGAAAGAAAAAATCAAACCTGTAGCATGGAATCAATCTGTGATTACCGATTGTTCCCATTTATTGGTTTTTGCAGCTTGGGATACCTACACCGCAGATCGTATCAATTATATGTTTGATTTGACAAATGAAATACGTGGATTCAAAAATGAAGGTTGGGAAAATTACCGACAGATGTTATTGAGCAGCTACCCTCAAAAAGAGGCAGAAGTCAACTTTAATCATGCTGCAAAACAAGCCTACATTGCTTTTTCTCAAGCCATAGCCGCTGCAGCATTCGAAGGTGTAGATGCCACTCCTTTGGAAGGTTTTGACCCTGAAGCAGTAGATGAAATATTGGGACTAAGAGAAAGGGGGTTGAGAAGCTGTGTAATGCTTCCGATTGGTTATAGAGAAGCAGACAAAGACTGGTTGGTTAAACTAGAAAAAGTAAGAAAACCAAAAGATAAGTTAATCACGGTAATAGATTAATAAAATAGACAACCAATTATTTTAATAAAACGACTTGAGGGAAATTTCAAGTCGTTTTTGTGTTTTATTAAAAAAGGAAGTACTTGAATTTGAGATAATTATTTAACAATTATAGCCAATAAAATGAGCTAAAAGCGAAAGGGTGTGTTTTGTTAATTTCTGTTTCAATCCATAAATGCTCCTCCCAAATGTGGGATTTATGCAACACTTCCCAATCATTGTGTAACAGTATAAAGATTCAACCTTATTAGGTTTACCTCATGGGATATTTTACAAAAAATATTGATCAAGAGATAAAATACAGCGTAAAAAATTCTTTCTTAGAAAAGATAGCTAAGAATAATCGATTTCCAGACAATGGAAAAATGCGTGTGACTTTATTTTTTAGTGAATTGTGGCAAATAAAAAACAAAGTTAAATCACTAAAAAATTGCATTACTGCTTTATCGGTTTTATTTTTTCCCATTCTCAGTTTTGCTCAAACTCCAAATTTAGGGGCTACTTATGACTTTGTCATTTATACTCCAACAGGGGCTTTGGGAAATACAGGAATCTCTCATGTATACGGAAATATCGGAACAAATAATGGCGCAATAACTGGATTTGGCGCTCCAAGTTTTGTCCATGGTAAAATTGATTCTATTAATGCTATCACTGCGCAATGCGCCATTGATGTAATCGCTGCCTACAATGAAATATTTAGTATACCAGCAACTGTAGTGGGACATGCTGCCGCTTTTGGAGCAGGGGAAACACTTGCTGAAGGTGTCTATAGCATTGGAGGGGCAGGATCGGTAGGTGGAAGTCTAACATTAGACGCAGAAGGAAATGCTGATGCCATTTTCATTTTTAAGTTTGGAGGGGCATTTACAACAGGAGCCTCTACTACCATAACTTTGATCAATGGAGCATTATCGAGCAATGTATTTTGGATAGCGGAAGGAGCAATTGCTTTGGCTGCTTCCACCGATATGAAAGGAACACTTATCGCAAGTAATGGAGCTATTTCGATGGGTGCAGGCGGACTGCTAGAAGGTAGATTGCTTTCTACTGCAGGAGCAGCATCTATCTATGCGGTGACAGCAAACACACCACATACTGTAACACCACTTCCTATTGAATTATTATCTTTTACAGGTCTTTGTGAAAAACAAAATACTATTTTACAGTGGGAAACAGCTTCGGAGATCAATAACAATCATTTTACCGTTGAACATAGCACTGAAGGAATTCAATGGAGTAAAGTTGGAACGGTTAAAGGAGCCGGAAATTCAAACAAACAGCTTAATTATTCATTAAAAGACATCACTCTAAGAAAAAAAAGCTCTTACTATCGGTTAAAGCAATCGGATCACAATGGAGACTATGAATACGTGGCTATGATTTTCTCAAACAAATGCAAAAAAAATGAAACGGTTCTTTTAAAAGTTTATCCTAACCCTACTTCTGGAAAATTCATAATGCAATCTAATAGTGACTCCAATGAGATCAATTCGATTGAAATACATAACTCTCAAGGACAAAAAGTTTACAGCTCCGATGGCAATCAAACATCGTTTGATTTATCCAACAATATATCAGGTTGTTATTTTATAAGCGTTCTGCAAAAATCAGAGTTGACCCATTTGAAACTCATTTTGGACAATGCGTCAAATAACAGGTAGTGAAATGACCTAACAAATAAAAGCCATTGTTTGCTGAACCTTATAGACATTCGCATATACTTTCTAAAATAAGGACGACATCCCCTATTTCTGCCCTCCGAAAAAATAAGCTAAAATCAATCTAAAAATCAAGGATTAATTCTATTTCTCTCAGTAATTGGTGGATATAAATGAGCAGTGTCGAAACGAGTTAATGAAATTGGATTTCAATTTGATTGGCTAATTAGCTTTTATAAGAAACAGCAATGATTACCCAACTTTAGAATTTTTATTGGAATAAAATTGATACCAACCGTGATAAGGTAAAAATAAATTCAACACTTTATTTTTCAAACTACTATGGAATGATTTAAAATAAACCATTATCTTGGTGGAATAAAAAATATTAGTCGACTATTAAGCGCTTAATAGTCGACTAATAAGTGACTATTAGACGGATAAAGTTATACTAACCACTTAATATCAAACTACTAAAGTAGAAAAGCAAACTATTAATTTAAACAAGTAAATAACTGCGTTAGTGTGTTTTATTCGCTTGTTGTGTGTAAGCTGAAAAACGAAAACTGAATGACAGAAATTACTATTGAAAAACAAATTAAAACGCAAAATAGCGGATTTGAAATCGCAAAAAAAAGATATCGAATCGGAGCGTTTTTAATTGATTTTTTTATCTATTGGCTTATTGGAATGATAATCGGATTATTTTTTGGAACGCCTAACGATGAAGGCGGATATAGTTTTAATGGACTTCCAGCTTTCGGAATGTTTCTAATCGGATTTTTTCTTTGGCCAATTAGCGAAGGAATTTGGGGACAAACAGTCGGAAAAAGATTTTTGGACTTAAAAGTAGTAACGAATGAATTTAAACCAATTGGAATCGGACAAGCGTTCGGTCGATTTTTTATCGGAATTGTCGATTACATCTTTTTGATTGGACTAATAGTAGCAGCGAATAATAACCAAAATAAACGCATCGGAGATTTAGCAGCGAATACAATAGTTGTTCGGACAAAAAAGCCTACACACAACAAAGTATAAAATTAATGGCTAGTTCTCGCTTACTTACGAAAATCCTCGCGGATTTTCTATTTAGTGTTTATTTGCTAAATTAAGTGCTTAAATACGCCACTAATCTTATACATAAACGTTGTGCTTTATTAAAAATAAAAGAAGTGAAAATTCAGAAAATAATTGGCTTATTAATCACAACTCTACTCATAATTTCTTGTAGTAAAAACCAATCTGATAGTGCTTTGAAAAGCAGTTTAGAAAAACTAATATCTAATGCTAAAACTGATATTGGTTTATCGATTATTGATTCGAGGTCAAATAGAATACTGTCAATAAATGGAGATAATCTCTATCCCATGATGAGCACGGTAAAAATTCCTATTGCATTGGCAGTTTTGAATAAGGTGGAGAAGCATGAACTCGCAAAAGAGCAAGAACTTTTGATTACGACTGAAGAATTATTAGAAAACACTTGGAGTCCCTTTAGAGACAATTTTCCAAATGGTAAAGTTATTTCTTTAGAAGAAGCATTAACTTGGATGGTTGTAGAGAGTGATAACAATATAACGGATGTATTGATTAGATTGGTGAATGGAGAAGAATACATCGAAGAATTCATTGCTAACAAAAGCATCATTATTAGAAATAATGAAGAGGCAATGCATCAAGATTGGGAATCTCAGTTTATGAATAAAGCCAGCCCAAATGCTTATTCAAATCTTTTGAAAGCCTTTTCGGAAGGACGAATTCTAAACAAAGAAAACACAGAATGGCTGTATCAAGCCATGGTGAAAAGTAAAACGGGAATTAACCGACTTAAAGGTAAATTGCCTAATGTAGAAATAGCGCAACGAGCAGGAACTTCCTTTACAAGTGAAGAAGGAATTACTGGATCAATCAATAACGTTGGAATTATCAAATTACCTGACAATCGAAAAATCTATATATCCGTTTTTATTCAAAATATTGAAGGATTTGAAAAAGGTGAAGAATTGATAGCAGATATTGCTAAAATTGTTTTTGACAAATACTCTAATGACTAGAACATGATTAAAGAATCGATAAATCGATTGAACTACATTTTAGAAATAGCTCCTAAACTTTTGATGGAAATTGATGAAGTAAGTTTATCGTCAAAAAATCGACCAGACAAATGGAGCAAAAAAGAAATACTGGGTCACCTAATAGACAGTGCTACAATTAACCATCATAGAATCATTAGAGCCCAATTTGAATCAAACCCGGAGATTTCCTATAACCAGAACGAATGGAATAAATTCAATTTATATCAAGACATAGAGAGTATTCAAATAATTAAATTCTGGACAATTTATAATAAACAGCTAATTGAAATTATTAGACGAATACCTAAAGAGAATTTGATGAAGCAGGTTAGTGTTGGTGGAAACCTATTGACTTTGGAATATATCATAGGAGATTACGTTGTGCATTTAGAACACCATTTAAAACAAATTATAGCTTATTAGAAATGATAGCAAAGACGCCAAAAACACCCTATTATGCGGTTATTTTTTCATCAATGAGAACCGAGGTAGATGATAACTATGCTGATGTAGCCGATAAGATGGTAGAATTGGCAAAAGTTCAAGATGGTTTCTTAGGAATTGAATTCGCAAGAAATGAACTTGGAATTACTGTTTCTTATTGGAGAGATTTAGAGTCCATCAAAAAATGGAAACAGAATACAGACCATTCGTTTGCAAGAGAAAAAGGGAGAAAAGAATGGTACAGTGCATTTAAAACAAGAATTGCATTTGTAGAGAGTGACTATGGATTTGAAAAAGAATAACGAAAGCTCAACAATGTATATGAAATCATAGCACCCTTTGGGTTGTTACGCTTCATATAATAAACGCTGTGCAGCATTTAAATGAAACGACTAATTCACAAATCGACAATATTAATTCTTACAATAGGACTAATTTCCCGTGACCGCATTAAAAATAAGTCTGAACATGTAGCTAAGAAAGTTAAAGAAAAAACGAAAATTGAACTTAGAGAGCGAACTCAGAAGGTGATTGACAAAGTTTACCCCCCTTTTGACCACGATAAACCCGACACAGAGAACAATAAAAAAAGATTCAAAGACTTTTTAAAAGTTGAAATTTCGGAAGACGTCAAAAATATCTACTGTTTCGATGACGCTATTGGAATTGACGCAGATTATATGTTTGCCTTTAATTGCAGCCCAAAAACTTCCAATAAAATTATCGAAGTGAATGAATTGACAATTGATTCTATTTATTCAGATAATGGATTTGGATTGCAACACGAATTTGAATGGTGGGATAAGAAGAAAATTGAAAGTTTAAGGAAATTCAGTTGGACAGACGGAAATCAATACTTCAAGTATTATTGGTATGACAAAGAGAATGAAAAGGCTTATTTCTTCGACTTTGATAAGTGAAAAAATAAAAAAAACCTCATAACAACACCTATTTACAATGCCCTTCTGGATACTGCGCATAGTCAAACCGTTGGCAACAAGCTAAAGCCATCCGCCGAAACAGCACATTTATTTTTTTCAGCGTAAAAATCCAACGGTAAAAATAAAAGAGCTTTCTATTCCCTCCTCTAAAAAATGAACAAAGGTGATAAAAGTCATATTTTAAATCTAGGTCCTGTAGTAAATTTACCATAAGCGAATTAGAAATCGATTCTAAAAATGAGCCTTATGGAAAATTTAAAGTATTCTAAAATATATCGAATCATTCATTGGGCAATAGCTGTCTCATTTCTGCTTTTGTTAATTACTATTTTTTTGCGCTTAACGTGGATGAATAAAAACAATGTTGCAGTCATTATACAAGATTATTTGAGTGGTACTGATCAGGTTTTATCTCAAGACCAACTTATTGTTTTAGCAAAAAAGATAAGACAACCTATGTGGACTTGGCACATTTACATTGGCTATGTCTTAACTGGACTATTTAGTTTACGTTTTATACTTCCACTTTTTGGACATGTAAAGTTTCAAAATCCTTTTGGTAAAAATTTATCCATAAAACAGAAATTTCAAAAATGGACATACCTCATTTTTTATATCTGTGTTGTTATTTCTTTGGTTACTGGACTAATAATAGAGTTTGGACCGAAAGAATTCAAAAAACCAATGGAAGAAATCCACCTACTTGGAATTTATTACTTGGTTGGATTTATTGTAATCCATATAGCTGGTGTATTGGTCGCAGAACTTACAAATCAAAAAGGAATAATTTCAAGAATTGTGAGTGGCTCAAAAAAGGAAAATTAAAAAGCACGAAAACACAAAAATGAACTGAATTGTATTGTATTTTCATTTTTACGTGAATATAATAACACTGAGGGCTAGCAAGTTTACGAAAAGAGAAGCCAGTGGGTAACACCATGTAAAATTAATTAAATCCTATCTGCTACATAATGGTGTCCAGGCAAGGATCGGGATTGTTCAGCCAATTCGCTTCGCTCGTGTCCTGCGGGGGGTGGATCTTTTAATGGTTAGTAGCGAGACACTCAGAGGCTCATGCACAAGAAACGTTACAGGAATTTGAAGCAACAACCAGATTGTCATAATAGGTTTAAAAAATAAATTAAAAATGATTTTAAAAATTGTACTATTACTATTTGCGACAATTTTAGCATTTTGGATTAGTGCAATATGTGGTGGTGGTGCAAGTCTCATTTTAATACCACTACTTAACCTAACACTGCCGGCTTCAGTGGTTCCGTTTTCTTTAACAATAGGCACATTTACTAGTTCTGTTTCAAGAATTGCAGTATTTAAAAAATCAATAAATTGGAAAATATTCTTTTGGTTTGTGCCATTTTCAATACCGGCAGTAATAATCGGTGCTTGGTTGATGAAGTATATCAATCCTATGTATTTACAATTTTTCGTGGCACTTTTTCTAGTTACCAATGTAACAGAACTATTCAGGAGTAAATTAAAAATCGAAAATGAAAGTAAACCACACCCCAAATATGTGTTAGCATTAGTCGGTTTTTTTGCAGGATTTGTCAGCGGTGTTACAGGCGCCATCGGCCTTTTATTTAATCGTTTCTATCTAAGTTATGGTCTTACCAAAGAAGAAATAGTAGCCACCAGAGCAGCAAACGAATTTTTTCTACATTCAATTAAACTAATTATCTATATCTTATTGGGGTTGTACTCAAAAGCCGCATTTGGGCTAGGCATAGTAATAGCTATTGGTGCAGTCATTTCGTCTGTAACGGTAAAATATATTTTACCCTATTTAAGTGAATTTGTGTTTCGTAAAATAGGATATTCAGCAATGGTTATTTCAGGAATTGCATTACTCATTGGCACCTCCCTACAAATATTCAAGCACAACAAATTAACTGTAAAATCAGGTATAGAAGAGGCCACAATAAAGTGGCGACAGAGTAGCTTGGATTTAGAATACTCTTTTGATGGTGGTTTAGAAATAGAAAGACCTATCCAAGAAAATGAACTTCCTGATAACTTAAAATTAAAATATATAGCTCTTACTGAAGAATTTGATCATATTTTCTTGGAAAAGATTTTCAAATTGGGCGGGAAACATAGCTATGAATTTTATTGCTACAAGGATAATCAATTAACTAAATTTGACTTTGATCAATAAAATAACATATTGCAGTACTTTTTGAGCACTAATTTATTGGTTGTATACTACTTAATAAAATAATCGTGAATATTCAATAGAAAAGCGGTGAGTGTTTCAAAAATACTCACCGCTTTTTCTGTTACGTTATTAATATATAATCAATCCATTAAATGGCTAATATTGCCGCTTGACCGTATTGGAAATGGATCGCATTGTGCCCTGGGTCTTTCTTATACAGGTACAACTCTTCAGGGCTTTTCTCGAACAACATAATGATGTCGGATCCACCAAACTGGAATTGACCGAATTCCTGACCTTTTACAACGTCCTTGCCTTGCAAACCAGGAGTCATCATTACACCCGACACTTGGCACATTCCAATTGGCAGAATAGCCACTTTACCTAATTCAACAGTATCCATGATTACCAAACCTCTCGATTGCTTAAACTCATAGCCGTTTTTTCCGCCATCTGGCGCATCAAATTGATCTCCTTTAATGTTCACATTTAAGTATACATTTCCGGATAGCGCTCGGCTTTCTAACACAAATCCTGAAACAGGCGTATGGAAACGGTGGTAATCAAATGGTCCTAAAAAGTAGTGTACAAAAGTTCCACCTTTAAATGCATCGGCATATTGGCTGCCGTCTAACAATTCATTGACCGTTCCAATAGTATGGGTGTGTTTTAAAGTGACTGTGGTCTTTTCACCTATTTCATTGGTTACATTCCCATTTTTATCAATTGGATAATTCGCTTTAAACGTGCAATCTGCAGGAGCTACTATTATTTTGTTATTCGTAGGATCGGTAATTGGACGCAAAGGAGTGATTCCAGTACCTGCTGCTGCGCCATTAAACTGACGATAGAATAACTCGTTGAAGGTCTTCCAGCTGGCTTCATTGTCAGTATACAAATCCCAATTGTACATTGCATTGGCCTTAAACGATGCTTTTGACGCTGCAGTTAACGATGCAGGAGTGCTGCAAAATGCTCCCCAACTGTCTGAAAACTCAACCAACCATGCTGCAAATTCAGGGAAGCCTTGCATCGAAATTGTTGCTCCCGGCTCCTTTTGATCGACCAACCAAAAGAACTGACACAATAAATCGTACACCTTTTGATTGACTCCGTTTACCGAAGGACTACTTTTCCAAGCGTCAGGGTATTGAGCAGAATGTTCTTCATTAGGAACCAATTTTAAATAGAGCTCCAAATAATTGTAATACTGTTCAAGCGTAGTTGGCCATGCATTGCCTTCAAACACTTCATTCAACCCATTGTAAAGTTGAGTGTTTAGTTTTTTAGCCGCACCTGCTGCTATGTTTAAAGAGGCCAAAAGTCCTCCCTTCAATTCTAAATTATTGTCGAGAAGTGTCTGTAGTTTAATCACAACTGGACTATGTGTAGTGGTCGTTGAATTTGCCATCTTAATTGGGTTGAATTGTTTCCTACTCTATTTATAAAAGGCTTTTCAGATTTCGCCCATGCAATCAGCTCAAAAAACTTCACCTAGTAAATTGATTTTCATTGATTGCCTTACAAATATCTACTGAAACACTTGGCTTTGAAAGAGTAAAAATACCTGAATGCCACTATGGGTAGAACTACCTTGTTGGATTCTGCCACTTTAGTTGCTAATGAAAATTGGAGAAAAGTTGTACAACCATACACAGCTTTCTAATAAAGGTGCAGGTGAATTCCGCTTATACTTTTCAACACTTTATTTTTCAATGGACTAGTTAATTATTTGACTTTTTAACTTATCTTCGGGTTTGGAAAAATTTATTCTTCATTTTATGAAAAGATGAATTATCCATTTTTAAATGACAACAAACGACTAATAAACGTTTTTATGGTTGATTTTAAGACAAATAAAATTAAAATAATAAAAAATTATACATCCTGACAAAAGGTGAATAAACGTACCTTTCGGTTTATTCGGATGTTATGGGCAATTGCTGACATTATGAAACTAATTAAAACTATTATTCTTTTTGGGCTCTCACTTCAAGTAGTATCGCAAGTTGTTAATGACCCTATTAAAATCATAAAAGAAAAGGCAATACCTATTGTGAACTTAATGGAATTAAGTTCACCAATTTATGATGTTATTAGTGAATATGATATTATTATGATGGGAGAAATGCATGGAACCAACGAACCTGCAGAATTTGTATTTGGACTATGTGAATTGATTACAAAGAATGAAAATAATGTTGTATTAGCATTAGAAATCCCTTCTAAATTAATGGGTCATATTACTCCAAATATGTCGAAAGAGCAGTTAAAAAAATTAGAGTTTTTTAAGAATGAGAATATAGATGGCAGAAATGGAGAAGCGTGGTTAGAGTTAATAAGAAAATGCAGTCAAAACACTAATATCATTTTAAAATTTATCGATAATAACAATGTAACACCAAGAGATTCATCAATGTACTTAGACCTCGTAAAAATTAGGCAGCTTTATCCAAAAACAAAAATAATTACTTTGACAGGTAATATTCATAATTGGCTTAAGCCATTCAAAGAACAGCTTAAAGTTGGTGGATATATCATAAAAGATTCCATTAACTTCCATGATAACCGAGTGATGTCTATAACTCATATGTATAATGAGGGTACAATGATGAATAATACAGGAAATGGTCTTGAACTTAAAGAAATTAAGGGAAAAGACAATTTCCTAAACAATACAATTGAAGCAAATATGTACTTATCACCAAGGTTATTTGAAAACCAAAATCAGTACACTCACATCCTTTACACAAAACAAGTGACACATTCTGACAAACTAAAATTTCATTGAATACGCTGAATAGAACTTGTAACCCAAACGGATATTGCCAACTGTGGCAAGGTAGATTTTGAACAAACAAAATCAGCCAATTTCAGCTTTACAGTTTAGCAGCTTATTTGGCTCAACTTATTTATCGCAAAAACTGATTACCAAACTTGAGGTTGATAGATTGAGAACAAGACTGAAAGAAAAATAAAGCCCATAACAGGGTATAAAATTAATTAGGCATCAGTAAGTTACGATACTTTAGCTTTCTTTTGAAAGTCCACAAAATCTGTTCGCAGATTTCGTAATGATTGATAAATTACAAAACTGCAAAGCAGTTTTTGCTAATTAGTAAATTGCAAACATTATCTTTACCTATCGCCTAACTAATCTTATACGGGCGTTGTAAAGAATTCTGATAACCAACAAATTTGATAAAAAATATAATAATTTCTGCTGCTCTACTCTTGGCATTTAATTTATTTGCCCAAAAGTCAAATAGAGAACCTTTAACCTTTGATTTATATGA
>NZ_JBSRUB010000009.1:0-227689 GCF_055129545.1 Acidiluteibacter sp. | reverse complement strand
AGTCTATTCCATCTGCATCTTACTATGAGTATAGCTTTGATCAAGTTAATTGGTTGACACTGCCTACTACTATTTCTCCTAATCCTTTATTGGGTGATGTAGCAGCTAGAATTCCTGGACTAGGCAGCCCAACTGCATACATTAGAGCAGTAAGTGATGTGCCTGAAGGCACAGTTGGTGGTTGTAAATATGGCGCTAGTGCTGCTGCTCCTGATTGTGAAATCATTGTAATTATGCCAAACGTATTGACACCAAATGGAGATGGAATCAATGATTACTTAGATTTAGGTTTAATTGACATTTATCCTGGCAATAGTATTTCTATCTATAACAGATGGGGACGTCAGGTGTTCCAAAAAACAGATTACAAAAACGATTGGAAAGCCGACAATGTAGAGGCAGGAACATATTTCTACGTGCTTGACTTAAATGACAATGAGCAGCCCATCCAAAAAGGAACATTGACGATTATTAAATAAATCAACATTTCAATATTTTTAAAAACCTCCGTTTGTGAATAGCAAACGGAGGTTTTTTTATATTTGCACACATGATAGCACCTATTAAAGTTTCTGAATTACTTCGCAACACAAAGAAGACCCTCTTTTCTTTTGAAATATTACCTCCTTTAAAAGGAAAAAGCATTCAATCAATTTATGATGGAATCGACCCTTTAATCGAGTTTAAACCTGCTTTTATAAATGTAACTTATCACAGAGAAGAGTTTATTTATAAGAAAAGAGAAAAGGGCTATTTAGAAAAATTCTCCATAAAAAAGAGACCGGGTACTGTAGGAATTTGTGCTGCAATAAGTAATAAATATCAAACACCATCAGTAGCTCACTTAATCTGTGGAGGATTTAGTAAAGAAGAAACGGAAAATGCATTAATTGACCTCAACTTTCTAGGTGTAAATAATGTTTTAGCATTGCGTGGCGATCCCATTAAAACAGAACAGTATTTTATTCCTGAAGAAGGCGGAAATGAATATGCCGTGGATTTAGTGAAGCAAATCATCAATCTAAACAATGGCAATTACATCGAGGAAAATATTGAAAATGCGGCTCCCACTACTTTCTGCATTGGCGTTTCAGGCTACCCAGAGAAGCACTCAGAGGCACCGAACATGAAAGAAGACATCATGCGCCTGAAAGCTAAAATAGATGCAGGTGCTGAGTATATTGTTACCCAAATGTTTTTTGATAATCAAAAGTACTTTCAATTTGTGGATCTCTGTAGAGAAAGTGGTATTGATGTCCCAATAGTCCCTGGAATAAAACCGATAGCTACAAAAAGACAATTGCAAATCTTGCCAAAGCTTTTTCATATAGACCTACCAGAAGAACTAACAGATTTGGTGGAGGCTTGTACAACTACTGATGAAGTCAGAACAGTTGGCGAAAAATGGGCGCTAAAGCAATGTAAGGAGCTAGTTAATTA
Source organism: Acidiluteibacter sp. (assembly GCF_055129545.1). NCBI lineage: Bacteria > Pseudomonadati > Bacteroidota > Flavobacteriia > Flavobacteriales > Cryomorphaceae > Acidiluteibacter > Acidiluteibacter sp. Next base: position 226,249 of record NZ_JBSRUB010000009.1, on the reverse strand, counting down.
TGGAGTGCCTTGTATCCACTTTTACACCATGGGTAAATCAAACGCAGTTAGAAATATTGCCAAAGAGATTTTTTAATCTCTTTTAGTCAATCGTTGAACGTATTTCCCAATAATATCAAATTCTAAATTAACTTGGTCTCCCATCGACAAATGCTTGAAAGTAGTGTGCTCAAATGTGAAGGGAATTATGGCAACTGTAAATTGATTGTCGGACACATTAAAGGCTGTTAAACTCACACCATTGATACAAATAGAACCCTTTTCTACTATTAAGTTCAATCGACTAGGAGCTTGAAATGTAAATTCCCAACTTCCCGCTTTGATCACCAAATTGATGCATTGAGCTAATCCATCAACATGCCCTTGAACAATGTGACCATCTAGTCGAGCATTCATTTGCATGCAGCGCTCTAAATTCACTTCCATTCCAACTTTCCATTCGTTAAGTGCGGTTTTTTTCAGCGTTTCATCAATGGCCGTCACTTCATAATCTACTCCATTAATTTGTTCAACAGTCAGACAAACGCCATTATGAGCTACACTTTGATCCACCTTGAGTTCATTAGAAAATGGTGCTTCAATGGTGAACGTTTTATTGGTTTGATTAGAAACTACTTTTTTAATAATTCCCAATTGTTCTATAATTCCAGTAAACATCTAATTTTTATTGAATTTAATAATAGCATCCAACATCGTCACAGTACCTTTCAGTTCTCTACTTCTGATACCTGAACGCGTGAGCTCGAAAACCTTACCGACATAAAAATAAACACCATCTTTCAACAGGTCTTCATCGCCATTTAATTGCCCACTCCAATTAACATCCGGATCTGTGGTATAAAACACCTCTCTCCCCCAACGGTCGTATATGTATAACTCTACGCTTTCTACATATCGATATGGTAATGGAACAAATAAGTCATTGATTCCATCGCCGTTTGGGGTAAATACATTCGTGAGCTCATAGACTGGACAAGTTTCTAAACAAATAGCTTCTGAAAAAGCACTTTCATTTCCAGTTGAGTCCACAGCAGTGATAACATAGCATCCCGCCAACGATTTGTTTTGTATGTCGATTGAAAACAATTTACTTCTTACCGTATTGATTGGAATTGATTCAAATAGAACAAAATCTGAAGTGGTGCTACTTTTATAAATATTGAAACTTTGGATATCATTGGAGGCCAGACATTCGTCTGTGGTTAAATCCCAAGAGAACTCCACTTTCCCATCGATACAATCATAATCTGATTTAAATTCGGGAGCACAAGGAGGCTCAATATCAAGTGGTGTAGCACAGAGTTCCTGAGAGAAATTATAGATTTTTGCTTCAAATACAGTTGAGTCAAATCCTCCAATGGACTGAACTTTATAACAATACTCCTCTCCATTTACGAGTCCTAAAGTATCTAGGTATCTACTAGTTGTGGTTATTCCTAAAGAATCAAACAGACCTGTAGTTTTGTTTTTTCTGTAAATTATAAAGTTCGAATTTTCCCAAGGCACATCAAATGCCCAATTTAAAGTCAACGATTCATCACCAATAGTCGAAGATAGAAAAAGTTGTGAAGCCTTATTTGCGACACCTACTTTTCGCTTACCATTGCCATAACTGAATAGGGTTACGCGATATAAATTTGTATTGACAGTGGTATTTACTCCAAGGTGTGTGAAAGTGGTATCCAACAGGGACAATGTAGAATCAATTACTTGAAAATTAGAACCAACTCTTTTTTCTATCAAATAATGATATGGGGATTGATGAACTGCTTGATCAATGGTGTCGGGAGAAGACCATTCCAAATTAATTATTCCGGAGGAGGAATTCGTAGAATCTACGGACACTTTCGTCATTATAGGCACCACCTTAGTGAAAAGCACACACGCTTCTTCTGAAGCATAACTTTCATCACCATCTTCATAATAAGAAATAATTAAGTAACAGTATTTCCTACCAGGCACCAACCCTTCTCCATTGTTGTCATCTAAAAAAGAGGTCTGAGAAATATCTGTAATAGTCTTTATCCGAGTGTATCCTGTTTGCGCAGGAACACCAGTTTGACAACTATCAGGTAGAAAACCAGAAGAATCAATTCTCCGGTAAATTTTATACCCCTTACCATTCATGCACAAACTAGTATCCCATTCTAAGAAAGCAGTATTGTTCTGCTTGGTAATTCTAAAATTTTGAGGAGCAGGAGCATTTACCTTAACATATGCTGTTTTGTAGGTCGATAAGTTTGGATTTCCATTATCAATTGCTCGAAATAGAAAATTATATTCCGGAAGTCTAACTCTAGTGCAATTTGGAATCCAAACGAAAGTGCCATTTACATTTCTGCTAACAGTAGGCTCTACAAATACTGGCTTATTGGTTCCAAAACCATAAGCGATTCCTGTACTAGTCAATTCTACTTGATTTTTCGAACTTTCAAAATCCGGGTCCGCAGCATTGACATTAAATGACAAGACATCATTAGCTGTGACACAATAATTCTGATTCATTGTTATCACAGGAGGTTTATTATTACACGCAATGACATCTATTTGAATGTCTCTCAAAATATATCCTAAAAGGATTCCATCCCGGTATTCTTTGATTTTCATTGCCACATTAAAACTTCCTGATCTGGTAGGGGAATCCCAAATTAAATCACCAGTAATTGGATTAACTGAAAGTGAATTGGAAGCCTCAGGCAGAAAATATCCATCAGCGATCTCACCGTTATAGGTTCTACTTTTATCTAGTGAATACGCCAAACTGTCTCCATCAGGATCTACTGCTCCAGGATTATGGATAAATAATTGCCCAGTGCAACCATTATCGATTGGGTAGTTCAAGAGTTGAGGGGAATTATTTATATCATTGTTAAAAGGACTAATATTTAAAGTTGTTTCTAGATACAAGGGTACCGAAACAGAATTAGAGATATTTGAAATAGCTGCATTTCTTGCTTGGTCAGTTAAAGAAATGGTGAAAATACCAGCCCCATTATAGGTATGGGTCGCTTTCCACTCATTCCGCTGAACCTTGTCATTAATATTCATCTCAAGTGTCCGTATTAGTAACGTTAAATTATTATCGTTACAAACTCCTTCATCACCCCAACAGACTTTAATCTCATCTCTTGTGCTGGCAATGGAAGATGGATCTGAATAAGTTATGAAGGTCACTTCATAAGTTAACCCACTGATGTGTCGATACACAATTTCTCCAGCTCTGTTGTGAGTGGCCAATAAATTGGCACTCGACAATAGGAAAATCAGAACGAAAATTTGTCTCAGTAGTCTATCCACAGCAATAAGACGCTAATAAGTGATTAATTGTTGCTCGATGTTCTCAGGAATATCGCGGTATTCGTATTGCTGGGTTCTCAATTGAGGAGTAAAGCCTGCTTCACGAATAGCTTCTTGAATACCTTCTGCCGTAAATCGATGTGGTGCTCCTGCTACAGAAACAACATTCTCTTCAATCATAATCGATCCCATGTCATTGGCTCCTCCATGCAAACAAACTTGTGCAGTTTTCTTGCCAACTGTCAACCAAGAAGCTTGAATATTTACTACATTAGGCAACATGATTCTCGAAAGCGCAATCATTCGAATGTATTCTTCGGGACTCACATTATTCTTCACCCCTTTTACTCTCGAAAGCAATGTCCCATCATCCATAAATGGCCATGGAATAAACGCCAAAAATCCTTTTGCCTCTTTTGGTTTTTCTGCTTGTACTTCTCTCAACCAAACCAAATGTTCAAATCGTTCAAAAAGAGTTTCAATGTGCCCAAACATCATGGTAGCCGAAGTCGTTATGTTCAATTGGTGAGCTGCTCTCATCACATCCAACCATTCTTTACCAGTGCATTTTCCTTTTGAAATTAATCGACGAACACGATCATTCAAAATTTCTGCACCTGCTCCAGGCAAGGAATCCATTCCAGAAGCCATTAATGATTTTAACACTTCCGTATGACTTAACCCTTCTAACTTGGAAATGTGTGCAATTTCGGGTGGCCCCAATGCGTGTAACTTTAAGTTAGGATACAATTGCTTCAATTCTGAAAACAGTTCTGTATAAAATTGAAGCCCTAACTCGGGGTGATGACCACCTTGAAGCAATAATTGCGCACCACCGTAGCGCAACATTTCGTCAATTTTCTGCTTGTATTCTGGGATGGAAGTTATGTAAGCCTCACCATGCCCAGGAATTCTAAAAAAGTTACAAAACTTACAGTTTGCGGTACAAACATTTGTCGTATTGGCATTTCGATCAATGATCCAAGTTACTTTATCACCATCAGGCTTATGCTTCTTTTTCATTTCGTTAGCCACATAACTCAATTGAGCAGTAGGTGCATTCTGGAATAAAAAGACCCCTTCCTCAGCGGAAAGAAATTCGAAATTTAAGGCCTTCTCTAATAAAGATTTTACGTTCATTCGATTTATTTTCTCAATAAACAATTGCGCTGTATATTGGTTTGAATTGTCTTAACTTTGAATTTCAAATTTACGAATTAATCCACTTCTAATTTGCGATTTAACAGCGACAAAAAAGATGGATTTACAATTAATTAAGATTAAATGCAAGTAGAAAACAATCAGTTGACTAAAGTGGGGATTTCTGTTGGAGACATCAACGGAATTGGCATAGAAGTAATTTTAAAATCAATACTAGACAATCGAATTTTTGAGCTTTGCACCATAATTATATATGGTTCTTATAAAACAATCAGTTTTCACCGGAAGGCACTAAATATTGCCAACTTAAGTCTACACAAAATAAAAAGTCCAGAAGAAGCCAATCCTAAAATGGCCAACTTAATCAGTTGTTGGACGGAAGAGGTAAATGTAGAATTAGGGACAGTGAATGAAGATGGCGGAAAGTATGCGTTACTTTCATTGGAAGCAGCCACTCAAGATTTAATGGACAAGAAAATTGATGTGTTGATTACTGCACCCATCAATAAAGACAATATTCAATCAGACAATTTCACTTTTCCGGGTCACACAGAATACTTAATGGAGAAAGATGGATCAGAAGAGGTGCTGATGTTTATGGTAAGCGATGTGGCAAGAATAGGCGTTGTAACTGGACACATGCCTTTAAAAGAAGTCGCGGCTAAAGTTACTACTGAGGGAATTTTAAAGAAACTTTTGCTGATGCAAAAATCCTTAATAGAGGATTTCGGCATCATTAAACCAAAAATTGCCGTTTTTGGTTTGAATCCTCATGCGGGAGACAATGGGTTATTGGGCGATGAGGAAGAAAAAATTATTATTCCTGCTATTACACAAGCAAAAAATAGAGGAGTATTGGCCGTTGGACCTTTCGCAGCTGATGGTTTCTTTGGTTCAGGAAATTTTAAAAATTTCGATGGTATTTTAGCCATGTATCACGACCAAGGGTTAATTCCCGCTAAAACGCTTTCCTTTGGCGATGGAATCAATTTTACTGCAGGATTAAAAGTTATCCGCACCTCACCAGATCACGGTACAGGATATGACATCGCAGGAAAAGACATGGCGAATGAATCTTCATTTAGAAATGCGATTTACAAAGCAATTGATATTCATAAAAATAGAGTTCGATATAAAGAAATGACAGCCAATCCACTTCAAGTAAGTCGAGCAAGAAATTAATACCTGAAAACAATTGATATATTTCAAAAATTATTTAATAACTTTGACGCCCTTTAAAAAGTGAGAAGGAAACGTGAAGAAGAAAGATAAATTGATTATCCCTTTTGAGGGTTTAAAAGAAGGAATACATGAATTTGATTTCCATGTAGACCGAGAGTTCTTTAGTGGTTTTGAACATTCAATCATTGTCGATGCTGAGGTTGACGTATTTGTGACTTTTGAAAAAAAGTCAAGTTTATTTCTATTACACCTTAGTATTAATGGAATGGTCAACACAGAATGCGATAGATGTTTGGATGATTTGCAATTAGAAATTGATGGTGAACAGCAATTTGTGGTTAAGATCACTGAAAAATCATTGGATGATGAAGACCACATTATTGCAATATCAGCAAATGAGCAAGAGTTGGATTTAACGCATGTGATTTATGAAAATATTCACTTGTTGATGCCCATAAAAATTGCTCATGAGGATGTTAAAGATTGCAATCCGGAGATAATCAAACAACTGAATCTGGTAAACGATCCAGAGGAAGATGATGAAGACGAAGACGAGCAAGACCCACGATGGGATGCGCTCAAGAAGATAAAGTAGAAAAAAGTAGTATTAAAAAAGTAAATTAAATAGAAAAATGGCACATCCTAAACGAAAGATATCCAAAACAAGAAGAGATAAAAGGAGAACCCACCATAAAGCTGTAAAGCCAACGGTAGCAACATGTAGCACTACTGGAATGCCACATTTATACCACAGAGCTCACTGGCATGAAGGTAAATTGTATTACAAGGGTAAAGTAGTATTAGAAAAAGAAGTTGCTATTTAATTTCCTGACTTTGTATAAAGTTAGAAAACAAGCAATAAAATTCGACGGTTTGATTTATAATTAAACAGAACTATAGATTTAAAAGGCCAATAACGTTCACGTTAATTGGCCTTTTGTTGTTAAATAAAAATAGATGATTTGCATCATTTTAAGGAGTTTTTTGAATATTCCTTTCGTTTTATGCATTTAATCATCTAAATTGTGCGATTATTTCGCAATTTTACACTTTTCACTAAAGAAATTTAGAATGACCAAAACAAAAGCAGCAATTACAGCAATTGGAGGGTATGTGCCTGAGTACCGTTTGACCAATGAGGTGTTAGAAACGATGGTAGATACCAACAATGAATGGATATTGAGCAGAACAGGAATAGAAGAGCGAAGAATTCTAAAAGGGGAAGGCCTAGGAACTTCTGACATGGCTATTCCTGCAGTTCAAGAACTGTTGAAAAAAAGAGGCATTGGCGCAGAAGAAATTGACTTGATTATCTGCTGTACAGTTACTCCAGATATGACATTCCCTGCTACTGCTAATATCATCAGTGATAAAATTGGTGCAAAAAATGCCTTTGGATACGATTTAAATGCAGCTTGCTCTGGCTTTCTTTATGGATTAGTGACCGGTTCAAAATTTATTGAATCAGGACAGTACAAGAAAGTAGTTATTGTAGGCGCAGATAAAATGTCATCAATCGTAGACTATGAAGATAGAACAACTTGCATCATCTTTGGAGATGGAGCAGGCGCGGTGCTTTTGGAGCCAGATACAGATGGAAATGGAATTCAAGATTCTATTTTAAAAAGTGATGGGTCAGGTAGGATTCACTTGCATCAGAAGGCAGGCGGTTCTGTTAAACCATCAACACATGAAACAATCGATCAAAAAGAGCATTATATCTATCAAGAAGGTCAGGCAGTATTTAAATTTGCAGTGACCAATATGGCTGATGTTTCGGCAGAAATAATGAAAAAAAACAACCTTGTTGCAGATGACATTTCTTGGTTAGTTCCGCATCAGGCCAATAAAAGAATCATTGATGCTACTGCTAGAAGAATGGGTGTGAGTGATAAAAAAGTTATGTTGAACATTCAGAAATATGGAAATACGACCAATGGTACTATTCCATTGTGTTTGTGGGAATGGGAAAATCAACTTAAAAAAGGCGATAACCTAATACTATCTGCCTTTGGTGGTGGCTTTACATGGGGCTCCATTTATATTAAATGGGCTTACAACACAGAAAATTAAATTATACAGATTTATTTATATCTTTAATCTTACAACAAAAAGAAACCAATATGAAAATCACAGAAATTCAAGAGCTAATCAAGTTTGTTGCTAAATCAGGAGTAAGTGAAGTTGAAATAGAGGATAAAGACTTTAAAATCAACATAAAAACACCAGCTAGTAAAAGGGGTAAAGGATCTGAAGTGACACAACAAATGATGCCACAAGGGATGCAAATGATGCAACCTCAATATGCACAACCGATGCAACAGCAAATGCAACAAGCAGCACCTGCGCCAGCTCCTGCACCTGCACCAGCACCAGCTGCTCCAGCTCAAACTGCAGAAGACAAAGCAGCGGCGAATTATATTGAGATAAAATCACCAATGATTGGTACATTTTATAGAAGCCCATCACCAGACAAGCCACAGTTTGTGAAAGTAGGTGATACGATCAAAGCAGGCGATGTAGTTTGTATCATTGAAGCAATGAAATTATTTAATGAAATAGAAGCTGAAGTTTCTGGTAAAGTGGTGAAAGTACTGGTAGACGATATGACTCCAGTAGAATACGATCAACCATTGTTGTTGATTGACCCTAGCTAATCTAACTCAGTATTGATAAAAATGTTCTGCTTTAATTTATAAGTAGAATATCGAATAAAACAACATCTATGTTTAAAAAGATATTAATTGCCAATAGAGGTGAGATTGCATTGCGTGTAATTAGAACCTGTAAGGAAATGGGCATTAAAACAGTGGCGGTTTATTCAACAGCGGATGCAGATAGTTTGCATGTGCGTTTTGCCGACGAAGCTGTTTGTATTGGTCCTGCGCCAAGCTCGGAGTCCTATTTAAAAATGACACACATTATTGCTGCAGCAGAAATCACCAATTCTGATGCCATCCATCCAGGATACGGATTTTTGTCTGAGAATGCAAAGTTCTCAAAAATCTGTGATGAGAATGGTATAAAATTCATTGGTGCATCTCCAGAGATGATTGATTCAATGGGTGATAAAGCCTCGGCTAAAGCAACAATGTTAGCTGCAGGTGTACCTTGTATTCCTGGTTCTGAAGGAATTTTAGACTCATTGGAAGAAGCTAAGAAAGAAGCTAAAAGAATCAAATACCCTGTAATGATTAAAGCGACTGCCGGTGGCGGTGGAAAGGGAATGCGAATGATCAAAAGCGAGAAGGAATTGCCTGACGCTTGGGATTCTGCGCGAAAAGAAGCAAAAGCTGCTTTTAGTAACGACGGCATGTACATGGAGAAATTCATTGAAGAGCCTCGCCACATTGAGATTCAAATTGCAGGTGACCAATTCGGTAACTATTGCCACATGTCTGAAAGAGACTGTTCTATTCAGAGAAGACATCAAAAATTAGTGGAAGAAACTCCATCGCCTTTTATGACGAAAGAGTTGCGCGCTGCTATGGGAGAAGCTGCCATAAAAGCTGCTGCTGCTGCAAACTACGAAGGCGTGGGTACAGTAGAATTTTTAGTTGACAAGCACCGAAATTTCTACTTCATGGAAATGAATACTCGTATCCAAGTAGAGCACACCATTACTGAAGAGGTCATTAACTTTGACTTGATCAAAGAACAAATTAAAATTGCTGCGGGAATCAAAATTTCAGGTAGAAATTACGAGCCTCAGATGCATGCAATACAGTGTAGAATTAATGCAGAAGATCCATACAATGGTTTTAGACCTAGTCCTGGAGCAATTACAACTTATCACTCTCCAGGTGGACATGGCGTGCGTGTAGACACTCATTCTTATGCTGGATATGTGATTCCTCCAAACTACGATTCTATGATTTCTAAGTTGATCACAGTGGCGCAAACCCGTGAAGAAGCCATTAAGAAAATGAGAAGAGCGTTGGGCGAATATGTGATAGAAGGAATTAAAACGACTATCCCATTTCATTTACAATTGATGGATGATCCTACTTTCTTAGCAGGTGAATGCACCACTAAGTTTATGGAAACATTTGTACTAAAAGACAAGTCGACTTTAGAAGACTAAATCAAAAATAAAAATTACAAAAAAGGCCCTTGAATTTAAATTCAAGGGCCTTTTTTTATGCTTTAGTAGTTCTCATACAGCCTGCTTACTCAATTTTATTCCCACCAATTTAGCAGCCATTTGTGCGATACTTTCAGGATCAAAACCACATTCTTTGTGCAATTCCATCTGTGTACCATGCTCTATAAATGCATCAGGAATACCCAATCTTACAACAGTCGTGTTTTTGTATTGATGGTCAGCAGCAAATTCTAATATTGCACTTCCTATTCCACCCATCACACAACCATCTTCAATGGTGATCACTTTATCAAATTTCCCGAATACTTCATGCAACAACATCTCATCCAATGGCTTTGCAAATCGCAAATCGTAATGTGCTGCGTGAATGTTGTTTTCTTCTAAACGTTCACAAGCTTCAATGGCATAGTTTCCGATGTGTCCAAAAGATAAAATGGCCACATCCTCTCCATTTTTAATTCGCTTCCCTTGACCAATTTTCATTGATTTTAGAGGTGTTTTCCAATTGGGCATCACCCCATTTCCTCTTGGGTACCGAATCGTAAAAGGTCCATGATTTTTTTCTTGAGCGGTGTACATCATGTCACGTAACTCTTCTTCGTTCATCGGAGAAGCGACAATCATATTGGGTATAGATCGCATGTAAGAAATATCATAAGCTCCGTGATGCGTTGGGCCGTCTGCTCCTGCAAAACCTGCACGATCTAAACAAAATACGACGTGTAAATTTTGCAAAGCAACATCGTGCACCACTTGGTCATAAGCACGCTGCATAAATGAGGAATATATGTTGCAAAATGGAATCATTCCTTGCGTTGCAAGTCCAGCTGAAAAAGTAACCGCATGCTGCTCAGCAATACCAACATCAAATGCCCGATCTGGAATGGCTTCCATCATAATGTTCAATGAACTCCCTGATGGCATAGCTGGAGTAACTCCCACTATTTTCTCATTTTTCTCCGCCAATTCTACGATAGTATGCCCAAAAACATCTTGGTATTTCGGTGGCTGCGGACTCTTTGGTGTTACCTTGATAATCTCACCAGTATCTTTATTGAATAAACCTGGAGCATGCCATTTAGTAGGACTTCCATCCTCTGCCGGCTGGTATCCTTTTCCTTTCTTAGTCAGGCAATGTAAAATTTTTGGTCCAGGAATATCTTTCAAATCCTGTAAAACCTTAGTCATATGATTCACATCGTGCCCATCGATTGGTCCAAAATATCTAAAATTTAAGGACTCAAAATAATTGCTTTGCTTCAACAAAGCACCTTTCAATCCATTCTCTATTTTCTGAACTATAGCCTGTGCATTAGGTCCGAACTTACTCACTTTTCCGAGCAATGTCCAAACCTCATCCTTTACTTTATTGTAGGTATGAGACGTTGAAATGTCAGTTAAATATTCTTTCAACGCGCCTACATTTGGATCGATTGACATGCAATTGTCATTCAAAACCACCAATAAATTAGAGTCTTCTACTCCACCGTGGTTCAACCCTTCAAATGCTAAACCAGCTGTCATGGCACCATCACCAATCACAGCAATGTGCTGCCGATCGTTTTGACCTTTTAATCTGGAAGCAACTGCCATACCTAAAGCCGCAGAAATTGAAGTAGATGAGTGACCTACTCCAAAGGTATCGTACTCACTTTCTGAGCGTTTTGGAAAACCACTTAATCCTTTATAGAGTCTATTGGTGTGAAATTCTTCCCTTCTTCCGGTTAATAATTTGTGCCCATAAGCTTGGTGACCTACATCCCAAACCAATTGGTCATATGGTGTATTGAATACATAATGCAAAGCCACAGTCATCTCCACGACCCCTAAACTAGCACCAAAATGCCCTCCCTTTACAGAGACAATGTCAACAATATATTGACGTAATTCTTTAGAAATTTGAAGCAGATCTTCTTCTTTAAACTTCCTTAAATCAGCGGGTACCTTTATTTGATCTAGTAATTCGCCTGCTTTAAATTCACTCATATTATTCGTGTTGAGAAGAGAAATTTTTAATGAAACAAATGTATGAAATATTTGTTTTTAAAGGCCTTATAGCGCTATTTCATTCAATGCAGTACGCCTTACTTTATGTGGATTTGACAATTACATTTACTACAACCATCAAATCACCAACATAAGCCAGAAAGTTTTGCAAAAAGAATGGGGACAATAACCGCTGTTACTATCCCCATTCAACCAAACCTAAACCTCTATATAACCGCTATAATAACGCCTCAGTTTTTGGAATGTTATATCCGTATTTCTTAAAAATCCTTAATACTATTGCTATTTAGCAAGTCTTATCTTCAATCGATACACTAAGTAGTTCATAACTGGCACCACAATAAGTGTTAAGAATGTTGCAAACGTTAATCCAAAAATTACCGTCCATGCTAAAGGACCCCAGAAAATAACATTATCTCCACCCATGTAAATCTGAGGATCGAACTCTGTAAACAAAGAGAAGAAATCAATATTCAACCCAATTGCTAAGGGAATTAATCCCAATACGGTAGTAATGGCAGTCAAAATAACTGGACGTAATCTAGCTTTACCACCAACCACAATGGCTTCCATTATTTCTTCTTTTGACAATAAATCACCCTTGCCTAAGCCATTTTTCTTCTTCTTGCGCTCGATCAAAATATCGGTATAATCCAGTAGAACCACTCCATTGTTTACCACGATTCCTGCGAGAGAAATAATCCCAACCATCGTCATCATAATTACGAAGTTCCATCCTGTAATAACCAACCCTAAGAATACTCCGATAAAACTTAAGAAAATCGCCATCATAATAATGGAAGGTTTAGAGATGGAACTAAATTGGAAAACCAACAATAGCATAATCAAACCTAAACCAGTTGCAAGTGCTCCAAGTAAAAAGGCCATCTGCTTACCTTGTTCTTCAATTTCTCCAGTAAAGCTAAACGATACGCCTTCTGGAGTTTCGAAATCAAGCATCTCTTGCTTTAATACTTTTACAATCTGATCTGCATTTGCTCCGGGTAATACTCCTGAATAAACCGTAACAATTCGTTGTAAATCTATGTGCTTTATTGCACTAAATCCAGAAGTGTTTTTCTGAGAAGCTACAGTGCTGACAGGAATTTCCTTGATTTTACCTGATGCTTGATCTCTAAAGATAATATTCTGATTAAATAATGCACTTGGATTATTTTTCAAGTCTTCATTGAATCGAACATAAATATCGTAATCATCTCCATCTTCCTTATATACTCCTGCCTTTATTCCGAAAATAGAACTTCTTAATTGATTGCCAACTTGACTTGCACTAACACCCAATTCACCGGCTTTTTGTCGATCTACTTCTACCTGAATTGCAGGTTTACTTTTATTTACATCAATTTTTAATTCTTCGATTCCACCAACATTTTGGGAATTGATGAAATTTCTTATTTTTTCAGCAACATCAATTAATTCGGTATAGTCCTTCCCGCTCACTTCAATATTAATTGGATAACCCACAGGAGGACCTGCAGCATCTTTCTCAACAGAAATTGAAACGCCAGGATATACTCCTCTCAAGGCATCTTGCACTTTTAAACGTAGAGTTTCACTGTCTTCTCCTCTTCTGTATTTATATTCTCTCATTGAGGCTGTAATTTTACCTCGATGAGGCATCTCTGCTGCAGAACCACCATCTGTTTGTGGATTACCCGCACCCTCGCCTACTTGAGAAATAACCGACTCAGTCATGAAGTTGTAACCATCATCAATATATTGTTCATCTTTCAAAACAGCATACACCTGCTTCTCAATACTTTTAGTAATCTCATTGGTTTTGTCAATGTCGGTTCCTTGAGGATACTCAATGTAAACTATAATTTGGTTCGGCTTGTTATCGGGGAAAAACTCAATCTTAGTTCTACCTGAACCAACTGATCCACCGAATAAAAACAATGATACAAACAGCAATATAATAGTTCCAAAAAAGAAGTAGTAAGCGTTTCTTTTTCGAAGTGCAAATATTAAGGTGTTCTCATACCAATTTTCAAATTTTACTAATGTCTTGCGCTGAAAGTTATCTGCCCAGTTTTTGAATACATAACGATACAAAAGAAGCATGATTGCCGTAAAGATCATTAACGTTCCTAATCCCCTAACTTGTCCACCCACAATCATCATGAAAATTCCAAGCGCAACTAAGATGATTACATTTCGAATCAACTTTTTGAATGGCAAAACTTTTTCGTCCACTTCCATGAATTTAGAAACCAACATGGAGTTGATGAAAATCGCAACAAACAAAGAAGATCCTAACACAATGGAAAGTGTAATCGGGAAGTAGACCATAAACTCTCCCATTACTCCAGGCCAAAATCCAAGAGGAACAAAGGCTGCTACAGTCGTTGCTGTTGAGATAATAATAGGAACAGCAATTTCACCGATCCCTTTCTTAGAAGCCTCGTACCTGCTCATGCCTTCACTCATCAAGCGATAAACATTTTCAACAACCACAATTCCGTTATCCACCAACATTCCTAAGCCCATTACCAAAGCAAAAAGTACCATTGTGTTCATGGTGTAACCCAATAATTCAATCACCATAAAGGACATGAACATTGACATCGGAATTGCGAATCCTACGAAAAGTGCATTTCTGAATCCTAGAAAGAACATCAATACCAAAATCACCAAGATAATTCCGAAAATGATGTTGTTTACTAAATCGTTTACTTGGTTGATTGTCTTTGCCGACTCATCGTTGGCAGAAGTAATTTTTACATCTGAAGGAATGTAACTTTCTCGTGCTTCTTGAATAATTTTATCGGCTTGCTCAATAGCAGAAATCATATTTTTACCAGCTCTCTTCTTTACATCAAGCATAACTACTTGATCTCCCCATTCACGGGCAAAAGTAGTTCTCTCTTCTGCTTGAAACTTAACGGTTGCAATGTCCTTTAAATAAATCGAGTTCCCTTTTTCAGACTTTACAACAAAGTTTTCCAAATCAGTAGGTTGGTCAATTTCTCCTAAAATACGAATGGTTCTGCGCTGTCCGCTATTAATCAAGTTTCCCGCAGACATCGTTACGTTTCCGTTACTAATTGCATTCTGAATGTCCTGAAAGCTCACTTTTGCTGCCATCATCTTATAGACATCCACAGCCACTTCAACTTCTTTTTCTTGAGCACCACGTATATCTACCTGCTTAATTTCAGGAATCTTTTCAATTGCATCTTCTAAGTACTCTGCGTATTCCTTTAATTTCTGGATAGGGTAATTTCCTGTTATATTATAATTTACAATAGGCACCTCTTCAGAAAGGTTCAAATCAAATACATTTGGCTCTACCTTAGCTCCGTTAAAAGTCGGCCAGTCCTCGCTCGCCTTAGCTGCATCTACTTTATCTTTTACCTTGACCTTGGCATCTTCTACAGAAATATCTTCATCGAATTCTACAGTAATAATTCCATAATCTTCTTGTGAAGTTGATAAAATCTCTACGACGTTACTTACATCATCTAATTCATCCTCTAAAGCATCAACCAGCAGTCGCTCAATATCTTCGGCTGTATTACCTGGATAAGGTGCGCTAATGTATATTTTAGTCTCCTTAATTTCAGGAAAACTCTCCCTTGGTAATCCAAAATAAGACGAAAGCCCTAGGAATAAGAAAATGGCAATCATCACATAAATAACCGTCGGGTTATCTATTGCCCAAGAAGACAATCCAAACTCTTTTTCTTCTGTGTTTACTTCAGAAGGTTGGATATTTTCCGGCAAATCGTTGTTTTTTGTTTCTTCTGACATCTTCTATTGTTTGATGATTTCTATTGCTTGTTTGTCTTTTACCGTTCTAGCACCTTCTTTTATCACTTGATCATTTGGTGATAAACCTTCCAAAACTTCAATAAAGTCTCCACCTTTCTTTCCTGTTTTGATAAAAACACGCTCTACAAAAGGTTCTGTATTTTTTGAATTCACTTTATACACATATTGCTTACCTTCAGAATCTTCAGATATAATACTCTGAGGAATCAATAGTGCATTTTCAACAGTATAATCGTTAATTTTCAAACGAGCAGTCATGTTTGGCTTTATCATTCCCTCTTTATTTTGAAGCACTGCTTCTACTCTAAAAGATCTATTGTCTGGTTTTATGTAATTACTCGCTTGGCTAATGATGCCGTCAATTGTTTGATTTAAAACCGGAATTTCTACTTTCACAGATCTGCCTTTTGCAATCGCTGAAATATATGTTTCTGGGACATCAGACTCTACGTACATCTGACTCATATTAATTACTCTCATTACACCCATTTGGCCAGGTCCAACAACGTTTCCTTCTTCAATCATAATCTCATCCACTATTCCTGAAAAAGGAGCCTTTATTTGAGTTTTAGCCAATTGTGATTTTAATTGAGCAACTGATTTCTGTTGCGCTTCATAATTTGCCTTTGCTTGAAGAAACTGCATTTCAGATCCAATTTTCTGATCCCATAAACGCTTCTGACGTTCAAAAGTAGTTCGAGATAACTCCGATTGAATTTCCATTTGATTCACTTGTTGAGCTAATCCACCATCTTCGATAGTCGCCAATAACTGACCACTGCTTACTTGCTGTCCTTCTTTAACTAAAATTTTAGTTAGAACTCCTGCATATTCAGGATATAGAACCACATTTTGTTTGGTATCAATGTTTCCTTGAACTTCAACATAATGCTTAAACTCTTCAGGTGTTAGAGTATAAACTGAAACTAAAGGCCTTACTTTATTGCTATCAAGTAAGGCTATAGCAGTTCCTAATTTCTCTATTTGGTCTGCTAATTCGTGCTCTTGAGTAACCAATTCGTTTTGTTTCTCCTTCAATTCTGCTAAATCATTGTTCTCTATAATCTCATCAACAGATTTTCCTTGCTGAGCTCCGCCGCATGACGCTAAAGTTGCACTTATTATGAATGCACCGATTAATTGTTTTGTCTTCATTTTTAATAGTTATTTAACGCCTTATCTAATTTAGATTTTGCTGATATGAGTTGTAAAATTGAATTGAGGTAGTCGCCTTGAGTAGACAACAATTGATTGTTTGCTTGAGTTAATTCCAAACTAGATGAAATTCCTTCTTGATATTTGATCTGTTCTTTTGTAAAAATTCGATTGGCCAGCTCCATGTTCTCTTTTTGAGAATTGTATTGATCCAAAGCAAATGTATAATCCGAACGACTAGTCATTAAACCCATCTTCAAATTTTCAGACACTTGCTTTTTTGCAATCACTACCTTCTCAAAATCTAATTGAGCTTGTTTTACTTTGGACAATCGCATTCCGCTGCTAAAAATTGGTACGGATAAACTAACACCTACATATTGTGAATTAAACCAAGGTGCATCAGAAAAGAAATTAAAGTCGTCGCTGTATGAATTTTCTTGAAAACTATAGTTGGCGGAAAGTCTCGGTAAAAAAGTCGACTTTTCTTGCTTCACCAATAACAAAGAAGCACGTTCTTGATTTTCGATTATTCTGTAGTCGATGTGTGACTCTATATTAAAATCAGAAGAAGCTAATCCTTCAGCATCCACTGAATTTACGATTTGATCCAATGGCTCTGTCAATTCGATGGTATTTGCGATTTCAATACCCATAGAAAACTTCAACAAGTTTTTTGATATTTGAACTTGGCGATTGGCATTATCAAAAGCACTTTTAGTTTGGGCACGTAACAACTGCAATTGGTCATAATCTTGTTCCGCAACAAAACCATTCTCATAAAGCGCCTTATTATCTGAAACGATTTTATCAATATTGGCTAGGTTTTCTTCCAAGATTGTTTTGTTTCGCTCAGCTACTAAAACTCCTCCGTAAGCTTGTGTCACTTGGTCTTTGATTTCTATCTCTGACTTAGCTTTATCGTTTACCGAAATTTCTTTGTACACCTTAGCAGCTTGCAAACCGACAATGTAACTTCCATCAAAAAGCAACTGGTTTACATTAACAGCAGCATTCATGCTCTGCTTGGTTCCAAATGTCAATTCTTGAAAAGTACCGGGAGGTCCACCAAAAGCTTCTGCTGGAACCAATTGTACTGGAAGTTTAATGTTATAATTATAACCTGCTGTTCCAGAAATTTGTGGCAACCCTATTGCTGTGGTTTCCCAAACTTTCTTTTCTGCTTTCTCTACATCCAATATGGCAGAAAGTGTTTGGTAGCTGTTTAAGACTGCGTAGTCTTGCGCCTGCTTGAGCGTAAATTTGTATGTCTGTGTGCTTTCTTGCGCATTTGCTGTTGCAAACAAGAAAGAAAACAGAGACAAAGTAATGAGCTTATTCAGCTTCTTCATGGTTCTATATGTTAATTGTCCTCTTTAAATTTTTGCTTTAAGTACTCTCTTCCTTTTCCATTTGCTATTCCTCGAATATGATAGCGCATCAACTCCAAGTGAAGCTCTTGAAAATTGAATTTTCCCGGGATTGCCAATTGATTAGACATCATTGCTTCAGTCATTACCAAAAAAGCCTTGGTTAAAACTTCAGGATTCAAATTGTCTCTATACAATCCTTCACTCATCCCTCTTTTTAAGTTGGTCAACATTTTATTGAACACAAACTCTTCTTTATGATTCATTAATATCCGCCAAGCTTGAGGATAATATTTTTGGATGTCAAACATGATGGATGGATGTGCATCTGAAAGTCCTTCGTTCACTTTTCGGCCAATCCCCATTAATTCATCTATCGCATTCTCCCCTTCGATGCATTCATTCTCCACTTCACACTGCACAGTGCTGATTTGGTATTCCATAACTTTCTTTACCAAATCCCTCTTATTCGCAAAAGAGATGTAAAGTGTCTTTTTTGAAATTCCCAACTGGCGAGCAATGTCATCCATTGTAAGGCTCTTAATGCCATACTTTACGAACAAGTCGCGAATTGAATCGAATAATTTATTATCAGTAGTTGAATTTTTCACGCTGCAAACGTAAGAAACAAAAAATACATTGGAAACGTTTTTTGTGAAAAATGTTTCCAATGTCTCAACATTTAAAATAATTTCACATTTTTTAAGCATTTGTAAAACTTACAATCGCATGAAATTGAATTCAAAATTTCATCAAAAAACCGTTCCTTTGCGGTTCTATTCGTAAGAATTGAAGCAATTTGAAAATCAATAATTTTTAATCAGATAATTGAATGGGACGTCAAACAGTAAATGCATTATTAAACAGCACAGAGAAAGACATCGAAGTAAACATTAGTGCATGGGTAAGAACTAAACGCGGAAGTAAAAATGTAGCATTTATTGCAATCAATGATGGCTCCACTCAACATAACCTTCAAATTGTTGTAGACTTAGAGAAAATGGGTGAAGCGACAGTTGAAAAAGTTACAACAGGCTCATGCATTAAAGTCATTGGAAAACTAGTAGAATCTCAAGGTAGCGGACAGAAATACGAAATTGAAGCAACCTCTGTTGAAGTATTAGGAGAAGCCGATGCCAATGAATATCCATTGCAACCAAAGAAGCACTCATTAGAATTTTTGAGAGAAAATGCACACCTAAGATTCCGTACAAGTACATTTAGTGCAGTAAGTAGAATTAGACATACCTTAATTTTTGCAGTACATAACTTCTTTAATAGCCGTGGATTTTACAACATCCACACTCCTATTATTACTGGTTCGGATGCAGAAGGTGCTGGTGAGACATTCAATGTTTCTACATTAGATAAAAAGAACCCACCATTAACAGAGGAAGGTGAAATCGATTACAAAAAAGACTTTTTCGGCAAACTGACTAACCTAACCGTTTCAGGTCAGTTGGAAGCGGAAGCTGCTGCAATGGCTTTAGGAAAAGTATACACTTTTGGGCCAACTTTTAGAGCGGAAAATTCAAACACCACGAGGCACTTAGCTGAATTCTGGATGATTGAACCTGAAGTGGCATTCAATGAATTGGAAGACAACATTGACTTGGCGGAAGATTTTATGAAATATTTGATTGCCTACACCTTAGAAAATTGTCACGATGATTTAGTGTACCTTGAAAATCGAATAATAGAAGAAGAGAAAAATAAAAAAGCAGACGAACGCCAACCTATGGACTTGATTGAAAAATTAAAGTTTGTGGTTGAAAATGATTTTGAGCGATTGACTTATACCGAAGCGATTGAAATACTGCGTAACTCAAACCCCAACAAAAAGAAAAAATTTCAATACCCGATTGAAGGGTTCGGAACTGATTTACAATCGGAGCACGAAAGATACTTGGTCGAAAAGCACTTCAAAAAGCCTGTGGTTTTAACAGACTATCCTAAAGAAATCAAGGCGTTTTACATGCGTCAAAACGAGGATGGAAAAACTGTACGAGCAATGGATATCCTATTCCCGGGGATTGGAGAAATGGTAGGAGGATCTCAGCGTGAAGAACGATTGGATTTATTGTTAAAACGTATGGAAGAGATGCACATTGAAAAAGATGAATTGTGGTGGTATTTAGAGTTGCGTAAATTCGGTACCGCACCACACAGTGGATTTGGATTAGGTTTCGAACGATTGGTTCAGTTTGTAACTGGAATGGGCAATATTCGTGATGTGATTCCATTTCCGAGAACACCTAAGAGTGCAGAATTTTAATACCGAAAGGAAAAATAATATAGTCCAATTTAGACTAAAGTCTTATTCAACTATTTATTTTAACCATCGGCATATACTTCTGTAAGATTTATAAAACCTAAAAACTGTTTTATAAATCACATTGATTTAAAAAAATAGTTACATTTAATTCCACCTACTCAATCTTTGAATTATGTTAAAGCAGTCGTTACAACAAAATATGCTTCAGAAGCTTTCTCCTCAGCAAATTCAGCTGATGAAGTTACTTCAATTGCCTACTGTTTCTTTGGAGCAAAGAATTAAAGAAGAGCTAGAGATTAATCCTGCACTGGATGAAGGGAAGGATAACGACGAAGAATTCGAAGAAAAAGAGGAGGATTACGAGGAGAGAGAAGATGCTACTGAGGCACAGGAAGATTTTGATTTCTCGGACTATATGGACGACGATGGCACGCCAGATTATAAATACAATATCTCCAACCACAGTAAAGATGATGAGGACCGACAAATTCCATTGAGTGGAGGAAAAACCTTTCACGAACGGTTGGAAAATCAATTGTCGTTGCAAAATTTGAACGAAGCAGAATTCCAAATCGGACAGCACTTAATTGGCAGCCTTGACGATTCCGGCTATTTGAGAAGAGAGTTATCAGCGATTGAAGATGATTTAGCTTTCACTCAAAACATCATGACTACAGAAGATGAGCTGATGAAGGTTCTCCGCATTATTCAGCAAATGGACCCAGCTGGGGTTGGCGCTCGTGATCTACAAGAATGTTTGTTGATTCAAATACATCGAAAGGATAGAAACAAGCTTTCCATCGTATTTGCGACTCATATTTTAGAGGAGTACTTTGATGAATTTACCAAAAAGCATTACGAGAAAATCAAGAAAAACGTAGAAATTTCGGATGAAGATTTAAAATCAGCCATCGACGAAATTTTACGATTAAACCCCAAGCCGGGCAACTCTATGAACGAATCTGCCAAAAGCGTGCAAGTAGTTGTTCCTGATTTTAACATGACCATTAAAGATGGTAACATTGAAATTTCGCTTAACGGAAGAAATGCCCCAGAATTAAAGGTGAGCCGTGAATACAAAAACATGATGCAAACCTATTCTGAATCCAAAAAAACGGATAAATCACAGAAGGAAGCATTGATGTTTGTGAAGCAAAAGTTAGACAGTGCCAAATGGTTTATTGATGCGATAAAACAGCGTCAAGGAACATTGATCAACACTATGGAAGCGATAGCAGCTTACCAAAAAGCCTACTTTTTAGATGGAGATGAAACCAATCTTCGTCCAATGATTTTGAAGGACATTGCTGACATTGTTCATTTAGATATTTCAACAGTATCAAGAGTCGTGAACAGTAAATATGTGAATACTCCATACGGTACGTTTTTATTGAAATCGTTCTTCTCAGAATCACTATCAACAGACAGCGGAGAAGAAGTAAGCACGAGAGAAGTAAAGAAAATATTGCAAGACTTTGTCGAAGCAGAAAGTAAGAAAAAACCAATTACTGACGAAAAATTATCACAACTATTAAGAGACAAAGGATACAACATAGCTAGAAGAACTGTTGCCAAGTATCGCGAACAATTAGGCATTCCAGTTGCTAGACTAAGAAAAGAACTCTAATTGATGTCTACTGGACTCGCTAATTTTCTATCAAAATTATTTCATCCGCTATTTATGCCCGTGTTGGGTATGGGGGTCATTTTCAGTAGTCCCACATTTTTCAACTATCGATATCCGTTTCTTTTAAAGGCCATTGTTATCGGATTTCTATTTCTAAACACTTTTATTTTTCCTTTAATATTCAGCTTATTACTTAAAAGAAGAGGCACCATCAATAGCCTAGAAATGGAAACGTGTAAAGAAAGAAGGTGGCCCTATTTCTTCACTACAGTAATGTACCTTACATCTGTTTGGCTGTTTGTAAAATTGAATATTTCATCCGTCATTCTGCACTTTACATTGGGGGCAGCCATTTCTATTTTTATCTTGTTTTTAACTTCATTCATTCAATTTAAAATTAGCGCTCACATGATAGGATTGGGTGGATTAATCGGGATGATACTAGTTCTTTCGTTAAAAACTCAAGTCGAATTAATTTCAACAATCTCGGTATTTGTTCTGATTAGTGGGTTTGTTGCGATGGCTAGGTTACAACTAAAGGCACATCGACCAGTAGAAATTTACACCGGCTTTTTAGTTGGCTTTTTGATTCAGTTGTATTTTTTATAGGGGATTTTTTCTGTTAAAATTTGAATCTCTTTCTCACTTTTATATCCATCACAACAACGGATAAAACGCATCTTCAATATGTTCAACTTCTGTTTTCTTCCCTTCTAACAATACACTAACTATATCAAACCGCGCCTCCAAATCGCAATTCGCTTGCTCAATGTATGCGTGTGCTGCTCTAATAATGTTCTTCTGTTTCTTTTTAGTCACCGCATCTTTTGGATTCTCAAAATACCGGGATGTTCGTGTCTTCACTTCTACAAAAATGATTTGGGTTTTGGTTTTGCAAACAATGTCCAGCTCTGCTTTTTGGAACGTCCAATTAATCGCTTCAATGGAATATCCTTTATCGGCCATTAATTGTTGAGCAATTTGTTCTCCGCGTTCCCCGATTTCATTGTGTTCTGCCAAAAGAGTTCCATTTTAGATTAAAGGTTTCACAAAATAGGAAATTTCATCGAGTTAACCTGTGTCTTATTGAGCTAATTAAAGCTGTGAATTATATAACTCTTTTCATTTATTGTATAACTCAATTTACGAGCAAAGAGCTAAACTTTGACCTGTTGCAGAAAATCATTTGCACCACTAATTTGAAAGAAATGAAATGCATTCTAATTGCTTCGAGTTTAACGCTCCTATTCTTTGCAAACCCTTTGATGGCGCAAAAAGATTACAATGATTTGAGAGAAGATTTGACCATCGGCTTCAAAGCTGGAATCAACTATTCAAACGTTTGGGACGAAGAAGGACAGGACTTCAAAGCAGATCCGAGAGTAGGGTTTGCAGGTGGAGCTTTCATCAGCATCCCCATTGGAAAATACTTAGGAATTCAACCTGAAGTTTTAATTTCTCAAAAAGGATATGAAGGAAAAGGAACCCTATTGGGAACTTCTTATTCTTCTTCAAGAACAACAACCCATTTAGATATTCCTTTGCAACTTCAATTCAAACCTAGCGAGTTTATAACTATTGTTGCAGGTCCTCAGTTTTCGTATTTATTCAACCAAAAAGACAGTTACACTTTTGGAGCCAACAACACCGAGCAAGAAAAGGAATTTAATAATGAAAATCTGAGAAAGAATACGTTGGGTTTTGTGACAGGTGTAGACATTATGTTAAAACACATCGTGCTATCAGGTAGAGCCGGATGGGATTTTCAAACCAACAATGGAGACGGATCATCCTCAACACCACGCTACAAAAATCAATGGCTACAGTTTACTGTAGGATACGTACTATAGCTATATTTAAAATTATACTGATTATTGAAGCACTTCTAATTCATTGATTCATTTCAATGCAATAGAGGTGCTTTTTTATTCTAATTTGAGCGATAAATGTGTGATATGTGTAAGGATAACAATTAATTGTATAATAATTCTAAAAATTAACAGACCCATCTTTACGGAATTAATATTCAGTTTCATTTAATCATAAAGTAAAATGTCAACTACAGTAGATTCGACCAAAACGAACTCATCAATTGGCTCCTCAAATGGAGTACTTACCACCATGAAAGGCTTGGTTTATAATGGCCCAGGTAAAATTGAGTGGAAAGAAGTTCCGATGCCTAAAATAGAAAAGCCAACAGACGCAATCGTAAAAATAGTAAAGACCACCATTTGCGGAACTGATTTAGGGATTTTGCATGGTAAAACGCCTTCTGTAAAACCAGGCACTACTTTAGGTCATGAAGGGATTGGTGTAATTGAAGAAGTCGGATCATCGGTGACTAATTTTAAGAAAGGCGACCAAGTGATTATATCTTGTATTACATCTGATGGCTCATGCGAGTATTGTAAAAAACAAATGTATGGACATTGTGAAGATGGTGGTTGGATTCTTGGAAACTTGATCAATGGCACACAAGCAGAATATGTGAGAATTCCTCATGCGAACAATAGTTTATATGCGGTTCCAAAAGGGGTTGATGAAGAGGCATTAGTGATGTTGAGTGATATTCTTCCTACTGGCCATGAAATTGGGGTAATTAGCGGAAGGGTTAAACCAGGAGATACCATCGCCATCGTTGGTGCAGGTCCAATTGGGATGTCTGCATTATTGACCGCTCAATTTTATTCTCCAGCCAAAATTTACATGATTGATTTAGATGAAAATCGATTAAAATTGGCCAAAAAATTAGGTGCAACGCACACGATTAATTCGGGTGAAGAAGATGCAGTTAAGAAAATATTGAATGCCACAAAAGATGGGGTGGATGTAGCCATAGAAGCAGTTGGAGCTCCTGCGACATTTGATATTTGTCAACGAATAGTTCGGCCAGGTGGTCATTTAGCAAATATTGGGGTACACGGTCATGCTGTGGATTTGCAAATTCAAGATCTGTGGATTCAAAATATCACCATTACAATGGGATTGGTGAATACGAACACCACAGCAATGTTGCTAAAAACTGTGGAGTCTGGAAAAATCAAACCAGAAGAATTAATCACACACCGATTTAAATTGGATGAAGTCATCAAAGCGTATGAAGTATTTGGAAATGCCTCTAAAGAAAAGGCATTGAAGATTATATTGACGAATTAAGGAGTACAGAATTATCCGAAAATATCGCTTTAAAAACGTTGTTTAAAATACCTTATGGATTTCATTGACTACTATAAAATTCTGGAGATTGATAAAAATGCGAGTCAGGAGGATATCAAGAAGGCTTATCGAAAATTGGCTCGAAAATATCATCCTGACTTAAATCCAAACAATGCGGCTGCAAACTTAAATTTTCAGCGCATCAATGAAGCCAACAGTGTACTAAGTGATACAGAAAATCGTAAAAAATACGACCAGTATGGAAAGGATTGGGCTCACGCCGATGAGTTTGAAAAAGCAAAGAAACAAAACACGTCAAGCCAGAGAACGTCTAGTGCCCATCAAAGTGGAGGCGATTATTCAGACTTCTTCGAATCAATGTTTGGTGGAAATCCATCGGGAGGGCGAAGTGTAAAATTCAGAGGAGAAGATTTTCAGGCCAACTTGCAATTGTCCCTTCTCGATGCATAAAAGACGCATCAACAAACGATTACTGTCAACGGTAAAAACATAAGAATAACGGTACCTGCAGGTATTGAAAATGGACAAACCATCAAAATTAAAAATCATGGTGGTCCGGGAGTAAACGGAGGACCTAATGGGGACTTGTACATTGCTTTTTCAATAGCTACTCATCCAGACTTCAAGCGCCTAGAAAATGATTTGTACCTCACGAAAGAATTGGATCTATATACGGCTATTCTTGGCGGAGAAATGATCATAAATACCTTAGATGGGAAAGTTAAACTCAAGGTGAAGCCAGAAACCCAAAACGGAGAGAAAGTGAAACTGAAAGGAAAAGGATTTCCAGTGTATAAAAAGAATGATGTCTTTGGTGATTTATACGTGACCTACACCATCAAAATGCCTACAAATTTAACAGAACGACAAAGGGAATTATTTACTGAGTTAGCGCAAAACTAAAAAGTGACTATGCAACGAAAGAATCTAATTGAATTGAACCAAATATGTGTCCACTATAACATTGACGCTGATTTTATTGCCTCCCTGAAAGAAAAGGGATTAATAGAAGTGGTCACTATTAGGGAGACAATCTACGTCGACAATCAACAACTTGTGCTGCTTGAAAAGTACATTCATTTTTACCATTCATTGGACATCAATTTGGCGGGAATAGAAACCATCAGTCACCTACTTCAAACCATAGAAATTCTTCAAGAAGAAGTGACTCAATTAAACAACAAGCTTCAATTTTATAAATCAACTTAATAAAAAAACAATGGAACCACACTACTATAACGTAGATATCAATTGGGAAAACACGCGTAAAGGCATGATGTGTTCACCGGAATTGAATAAGAACAATGGCGTATGTATTGAAGTGGCTACTCCTCCAGAATTTGCTAAAGGAATCAAAGGGATTTGGTCGCCAGAGCATTTATTTGTAGCGGCGATTAGTGGTTGCTTGATGACTACTTTTCTGGCAATTGCTGAGAATTCTACATTGGAGTTTGCAAGTTTTAGTTGCACAGCAAAAGGAAAGCTAGAGAACGTCGACGGTGCATTAATGATTAGCGAAATTCTGCTAAAACCGACAGTTGTCATCCACAATGAGAAATACAAAGACAAAGCAACTCGCATTCTGAAAAAAGCGGAAGATGCCTGTTTGATTACCCATTCTGTAAAATCAAAAATAACTATGGAAGTAACTGTTCTAGTAGAACCTCTTTTGATCCAGAATAACTAAAGACAGTACTTTAATGTGGGAAATGTGTAAGATATATACCTAAATCTATAACACTTTCATTAGCTTTTAAAAAGAACTTTGAAAAGAACCTTTTAAAGGAAATAGTCACTTAATAATAAGTAATCATGGAGATGTATGAAAATTATCATTATTGGGGAATGCACTTGGTCTGGTGGTTCGTTTGGATCGTATTGCTTTTTTGGATTTTTGCACTGCCGTATAATATTCCCGGACAACGTTCGAAGAAAGAAACTCCACTGGATGTAGTAAAAAAACGTTTTGCTTCGGGTGAAATCAATAAAGAAGAATACTTGGAGAAAAAAGACCTACTTCAATAGTTCTGTTTTATCTCAATGCATTTTCCATTGTCAGGATAGAAAATGCATTGATCACATTATAACTCACTAAAAAAATTAATAAATGAAAAAACTATTGAACCGATTGACTGTGCTCCTAATCAGTGTCATGTTTACAATTAGCACAACCGCTCAATCACTATATAGCATCGACAATACAACAAATAGTACTGTAAAATTATTGGGAACTTCTACTTTTCACGATTGGGAAATGGATGCCAAATCCACAAAAGGAGAAGCTAAATTTGAAGTTAATCCGGCACAAAGCAATGACCTTATTGGTATAAAATCGCTTTGGTTTTCCTTGAATGTTAAAGATTTAAAAAGCGACAACAGTGCACTTGATGACAATGCCTACGAAGCTCTAAAGTCAGATGAGTTTAAAGACTTACGATACGAGTTAACTTCTGCTACTGTAACTCCTGAAGTGGGAGGGAAACTAATTCACTCTAAAGGGAATCTGACCATAGCAGGAGTGACGAAAGAGATAATAATGCAAGTGCATTGCATTATCAATGCTGACGGCTCTGTTACCTCTAAAGGGTCTTACCAGCTCAATATGACTGATTATAATGTAGAGCCCCCCTCATTTATGTTTGGGGCTATGAAAACTGGCGATGCATTGACGCTAAATTTTGAAGTCAACTATCAAAAATAATAATGAGCATAATGCTCGATCAAACAACTAACTAAATAATCATGAAAAGAATTTTATTTTTATCCGTATTTATTATTTCGATTGGTCTTAAAGCCCAACAACCGAATCTACAATACTACAGAGCCAATGACAAAAACGGACTCAACGTGTATGAAAGTTCGAAGATCGATTCCTCCAAATTTGACGGAGTGAAAGTACGCGTTGGTGGAGATTTCGCCATGCAATTTCAAAGCATCAACCAAAGCAATGATGCCAATAATCTAGTAGAATTAGGATCAAACTTGAATTTACCAACTGCCAACCTAAATCTAGATGTTCAATTACTAGATGGTGTTCGCATGCATTTAGGAACTTATTTATCTTCCCAGCATCACGAAGAATCGTGGGTAAAAGGTGGCCACATTCAGATAGACAAATTAAACTTTATTAAAGATGGATTCCTTGAAGGTATCATGGAATATACCACCATTAGAGTAGGTTTGGATGAGTTTAACTATGGGGATGCTCACTTTAGAAGAACAGATAATGCGAGAGCGATATTCAATCCTTTTATAGGAAATTACATCATGGATGCTTTTTCTACAGAAGCTTTTGGTGAAGTAACGGTTCAGCATAGCGGATTCCTTGCTGTAGCTGGTTTGACCAATGGGAAGTTGAATCAAAATGTAGTAGTCAATGACCAAACAGACAACAAAGTTTCTATTTATGGGAAATTGGGTTTTGACAAACAATTGAATGAAGACCTGAGAGTAAGATTAACAGCTTCCATTTATACCAACCAAGGGAAATCGACTGGAGCCTGGTTATATGGCGGCGATAGAACTGGAAGTAGGTATTATGAAGTATTGCATACTGTAGCCGACTC
Source organism: Acidiluteibacter sp. (assembly GCF_055129545.1). Classification (NCBI taxonomy): domain Bacteria; kingdom Pseudomonadati; phylum Bacteroidota; class Flavobacteriia; order Flavobacteriales; family Cryomorphaceae; genus Acidiluteibacter; species Acidiluteibacter sp. Next base: position 197,532 of record NZ_JBSRUB010000009.1, on the reverse strand, counting down.
TTCTGGTAACACCCAAGGTGGTGCATTTGAAGGCAGATACAATGCGCGTTTTGTAAAACTAACAGCCATTCAGATCAATCCTTTCATCAAATATAAAGGACTTGAGTTTTTCGGGATTTATGAATTAGCTTCAGGAAGCAATGAAGTGAGCACTCCAGTAGCTTATAAAGAAGGCGCTTTTACACAAATGGCTGCTGAATTAGTTTACCGTTTTGGACAAGAAGAAAAATTCTACGTTGCCGGAAGATACAATACCGTACAAGGAAAAGCCACAGAGGGCGCAACTGAAGATTTAAAAATCAACCGTTTGAATGTAGGCGGTGGTTGGTTCATCTCTAAAAATATTGTGACTAAAATAGAATATGTGAATCAGCAATACACTGGTGATGCATGGACAGGTCGATTTGCGGGTGCAGAATTTAATGGAATAAATGTAGAAGCTGCAATAAGTTTTTAAGTAAAAGAATACCTGTTCAACGGAAAAAACCCGCATAAAAAATCTTAAAAAAATATAGCGCATATGAAAACAAAATTGGAATTGGAACAGAAGATTGTCAATATTACTTCGTTGATTAGTAAGGAATTCCCAGAGCTTTCAAAATATATTTCTGAAATGCCACAGGATCATACAGAAAAAGATAGAATCAATATTCAAAGCCTTGAAGACTACTTTAATTCTTTGGTAGATCTTTTAAATGAATATTCTAAAACTCATATGCATGAAAAGATTAAGAGGAATTCAAACAGTTAAACCAATAAAAATACAACAATGAAAATTCAATTTAATACGGATAAAACCATTGATGGGAAAGAAGCAGATCAGGTTTATTTTAGTTCCATGATAACAGAAGGACTTACAAAATTTGAATCTTATATATCTAGAATAGAAGTGCATTTGTCAGATGAGAATGGCAAAAAGGAGGGACAGAATGACATCCGCTGCCTACTAGAAACTAGGATAGAAGGCAGACAACCATTGGCAGTTTCTTGTCAGACCGAAACCGTTGAATTAGCGGTTTCGGGAGCCATCGACAAACTCAATGCGACTTTAGAAACAATTTATGGTCGTTTAAAAAATCACTAACCCAAACAGAAAATGAAAACTCAAAAACAGATAGGCATTTGGATGGATCACTCGGTGGCTAATTTAATAGACACCAGTTTAAATACCAATAAACATGAAATTACTTCAAAATTTACGGAGGAGGTCAAAGAAGAAGCATTCGAAAAAAGTGAAAGTTTGATGCACAATAAACGGCAGCAAATGAATGAGGCATTTTATAAAGAAATATCAGAAGAGGTATTGAAATACGATGCTGTCCTTTTATTTGGACCGACGGATGCAAAAACAGAACTGCGCAATTTCTTAAATAAAGATCAGCATTTTAAGAAGATTAAAATTGATGTGGCATCAGCTGATAAAATGACGGATAACGAGAAAGATGCTTTTGTAAAAAAGCACTTTAACCATTAACTCTAAAAAATATGTGTTTTTCGGCAAGTGCAAGTTTTAGTGCAGGAGTTGTACTCACAGTAATTGGTGTTGCGTCTATTAAAAAGGCGCAACACCCTTCTCAGATACTATTTGCTAGCATTCCTTTAATTTTTGGAATCCAGCAATTTGCCGAAGGTATTCTATGGGTTACATTGCCCCTTTCAAACTTTGAGAATACTCAGAGAGTAGCCACTTATATTTACCTCCTATTTGCTCAAATAATTTGGCCCATTTGGACGCCAATTGCCATCTTGTTATTGGAGAAAAATAGAACTAGAAAAACAATACAAAAGGGATTTGTTGGAGCAGGGGTTTTAGTTGGGGTATATTTAGCATATTGCCTAATCATGTTTCACCTAGAAGCCAAAATTGAAGGGAAACACATTCTTTACATACAAGATTATCCGACCTATTTTAAAAACTTTGGTATCGTGTTTTATGGTTTGGCCACCATTGCTCCTTCTTTCTTTTCCCACATCAAACGGATGTGGATACTTGGAACCACCATTCTGATTTCATACATCATCACCACCATTTTTTACGAGCATTACATTCTTTCGGTATGGTGTTTTTTCTCTTCCATTATTAGTTTATCCATCTATGCGATAATGTTGGAGATTTCAAATGCTAAACAAAAAGAATCCATCAATTCACAGTTAACTCAGGACAGTGAATCAACCTAAAAGAATACTATAACTGTTAACCTAGAAAAAGAATGAGCTATAACTTTCGTCTAAGTTATTATTGAAAATAATAAAATCCAATAAAGTGACTGACCTACAACTCATGTTCATATACTCTTTACTCTCCGGATCCACGGTATTTATTGGCGGAGTTTTATCCCATTACTTTGGCCATTATGTCAAAAATGGACTGCTCAAAGATGAAGTCATTCACAGTTCCACTGCTTTTGGAGGTGGTATTTTAATGGCAGCTGCAGCTTTGGTTTTGATTCCTGAAGGAATGAAAGTTTTTTCAATCTTTCCAATGGTCTTTTTTTTCCTAGCAGGTGCAGCAGTTTTCTTCCTCTTGGATCGATACATCAGTAAAAAAGGAGGAACCATGGCACAACTTCTTAGCATGCTCTTGGATTTCATTCCTGAATCGATTGCAATGGGAGCTGTGTTCACAAAAAATATAAAATTGGGCACCTTGCTGGCCATCATTATTGGGATCCAAAATTTGCCTGAAGCGTTTAACTCCTACTTGGATTTGAAGACAAAATACTCCAGTGGGAAATGTTTGACAATATTATTTTTACTCAGTTTCTCCGGAGTGGGATCTGCATTCTTGGGATATTATTTTTTGTCTGATATGCCTGGAGCTGTTGGAGCGCTCATGCTGTTTTCATCAGGAGGAATTGTTTACCTCATTTTTCAGGACATTGCCCCCATGTCAAGCTTAAAAAAGAATTGGATTCCTGCACTGGGAGCGTGTTTAGGGTTTTTAGTAGGAATGGTAGGTGTGAAATTTTTAGCCTAATTTAATGCCGATTAAAATCAATAATTATGAACGATAGTTTAAACGAATACATCGGAAATCACTACATCAACCGAAGCAATTGGTTGAGAGCAGCCGTTTTGGGTGCCAATGATGGGATTCTTTCCACCGCTAGTTTAGCAATAGGAGTAGCAGCAGCAAGTGAATTTAGAGAACCGGTGGTATTGGCCACTTTGGCTGGCTTAGTCGCCGGAGCATTGTCTATGGCCGCTGGAGAATACGTTTCAGTGAGTTCACAAACCGATATAGAGCATGCAGACATTGAACGGGAGAAAATTGAATTGAGTGAGACCCCTGAACTAGAATTGTTGCGACTAACCGAAATTTATGAAAGTAGAGGGTTAAAAAAAGAAACAGCAACACTAGTCGCCAAGGAACTCACGGAATTAGATGCATTAGCAGCTCACGTGAGAGATGAATTAGGAATTAACGAGATGAGCAAAGCCAATCCCATTCAGGCTGCTTTTGCTTCAGGAGCTGCTTTTACCGTTGGTGGAATCTTACCACTTATTGTGACTATTTTTTTACCGCTTCAATACATGGAATATTGGTTGTATGGTTTTGCAACTTTATTTCTAATCCTGTTGGGTAGTCTGGCAGCAAAAACTGGCGGCTCCAATGTGCTCAAGGCAATCATTCGAATAACCTTTTGGGGAACGGTAGCGATGGGACTAACGGCGTTAGTTGGATATTTGTTTGGTGTGCAGCTTAATTAATTTTCCAAAATTGACAGTTGTCAAGAATTCTATTCACATCAACTTATATAAAGGTCTAGCTAAAGGCAATCACAATCTAATTTAAGGTTGTTAATTTAGCGTATAGAATGCTTCTCGACCTGCTCTAGTTTTAAAAAGACTATATTTAGACAGAATACCGAATAAGATCAAATGGCGCCTTGTTAAACCCTGTATCTCCTTTTACTGTACTCCAATTTTAACATTGTCTTTTTTTTAGCATCCATTTCTTAAACTAAACGATTAGCATGAAATTGTATATCAAGTATATGGTCAGCTTAAGATGTAAAATGACCGTAAAACAAGAGCTGAAGCGCATCGGATTGCACTTTGTCTTTGTGGATTTAGGAATGATAGAAATTTTAGAAGAAATCAGTACTGAACAACGTAATCAGTTAAAATTAAATTTATTGAGATATGGTCTCGAATTGCTTGAAGACAGTAAGAATATTTTAATAGAAAAGGTAAAAAACGTCATTGTTGAAATGATTCATCATTCCGAAGAGTTTCCTAAAGTAAATTATTCAGATTATATAAGCAATCAATTGGGCTATGATTATACGTATCTATCCAATATTTTTTCTGAAGTCAAGGGTATTACCATTCAGCATTTTATCATCATGCATAAAATAGAAAAAGCAAAGGAGTTATTACTGTATCAAGAGTTGAATCTAACTCAAATCTCTCAAAAACTACACTATAGTAGTGTTTCCCATTTATCCAATCAGTTTAAAAAGATAACTGGATTGACTCCGACTTATTATAAGTCATTAAAGAAGAAACGAACATTAAACTTGGAAGACATGTAGGTTTTTGAACCTACTTATAACCAAAATTAAACTAGACTTTATTGCTCCCCGATTTCGTTGTGTTCTGCCAAAAGAGTTCTATTTTTGATTTTAAATTAACAGAAATGAAACCATTCTTCTTCCTTTTAATTCTAATCAACAGTTTGATTGCAATCGGACAAGAGGACTTTCGTGGTAAAATTTCTTGGAAAATAGAGCGTGGAAAGGAAACTTTCTATCGCGATGTATATGTAAAAAATGACAGTGTTAAGGTCATAGAATGGAACAAGCTTTCGCCTAAAAATAAAAGCACGATTATTTTGGATTTAAAAGCTGGAAATGCCAACATTCTGAGTAATGAACGAAAAACCTACCTTGTAGTGCAACCCCAAAATGAAACCCAAGAAAAAATAGATTTCACTTTCAAGACGGATGAAGCAATAGATAGTTTAATGAACTTGTCCATTACCAAATGGAAAGTAGATGCTTATAATCTTTCTCGCTCTTCCAGTTATTGGTTTTCTGCGGCAAATTTTATTTTCTACCATAAAATGCTGGAATTGTTACCCGATAAAAATTTCTTAGAAAGGCAGTTTTTACAGCTTCCGATTTCACAAGAAGTGATGCCCATTAAAGCCGAATATTCTAACATCAACAAATCACAAATCACTTCAATGGAAGTCATTCAAATTGAAAATAGCACACTTCCTGATTTGACTTTTAAAATACCTAAAGGGTACCGAGCCTTCTAAAATTGTAAAGAAGATCCATTCGAATCCACTTTCAATTGACATTTCCTGCCGAAGTAAATTGCTTTATTCGGATCGCAATGCCCCGCCGGGAAATTGTAAGTAACCGGAATATCCAAATCAGCTACTCGATTTTTTATAATCTCCAGAGCAGTTTGTCCATAAGGTATCGCATTGTCATTCATGTCTGACATTCCGCCAACAATAATTCCTTTCAATCCAGCTAAAAAACTCGATTTTTTCAGGTTCATCATTATGCGATCAATGTGGTAGAGGTATTCATCTAAATCCTCGATAAACAAAATCTTACCATCAGTATTTACAGCAGAATTAGTCCCACTCAGACTGTATAGAATAGATAAATTCCCGCCAATTAATTCTCCTTCACATTCACCCAATTGATTGAATTCATTCGACTCAAACTCATACCCTTTCAATTGTCCAAATAGCGCTTGTTTTAAGGTTTTTGTCGATTCATTTTCGGAACCATCTTTTGGAAAATTAATGGGCATAATTCCATGAATGGTTTCTACTCCCACATTTTGATGAACATGACAGTGTAAAGTAGTGACATCGCTATAGCCAATCACCCATTTAGGATTGGATTTGAACTTCGTAAAGTCTAACTGATCGACAATTTGAACCGTTCCATATCCTCCTCTCGCACACAAAATAGCGTGAATAGTACCATCGTCTAAAAAAGCTTGCAGACTTTCTGTTCGCTGCGCTTCCGTTCCCGCAAATTGATGGTCTTCCTCAAACAGGTGTTTAGAAAACTTCACATTCAACCCCCAACTTTCTAACAATTCAATAGCGGGCTTTAGTTCCTCTGAAGAAATTTTACGAGCAGTAGAGACTATTCCAATGGTATTTCCTGATGTTAGATATGGTGGTTGTGTCATGTAAACAAGTGTATTTTTCGTTAAAAATAGGAAGGTTTTCTTGAAGTCAAAGATAATGACGTATAGAACCAAAGTTTTCTACTTCCTCGTTTTAAAGTGCAATAGGGATAACTTATCTTTGCACTCTATTATAAAAAAGACACATTGGAAAAGCCGAAAAAACATCTAATTACAGCAGCATTACCCTACGCAAATGGACCATTACACATCGGGCACATTGCAGGAGCTTACCTTCCTTCAGACATTTACACTCGATTTTTAAAACTGAAAGGAGAAGATGCGGTATTGATTTGCGGATCTGATGAACATGGAGCAGCCATTACTATTCGAGCTAAAAAAGAAGGTATATCTCCACAAGAAATTGTAGACAAATATCATGATATCAACAAGAAGGCTTTCCAAGATTTGGGAATTAATTTTGATATATATCACAGAACGAGCTCTGAGTTACACAAAGAAACTGCCCAAGATTTTTTCAAAGTGTTGGACAATAAAGGAAGCTTTACCAAGCAAACCAATCTTCAATATTTTGACGAGACCGCTCAGCAGTTTTTAGCTGATCGATACATTATAGGAACCTGTCCAAATTGCAGTTTCACCAATGCTTATGGTGATCAATGTGAAAGCTGTGGATCGACTTTGAATCCTGAAGATTTAATTGATCCAAAATCTACTCTAAGTGGAGAGAAGCCAGTAAAAAAAGAAACTACACATTGGTTTTTGCCAATGAATCAGCACGAAGCATGGTTGAAAGAATGGATTGAACAAGGTACATTAGATGGTCAACCACACCACGATCCAAAAACGTGGAGAAACCAAGTGATTGGACAATGCAAATCATGGATCGATAATGGTTTGCAACCAAGAGCAATGACTCGCGATTTAGATTGGGGAGTAAAAGTTCCTGTTGCTGGTGGCGAAGGAAAAGTGCTTTATGTTTGGTTAGATGCTCCAATCGGATATATTTCAGCAACCAAACAATGGGCTACTGACAATAACAAAAACTGGGAAGAGTATTGGAAAGATGACACTACTCAAATGGTTCATTTTATCGGTAAAGACAACATCGTGTTTCACTGTATTATATTTCCGATTCTATTGAAAGAACATGGTGGATTTAACCTTCCAATCAATGTTCCCGCCAATGAATTTTTAAACTTAGAGGGTGGAAAATTATCTACTTCAAGAGATTGGGCAGTTTGGGTACATGAATATTTAGAAGACTTCCCAGGCAAAGAAGATGTGTTGCGTTATGTATTGTGCAGCATTGCACCAGAAACCAAAGACAGTGAATTTACTTGGAATGATTTCCAAGCTAGAAATAACGGTGAGTTGGTTGCTATTTTTGGAAACTTCATCAATAGAGCGGTAGTATTAACACATAAGTATTATGAAGGTAAAGTTCCTGAAATCGCTACTGATGCCAATAAATACAGTGATGTTTTTACTCAGTTAAACACTTTAGTAGAATCTGTTAACACTAAGTTATCTGCATTTCAATTTCGTGATGCACAAAATGAAGCAATGGCAATCGCCCGTTTAGGGAATAAATTCTTAGCTGAAACTGAGCCTTGGAAGTTGATTAAAACGGATGAAAATGAAGTAAAAACGATCTTAAATATAGCACTTCAAATTGCGGCTAATTTGAGTATCATCTTCGAACCATTTTTACCATTTACATCCAAAAAGCTTCAAGATATTTTAAATATCACTCACTTAAAATGGAATCAATTAGGAGCTGATAATTTATTAATTGCTGGTCACCAATTGAATCCTGCCACATTGTTGTTTGACAAAATAGAAGACGACATTGTAAATGCGCAAATTGAAAAGCTGAAACTAAAAAAAGCGACAAAAGAAGCCGAAAATAAACAGGTAACTCCAGCTAAAGACACCATCAGTTTCGAAGATTTTTCAAAGATTGACATCCGTGTTGGTAAAATTATAGAAGCAGAAAAAGTAGCCAAAACAAAAAAGCTATTGAAACTAAAAGTGGACACTGGCATTGATGTTCGCACAGTAGTATCCGGAATTGCGGAATCTTATTCTCCAGAAGAAGTAATTGGCAAACAAGTTTCAATTCTCGTTAATTTGGCTCCTAGAGCAATTAAAGGAATTGATAGCGAAGGGATGATTTTAATGGCGGAAGATGCCAATGGAAAACTGAGTTTCGTTTCACCTGACTTAGAAAACCTCACAGGAAGTGAAGTGAAATAATCAAAAAATTTGTTTTGAATTAGAATTGTTTTATCATTATACCCTGAATTAAAGGATAATGATAAAGGGTTTATTATTTCTGATTAGTGTATTTTCTTTCCAGTCACATTGTTTTTCACAGTGTGATTCTGTATCTATTCAAACAAATGCGCAATCAATTGCCAGTATTTGCAATACAGCAAATGGCTCCATAAGAATATCTGGATCTAGTGGCGGCAGGGCACCCTATTCATGGGCATTAAATGACACTAACTATAGTATCTCTACTAGATATGACAATTTAACTCCAGGAGCTTACCTTTTGTTGACACGAGATAGTATAGGATGCGCTGACACTAATACTATTATAGTTGGAAATCGTCCGTTAAGAAATGAGTTTGGTATCGGCAATGCATTTAGTCCCAACGATGATGGAATCAATGATGAATTACGTATCACGATCACTAATAACATAGTAGCTGCCGAAATTGTGTTCATCAATCAATATGGGCAGCGAGTATTTAAAACAACTTCTAACGACGCATTACAAACATGGGATGGAATTCACAATGGACTACCACTTCCAGAAGGAACCTACTTTTATTTAGTAACCGCTAGTACTCTCTGTGAAAAGGGTGCTTTCTCAGGATACATAACATTATTGCGATGAGAAATTGGTTCCTAATATGCTTTTCTTTTTTGATCTATCAATCGGCAAGTTCACAACAAATTGCAACTTTTAGCAACTATATCCTTGACCCATTTTCTTTAAATCCAGCATTGGCAGGCTTACAAAATTGCTTTGATATGAAAGTAGGAAGAAGAGTGCAATGGACAGATCTTTATGGAGCTCCAGAGGTGAATTTTTTCAGTATTAATTTCATGCTCAACAAGAGTGAACGAAATAGTTTCAGAAAACAAGGGCTAGGACTTTATTTCCAAAACCAATCTGTTGGTATCTTTAATACCAACTATTTAAAATTAGCCTATGCCTATCACTTAAGATTGTGGAAACGATACAAAATGTCAGTCGGAATTTTTGGAGGAATTCAACAAATGGGATTATCCGATGCTTCATTTTTAAACAGTCAAGATCCTGCATACAAAAGCAATAGAACTTATGTGGTTCCTGAAATTTCTCCTGGAATATTTTTATATACCAAAAAGTCAGGTTTAGGATTATCTTTATTTCAAGCCTACCCAAAAGACTTAGGGAAAATTGGTGATCAAGCACGACTTCGTCAACATGTATTTGCCACATTCTATCATAAAGTCGTTTATGGCTACTGGACTTATATGCCTTCTACTCTAGTTAGATTAAACCCCTATCTCAGTCCATCTGCAGATATCAACTTCTTGGCAGACTACGATAATCTAATTTCCTTTGGACTAGGCATTAGGACATTTAGGTCACTACAAGCAAATTTAAATGTCAAAATTTTTGATAAAATTAGAGTGGGATATACCTATGAATATCCATTTTTACAAAATAGTCAACAATTGGGGCCCACTCATGAAATTATTGTTGGTTTCGGCAATTGTTTTAAAAATGGCCCTAAGCCAAAATTCATTTGCCCAGTATTTGAATAATGATTTTTAAATGGTGAGCCAACCTTCTATTACTTTTAAACGTTTTAGTGTTACTAAAAGAAGTTAGAAATAGTTTAGTATCAAGGCTCTAATTTCTATATATTTGTTATATAATGTTAAACAGTTAAATTATAATCAATAACTGCCTAAGCGATTGATTATAAAAATATTGTCATGCATTTATTATTATTCCAAGCAAACACTTTAACAAGTTATGAAAAGATATTATTCCATTCTATCTACCCTACTGCCCCTTTATATTCTCTCTAATGTATTTTTTTCAACAAATTTGTTAGCGACAAATGCTTCGAAAAATAATATATTGATAGAAGATTGGTCGTTTGAGAATAGCTTGATGTTAAAAAATCATTCCCTTTCCTTGGACTATTCAACGAAAATAACTGCCAATTTAAAATCTACACCAAATGCTTTTGCGATTCGTGTAATTGGAGCAGACATTGGTACAAAAAATCCTACTTGTAATGGAGCAAATGATGGAAAAGCTTGGGTTAATTCCATTACTATTTTTGCAGGAAGTCCTGGCCCATTTACATATACTTGGACATTACTTGGAGTAACTGTTGCTACAGGCGATACTGCTAGAAATTTAGGTGGTGGCTCTTATATTTTAAGAGTATTTGATGCCAATGACAATACTACATTCAGTAAAGGGTTTACCATAACAAACCCAATTGATTTAGCAGCCAACATGTTCTCAGTAGATGAAACCTGTTTTGGAGCATGTGATGGATTTGCATTTACAAATGCTACAGGTGGAACCCAATTTTCTGGCGGCACTTATAAATACATTTGGTCAAATAGCGCTACTACTTCTTCCATTTCGGGATTATGTGTCGGAAACTATAGTGTAACGATTACCGATTCTACGGGTTGTACAGCTGTTGATAATATTGCAGTTGGAGGACCTTCCCTAATTCAACCAAATGTGACAGTAACACAAGTCAAATGTAAAGGAGACAATGATGGCACCGCAACTTCTAATCCAAGTGGAGGTACATCAAACTATACTTTCCTATGGTCTAATGCTGCAACAACAGCCACTATTACAGGTCTGGCTCCAGGAAATTATACAGTAACAGTTTCGGACAATACTCCTTGTACTAGAACACAAACAGTTGCAATTACGGAACCTGCGACTTTGTTGTCAGCTAGCATTAATGTCGTTAACCCAATTTCTTGTAATGGAAATACAGATGGAATACTAACGGGTAATGGAATAGGTGGTGTGGCAGGATATACATATGCTTGGTCAAATAGCCAAAATTCGAAAACAGTAATAAATCTATCAGCAGGAACATATACCGTAACAGTAACTGACAATAATGGTTGTACAAAAACAGCTTCAACGACGCTTGTTAACCCAAGCTCGGTTTCAGCAGTAATCACCTTGCCTGCAACGAATGTGAGCTGTAATGGGTTGTCAGATGGATCTGCAACAGTAGTTCCAGGAGGTGGAGTAGGTGCTCCTTACACTTTCTTGTGGTCAAATAATCAAACAAATGCAACTGCAACCGGCTTGGCCGTAGGAAACTACACAGTGACGGTATTTGATGGCAATAATTGTGAAGGAACTGACCAAGTTACAATTACAGAACCAGCCGTTTTAGTAGCTTCTATCAAAGCATCTAAAAAGGATGTTTCTTGTTTTGGAGGAGCTGATGGAGAAGCAGAAGCTGAAGGAACAGGTGGAACTTTAAATTATAGTTTTTTATGGAGCAATGCTGCAACCACAGCAATTAACTCAGGTTTGGCCCAAGGAACTTATACAGTAACTATTACTGACAACAATAATTGTACAGCTACAGCACAAACTACGATTGCACAACCAACACAGGTTGGTGTCTCAATAGCTAAAACTTCAGATATAACTTGTAATGGAGGAAACCAAGGAGCATTATTGGCCACGGGAGCAAATGGAACACCAGGGTATACCTTCACTTGGAGCAATGCTGTAAACACTGCTGCAAATACAGGATTAGCTGCCGGAACTTATACCGTGACGGTTACTGACTCTAAGTTATGTACCTCAACTAATCAATTTATATTAGGAGAGCCTTCCCCTGTAAATGCAGCTATTAACAATTCAAATCCACCCCTTTGCAATGGACAGTCAAATGGATCGGCTACAGTAACCCCGGGTGGAGGAACACCAGGATATACTTATCTCTGGAATACAACTGCAACCACCCAAACCATTAGTGGTCTGTCATCAGGAACCTATTTAGTTACCGTCAACGATGCAAACAATTGTTCCGCGACAACTCAAATCACGTTAAACGATTTAAGTACGGTAACAGCTAGTATCAACTTACCTGCAACTAATGTTTCTTGTAATGGGGGAAATAATGGTGCAGCTACAGTTACTCCTGGTGGAGGAGCAGGAGGATATTCATTTTTATGGTCTAATAATCAAAATACGCCAACAGCCACAGCACTTATTGCAGGCACTTATACAGTGACAGTGAGTGATGCAAATGGCTGTACCGCTCAAGACCAAGTAATTATTACAGAACCTACCTCTTTAACAGTAAGCATTGCGACCTCATCAAATCCTTCATGTAATGGTTTATCAAATGGTAGCGCAACCGCTGCAGATAATGGAGGAGGAACTGGAGCAATTGGCTATTTGTGGAACAACTCAGCAACCACTGCTTCAATAACAGGTCTAGCTGCGGGAACATATACTGTCACAGTTACAGATGGCAACTCTTGTACTGCGACCGATCAAGTTACACTTGTTGCGCCGCCGGTTTTAGGAATTTCAGTTACATCTAAGATTGATGTTAATTGTAAAGGTGATAATACTGGATCATTAACGACAACCATAACTGGAATAGGAACTCCTGGTTACACCTTTTTATGGTCCAATAGTCAAACCACACAAAATGCGACGAATTTAATTGCTGGAAATTACACCATCACTATTACTGATGCAAACTCATGTACTGCAACTGCCACAGGCACAATAAATGAACCAACAAATGCTTTAAATGGAGTTATTAGCAGCACAAATGCGACTTGTAATGGATTCGCTGATGGAAGTGCGAGCATCACTCCCTCAGGTGGAACAAGTACAGGTACTTATAATTTTTTATGGTCTAACAATGCAACTTCATCTACCATCACCAATTTATTTGCAGGAACTTATACAGTAACAGTAACAGATGATAATGCATGTCCATTTATAGATCAAGTAATAATCGGACAGAATACGGTTATATCAACAACAGTGACCGGAACAAACATTAATTGTTATGGTGACTCAACAGGCACAGCATCAGTTACAGCCTTACCTGCAAATCCTAACTACACTTATTTATGGTCGAATGGTAAAACCACAACAAATGTATCTACGTTGCCAGCCGGGAAATTTTATGTTACGGTAACCGATCCTGTTGGCTGCTTTGCCATTGACTCAATAACCATTATTCAAAAAGATAGCATCCAATTTAACATTACCAAATTTGATGCAACTTGTAATTCCTCAACAGATGGGATCGCGACTGTTAATGGAGTTACAGGAGGAACACCAGGCTATACTTACGCTTGGAAAACTGGCTCATTAACAGGTCCTACTTTTTCTACATTCAGTACCATTTTAAACGTTGCTGCGAATAGATATTACATCATAGTTTCAGATGTAAATGGTTGTTCAAGTAGTGATAGTGTGGACATTTTGCCATCAAATCCAATCAACTTGTTAATTTCTGATACGAATCATGTAAGTTGCAATGGCGGGTCTGACGGAAGTGCAGTCGTAGTTGCAGCAAATGGTGTAGGTGGTCCATACACATATTTGTGGAATAATAATCAAACTTCAGATACATTAAAAGGTGTAATAGCAGGAACATATACTGTAACCGTTACAGATAATAGTTCTTGTACAGGTGCTATTTCAATTTTAATTACAGAACCAACAGCAATAGCAACTGTGATGTCAGCAGACAGTGCATCGTGTTTTAGTTTCGCTGACGGATCGGCTACTGTGACTCCTAGCGGAGGAACGCCGAGTACCACAGCTCCGAGCTATACTTTCTTATGGTCAAATTCTGCAACAACATCTACCATAAATGGATTGGTTGCCTCTAGGTATTTTGTGACTGTAACAGATGGAAATGGCTGTACTAAAAAAGACTCAGTAGATGTTGAAGAACCAGTAATTCTTGCTGCGACAATAACTCCAACTGATGCACTTTGTAAGGACAGTACGGATGGTTCTGCAACAGTTAATGCAACAGGAGGAACCCCGAATTACACTTATTTATGGAGCAACGCAGGTACAAATCAAACTGAAAATGGTCTTTTAGCAGGCAGTTACACCGTTACAGTCACCGATAAAAATGGCTGTACCACTTCATCTACAACAATTGTAGGAGAGCCTGCTACATCAGTATCGTCTTTATTAACAGTGACAAACGCTACCTGTAGTGGAAAAGCAGATGGAACCGCGACAATTAATCCTTCTGGCGGTACTCCTAGTGCAATTGCACCTGGATACACCTTCTTATGGTCAACTACCGCAACTACACAAACAATAACTGGTCTTGCAGCTGGAAGTTATTTTGTAACCATCACTGATGGAAATGGATGTATAAAACTAGATACCGCAAGGGTATTGGATGGAGTTTCAATTTTCGTTTCTGTAGATTCAATAAAAATGGTCAATTGTAATGGTGGAAATGATGGCCATATTGAAGTTTCAGGGATCAACGGAAGTCTTCCATACACTTATGCATGGACAAATACAACCTCTACCACAGGAATTGCAACTAACTTAATCGCGAATTCATACACTGTTACCATTACTGATAACAATGGCTGTTTCAAAGACACCACATTCATCATAACAGAACCTAATAAACTTACTTTATCAGTAGCTACAAATGATGAAAGCTGTAAAAATAAAGCTGATGGAGATGCAACTGCAACTGCATTAAATGGAACCCCAGGGTATACATTTAATTGGTCCACTTCTCAAACAGGAACAAGTATCAATAACCTAGCTTCAGGAAATTACTCAGTGACTGTTACTGATTTAAATGGTTGTACTGAATCAACAAACTTTACCATCAATCCTCAACCAGGATTTACTATAGTTGACTCAATAATTCAAAATCGTTGTTTTGGAGATTGTAATGGATCAATCGAAATAATTAATGTGTTTAATAGTACAGCTCCATTAACTTATACTTGGAACCCAATACCTGCAAACGGACAAGGAAATAATATCGCAACCGGTTTATGTGCAGGAACCTATAATTTAAATATTCGTGACGTAAGTGGATGTGATACCAATTTAACTTATACTATAACAGAACCAACTATAATAACTAGTCTTACTGCAACAACTGATGCCACATGTAGTGGATTTGCAGATGGAACTGCAACAGTTACTCCAAGTGGAGGAACACCAAGAGTAATTGCACCAGGATACACTTACTTGTGGTCAAATAATGCAACTACTCAGTCAATATCTGGTCTATCTTCAGGACAATATATAGTGACTATTACTGATAGTTTAGGATGTATAAAACGTGATACTGCCATTGTACTTGATGGAATTTCAATATTTGCTTCTTTAGATTCCATCAAAATGAATAAATGTAATGGAGATAATACAGGATATATCGAAGTTTCTGGTATCGGTGGAACAGGTCCTTATACCTACGCATGGACTAACACCACTTCTACAACAGGAATCGCAAATAGCTTAGCTGCTAATTCGTATACTGTAACAATTACGGATAATAACGGATGCTTTAAAGACACCACTATAATTATAACAGAACCTGCTCAAATAAATATTACAGGTACTATTAGTGGTCTTAGTTGCAATTTTGGAGCTGATGGTTCAATCACTGCTTCAGTTTCCGGAGGGGTGCCACCATATACTTTCTTATGGTCAAATGCACAAACAAACTCAACAATAAACAATTTAATAGCGGGTAATTATTCAGTTACAGTAACAGATGATAGTAGTTGTACTGCTTTTGCCAGCTATACAATCAATCAAAAACCTGGGTTTGTTGCAGTAGATTCAATCACAAATAACAGATGTTTTGGAGAATGCAATGGTACAATAGAAATTCTAAATGTATTTAATGCTGCACCACCTTTAACTTATACATGGTTTCCAGCTCCGGCTAATGGTCAAGGGACAAGCTTTATTTCCGGTTTGTGCGCAGGAATATATAGAGTAGTAATTGAAGATGCAAATGGATGCGATACCTCATTTAGTTATTCAGTGACAGAACCAACCTTATTAACAAGTATTGCAACCTCAACTGATGCCACATGTAGTGGATTTGCAGATGGAACTGCAACGGTTACTCCGAGTGGAGGAACACCGAGAGTAATTGCACCAGGATACACATACTTATGGTCAAATAATGCAACAACCCAATCATTAAATGGACTTACTTCTGGGCAATACCTAGTAACTATTACTGATAGTTTAGGATGTATAAAACGTGATACTGCCATTGTACTTGATGGAATTTCAATATTCGTTTCTTTAGATTCCATCAAAATGAATAGGTGTAATGGTGATAATTCTGGATATATTGAAGTTTCGGGCATTGGTGGAACTGGCCCATATGCATACGCTTGGACTAATACCACTTCTACAACAGGAATCGTAGGTAGTCTAGCCGCTAATTCGTATACAGTATCTATTACAGATAATAATGGATGTTTTAAAGACACCACTATAATTATTACTGAACCAACCCCTATAATCATAGCCGGTACAGTAACTAATACAAGCTGCAATGGAACTGCTGATGGAGCTATTACTGCAAATGCTTCAGGTGGAGTTCCACCATTTACGTATTTATGGTCAACTGCTCAGACCAACTCTACTATCAATAATTTAAGTGCAGGAAATTATACAGTAACAGTAACTGATGACAGTCTATGTGCCCAAAGTAGAACATTCATAATTGCACCTCAATCAAATTTCACTTTTGTTGATACGATCTTTAACAACAATTGCTTTGGAGATTGCAATGGATCGATTGAAATATTCAGCCTGGCAGGTGGAACAGCTCCATATACTTATACTTGGAGTCCAATCCCACCAAATGGTCAAGGCAATAGTGAAGCTACAGGATTATGCGATGGAACTTACGATTTGACCATCTCAGATGCCAATGGATGTGATACTTCCTTAAGTTACACATTAGTTTCTCCAACTGATATTGTAGTAACTACATCAACTACAAACTCAGATTGCTTGGTATGTAATGGAACTGCCACTGCATCACCAAGTGGAGGAATTCCAGGATATACCTATAATTGGTTGGATGCTTCATTTAACCCAATCGGGCAAACAGGAATAACTGCTAACAATTTGTGCGCAGGGGTATTCAATGTAGTAACTAGAGATGCATTTGGCTGTTTAGATACCGCTTCAGTAATTGTGGCAAACAACAATGCCCCAGTAATAGCCGCCACTGCAACTGATGTATCTTGTTTTGGATCTACTGATGGTACAGCAACAGTAACAGGACCATGTATGCCAGGTATAGGTTGTACTGTTGTGTGGTTAAATAATTCAGGAGTACCAATTGGCCAAACAACTGCAACTGCGACTAATTTAGCAGCAGGAGTTTATATAGTAGAAGTTACTTCTGCAACTGTGAATGGTTGTAAAGCTTATGATACCGTTACTGTAGGAACTCCTACACAAATTATTGCGAACCCAGGATCTACACCTGTAAGCTGCACTGCAGCCACTATTTGTGATGCAACTGCTTTTGTAGCTCCAACAGGTGGAAGTAGCCCATATACATACTTATGGTCAACAACAGAAACTACAGATACCATTAAAAACCTTTGTGTTGGAGCATTCACAGTGACCATAACAGACAACAATAATTGTTCGATTACTTCAACCATAAATGTCGTATTAGGAGGTTCTTATACCGTTACAATGACGACTACACCTGAATCATGTGGAAATTCATGTGATGGAACAGCTGCAGTTTCAATTCCTGCAGCTTCATTCAATCCACCTTACTCTTACAATTGGAGCCCTGTTCCAACAGGACAACAGGGAAATGCAACCTTAAGTGGATTGTGTAATGGTGTTTATAATGTAACTGTGACTGACGGTTCAGGATGTACTTTCACAGCAAGTAATACTGTCAATACTCAAAACTTAATTGTTCCAAATGATAACTTTACGAATGTAAGTTGTGGAGCAACAAATGATGGAACAGCTATCGTAAATCCAACAGGAGGATCAGGAACATACATCTACACATGGACTCCTATTCCTGCAAATGGTCAAGGAACCAATACAGCAACGGGTTTACCAGCAGGTCCAATAGAGGTATTAATTGTAGATCAATTAAATGGTTGTGATACACTAGTACAATTCAACATCGGTAATTCAATAAAAATTTCGCCAAACGAAACAGTAACTGCTGCAAATTGCAACGGCGCTTGCGATGGAAGCATTTCATTAGCACCGACTGGCGGTAATGGTTCTGCATACACGTATACATGGACCCCTGTTCCACCAAATGGCCAAGGAACTCCAAATGCCAATGGACTTTGCACAGGTATATACGCTGTAATCATTTCTGATAATGGAGGATGTGATACTACTCTATCAATTACAATTACAGAACCCTCTGCAATTATTTCAGGAATTGCAAAACTTGATGCTACTTGTAATGGAGTTTGTGATGGACAAGCATCAGTGAATCCTACAAATGGCGTGGCACCTTATAGTTATTTATGGTCTAATAATTTAACTACTGATACTATTAAAAATATTTGTGCAGGAATCTATACAGTTACAATCACTGATAATAATGGTTGTGCGATTACTGATCAAGTGACAATAACTGAGAATTCAGCTATTTTAGCTACTACTAATTTTACACCTAGTACATGTGATGTTTGTAATGGTACGGCTACAGTAAATCCAACAGGAGTTGGACCATTCGCCTTTGAGTGGTTTGATAACTTAGGAGCACCACTAGGAGTAACCAATCAGTCAATTATCAACCGATGTGCTGCGATTTATTCTGTAGAGGTTACAGACCAATCAACAAATTGCAAGAATCTATTCATAATTCCTATAAGCGATGTTGGCGGTGAAACTGTAGCAATGAGCTTTACAAGTGAATCTTGCATTGGAGCCTGCGATGGAACTGCAACTGCTACATTTACATGTTCTAGTCCAGTTTGTACTGTTGAGTGGTTTGATGGAGCAACTGGTTTAACAATCAATCAAACAACAATTACTGCAACAAACCTTTGTGCAGGAAACTATTTCGCTCAAGTTTCTAACGGATTCCAATGTGTAACAATAGAACCTGTTACAGTTGGATCTCCAAATGCATTAAACGTAACAGCAACCTCAACAGATGCTAGTTGTGCAAATAGTTGCGATGGAACTGCCACAGCAACTGCAGCAGGAGGAACAGCGCCATACAG
Source organism: Acidiluteibacter sp. (assembly GCF_055129545.1). Lineage (NCBI taxonomy): Bacteria > Pseudomonadati > Bacteroidota > Flavobacteriia > Flavobacteriales > Cryomorphaceae > Acidiluteibacter > Acidiluteibacter sp. The sequence goes on along the minus strand of NZ_JBSRUB010000009.1, from coordinate 178,107 downwards.
ATATGTTTGGTCTCCTGCACCGACGACAGGACAAGGAACAGCGAATGCAGGCGGACTTTGCGATGGAACATATACTGTACAAATTTTTGATGCCAATGGATGTGATGTTTCAACAACAGTAACAATCGGATCACCGCAAGCAGTTTCTGTATCCTTTACCTCTATTGATCCTAACTGTGGACTATCGAACGGAAGTATTACTGCAAATATTAATGGAGGATCTAGTCCATATACATTACAATGGTTTGATGGAACCAACACCTTGCTAGTCGGACAAACCAATCCTTTAATTAATGGATTGGCAGCTGGAAACTATACATTAAGGGTTAGGGATAATTCAAGCTGTGAAGATTTCTTCACTTTTGGTTTATCGAATTCAAATGGACCTACAATTACGTTAGATTCAACAACTAATGTATCTTGTTTTGGAGCAAATGATGGAGAATTATTTATCACTGCATCAGGCGGAACAGCACCATACAATTTCGTATGGTCTCCAAATGGCTTGACATTCGAAGATATTTCTAATTTAAGAGCAGGGACTTATACAGTAAAGGTTACGGATGCAAGCGGATGTATTTCTTTTGAAACCTATACCGTAACTTCTCCACAACAATTAACGGCTAGCTTTACTACAACTGATGCAGCTTGTGGAGTGTGCGACGGAGTGGCAGAAGTAATCATGTCGGGAGGAACTGCACCATATACTTACAACTGGAGTTCAGGCTCTACAAGTACGAAAGCAGAAAACCTATGTGCGGGAATTTATGTCTTAAATGTATCAGATGCCAATGGCTGTTCTGAAACATTCAATATTAATATAAACAACAATGGAGGACCAACAAATGAGATTGTAAGTGTAACGGATGCAACTTGTAGAAATACTTGTGATGGCACAGCAACGATCACTCCAATAGGAGGAACAGCACCTTACACTTTCTTCTGGCCACACAACAGCTCTACAGCAAACACCCTTAATAATTTATGTGCAGGTTCTTACTTTGTTCAAATAATGGATGCGAATGGCTGTATGCGAGTTGCCAATGTAATTGTTGATGAGCCTGATGAGTTGATTCTAAACAGCACAATAACTCCTGCGACATGCAATAACTTCCCTTGTGATGGCTCAATTCTATTGAATGTTACAGGTGGAACGGCACCATACACATACAATTGGGGACCAATAACTTTACCCAATTCAAATTTCGTAGATGGACTTTGTGCGGGTAGCTATACTGTAGATATTTTAGATGCAAGTGGCTGTACACAAACATTTACATTCGTAGTTTCCAACACAAGCATTCCAATTAATCCTACACCAACAGCAACAGATGCTAGTTGCTTTGGAAGCTGTGATGGTACATTGGCAGCAAACATTACATCTGCCTTAGTCGATTACCAATGGTTTGATGCCAATAATTCAGCGGTGGCGGCAATCAATACAGATGCATCTGGCCTATGCCCAGGAATATATACATTGGAATTAACATCAATTCCTGATGGATGTAAGTATTATGAAACAATAGAGATTAAAGAACCAAACAGATTAATTTTGACTCAACCGGTGGTTAAAAACATGAACTGTGCAACTGATTGCGATGGTCAAATTTCTGTGAATGCAATTGGCGGATCATTGCCGTATCAATTCTCTTGGGACGATCCAAACAGTCAGACAACAAATGTAGCTTCCAATCTTTGTGTTGGCACTTACAATGTAGTGGTTTCTGATCAAAATAGTTGTTCAGCAAGCACAGGAGCTTCTATAACTGCTCCTACTCCAATAACGATAGCAGTCGTTGCAAAAACAGATGTAACATGTAGCAGCAATTGTGAAGGTACAGCAGAAATCTCCGTTGCCGGTGGAATTAGTCCTTATTCTGTATCTTGGAGTGGAGGTCAGACCTCAACGATCGTTACAGGTTTATGTTTCGGTCCTAACTTGGTTACAATAACCGATGCCAATAACTGTGAATTCATCGATACAGTATTTATTGCAGCCCAAGATACAGTAGTTGCATTGGCAGGAAATGATACGATTATTTGTAACAGCGGAACTGTAGTGCTGAAAGGAGCAACATTAGGAACTGGAGTAACAAATGCAGATTGGTATACTTACCCTGCATTTAATTTATTCACCACTTCGCTTGACACTACTTTTGAGCGTTCATTAGGCCAGTATCAATTTGCATTAATTGCAACCAATGGAATCAGTTGTAACGATACCACCATTAAAACAATTCAAGTAGTACCTAGCCCATTAATAGATGCCGGCAGAAACGTTAGAATCTTTAATGAAGAGATCGCTCAAATTAGTATTCTAGGAGAAAGTTCAACCTACAAATACTTATGGGTACCTAGTACAAATTTGAACGATTCAACCATTGCCAACCCAACTTCTGATACTAGAAAGACAATTACGTATACACTATTTGTAACTGACACGAATGGTTGTATTGGAAGCGATTCTATGCAGGTAATTTATCAAGAACCAATTACCTTCCCAACAGGATTTACTCCGAACGGAGATGGAAACAACGATGTTTGGAACTTGTACTTTATAGCAGACTTCCCGAGTACGACTGTTACCATATTCAACCGATGGGGTGAGAATATATTTGAATCTAATGGTTACACAAAACCATGGGATGGAACCTATAAAGGAGAAGATTTACCAAGTGGAACGTATTATTATATCATTGATTTGAATGATTCTAACTTCGAACCAATGACAGGACCAATTACGATAATAAGATAATTATGAAAAAGTATATCAGTATCATATATTTACTATTCATTGGCGTGACCATTGAGGCATTTGGACAACAAATGCCTCAATTCACCCAATATCAATTGAACGATTTTATTATGAATCCTGCAGTAGCCGGGTCAAAATCGTATTTTGAAGCGAAGTCTAACAACAGGTATCAATGGGAAGGAATCACTGATGCGCCTAGAACTTTTACACTAGGTGTAAATGGTCCGCTTAAAAAGGAGAATATGGGAATCGGTGGTTACATTTTTGTTGATGTAACTGGGCCAACTAAAAGAACTGGTTTTAATTTAGCCTATGCCTATCATATACAATTAGGAACAAATATTAAACTTTCATTAGCTGCAAACGCAGGAGTTGTCCAATACACGCTAGATGGTTCTGAAATTATTCTTGAAAATGCGAATGACGATGCATTTAACGGTAGCCTGCAGTCCAAACTTAAACCCGATGTTGGCTTCAGCTTTTATTTATATGGAAAGAATTTCTACTTCGGTGGGTCTGCGCCTCAACTAGTAACAAGCGATCTAAAATATGACAATACACCACTCCGATCAGGTAAAATAGCCGATCATTACTTTTTAATGGGTGGTTACAAATATGAAATTAATGATAAATTTACATTAGACCCTGGGGCAGTATTAAGATATGTAAAACCATTGCCGTTACAGTATGAATTCACTCTAAAAGCAACTTACAATGAGATGTTATGGGCGGGATTCTCTTATCGTAAAACGGATGCTTTGGCTTTACTAGTCGGCTATACAATGAATAATACCATATCGATTGGGTATTCTTATGATTTTATTCAATCATCAATTGCCACTTATAGCACTGGTTCACATGAATTAATGATAGGAATTCGTTTCAACGAAACCGGTGTAAAAAGAGAAAAGGTAGATTAATCTTACCGCTTAATGGAAACTCCACGAAGCCCATTTTCTTTCATGTAAATTAAGGTTTGAACAAGCGCATACTTCATATTGCGCTCCGCTTTCAAACTATCATGAAACAACACAACAGAGCCTGGTTTAATATTTCTCTTTACGTTATTGAAACAGGCTTTAGGCGATCTATTTTTATTGTAGTCTCCGCTTAGTACTGACCACATAATAATGTGATAATTTAATTGTTGAATTAACCGAATTTGAGATTTCCGAATTCGTCCATAGGGCGGTCTAAATAAATTGGAAGAAATAAAGGCCCCAGCATTTTCAACATCTTTCAGGTAAACTTCATCCTCTGTGGACCATCCTTTGATGTGGTGCTGGGTATGATTACCAACTGCATGTCCATCATTTAAGATCTGTTTATAAATATCAGGGTACTTCTCTACATTATCCCCAATACAAAAGAACGTAGCTTTTACATCAAATTCCTTTAGCTTTTCCAATACCCAAGGAGTTACTACAGGTATCGGACCATCGTCAAAAGTTAAAAAGACTTCCGAATCAGTCGTCTGCTCTTCCCAACTCAATAAAGGATAGATTTTCTTAAACACTTTTGGAATAGTCGCAATCATATTAACCAAACAATAATTCAAATACCTGTTCGATTTTCGCTACAAAAACCAACTCAATTTTATAATTCTTCTGTTCAATTCCCTTTTTATTATACTTCGAAAGGAATATTTTTTCAAAGCCTAATTTTTGGCCTTCCATGATTCGCTGCTCGATTTTACTGACAGGTCGAATCTCTCCGGAAAGTCCAATCTCTGCAGCAAAGGCAAATTTTGAATTAATATTGATATCCTCACTAGAGGATAAAATCGCACTAATCACCGCTAAATCTATTGCGGGATCATCTACACGAATCCCACCAGCTATGTTCAAAAAGACGTCCTTAATTCCCAATCTGAATCCACACCGTTTTTCCAACACAGCCAAAAGCATGTTTAATCTACGCAAATCAAATCCAGTAGAAGAACGCTGAGGTGTACCATAAGCAGCACTGCTTACTAACGCTTGTACCTCGATGAGTAAAGGTCGGATTCCTTCTACCGTTGCTGCAGTTGCAGATCCACTTAAAGGTTCGTCCCGACTACCAATCAACAACTCTGAAGGATTGTGAATGGGCATTAACCCCATGCTATTCATCTCGTAGATTCCTAACTCATTGGTTGAACCAAATCGGTTCTTTTGAGCTCGTAATAATCGATACATAAAGTTTCGATCACCTTCAAACTGAAGCACAACATCCACCATGTGCTCCAACACTTTTGGACCAGCAATAGTACCATCCTTAGTAATGTGACCAATTAAAAATACAGGAGTAGCCGTTTCTTTTGCAAATCGCATCAACTCTGCGGTGCATTCACGAATTTGTGAGATACTTCCAGCAGATGATTCAATTAATTGTGAATGTATAGTTTGGATGGAATCAACAATAACTATGTCTGCTTCCAACTCTGCTAAATGCATTAAAATGTTTTGCATCGAAGTTTCAGTAAACAGATAACACTCTTCATTCAATGACCCAATTCGCTCCGCGCGCATTTTTATCTGTTGATCACTTTCTTCACCAGAAATATACACGATTTTAATCCCCTTCATCTGCATTGCCAATTGCAACAGCAAAGTAGATTTACCGATTCCCGGTTCTCCGGCAAACAAAATCAAAGATCCTGGCACCAAACCACCACCTAAAACACGGCTCAATTCTCCATCGGTGAGCGGAAATCGCCTCTCTTCACTGAATTCTACATCAGTAATTCGTTTTGGTTTAATCGTTCTTTTGGATGTTATTAAGGAACCTACACTATTTGCAGGTGCCTCTTTCTGAATGATTTCTTCTACATAAGTATTCCATTCTCCACAAGAAGTACATTTCCCAACCCACTTAGGGGATTGCATCCCACAATTCTGACAAAAAAATGCCTTCTTTAACTTCGCCACTCAACTAATAGTTTAAAATGTAATATCAATATCTCTTCGTTTGCTTTTCTTATTCGATCCACATAGATTCTTTATGTTGATATCAGCAGTTGTATAACCCAAATTCAATGCTTTTTTGTAATCATTACAAGCCTCTTCTTTGTTTCCCAATTCATACTTTGCTTCTCCTCGATAAAAATAGGCTTTCCCTAAATTATTATCTCTAGATTTTATCACTTCGTCAAAACCTTTAATCGCAGTCTCGTATTCTTTCATTCCCAAGTGACTTAAGGCTAAATTAATTTGACCATCTACCAATTCTGGATCCTTGTCCAAGGCAGTCTTAAAGTCGGCCATCCCTTCTTCATAGCGATCTAACTCACCTTTTGCAGCACCTCTATTGTATATTGCAGCAGCATAATCTGGCTTTAAAGAAATTGCTTTACTATAGGCTTGTATGGCCGAATTATACCTAAACAATTCAGCCAAACAATAGCCTTTGTAATAATACATTTCTGCTGAATCAGGTTGCAATTTTATTGCAGTATTCAAATCAGAAAGAGCCTCCTTATACTCTGCAAGAAAAACCAGTGCTGCTCCTCTACTAAAAAACAATAAAGCATTCTCATCATCGTATTTTATGGCTTTGCCGTATAGTTTTACCGCTTCTGAAAATTTATCTTGTTTGTGTTTAGAGTCAGCCAATAACTTCAAGTAGGCTGCATCTTTTGAGTGGGATTCTAAATCCGCCATTAATATTGATTCAGCCTTATCAAACAAGCCAGCATCATACTGCTTTTGGGCAGATTCTAGTGTTGTCTGTGCAGTTGACTGATTGACTATTAAGAAAAATGAAACTGCTGTAATGGTAAGAATAATATTCCTTTTCATCGAATCGAGGAGTTGTGGTTATATCCTACGAATCTAAGAAAAAGCACCGTAAATCAATAATAGATTAGTCTTTGAATTGCTTTATTTTTTGTTCAATAGAAGTAGTCGAATGACCCTCTAAAAAGTCTATAATTTCTACTGTGCCCCCATTTTCCAGCACAATGTCATGACCAGCTATTTGTTCTACTTTATAATCACCCCCTTTTGCCAATACATCCGGAACAATGGCTTTTATTAACTCGTAAGGTGTTTCTTCATTAAAAATAACAACAGCATCTATCATCGATAATGCGGCTAAAAGAAATGCTCTATCTTGCTGATTTTGTATAGGTCGATTAGGTCCCTTGTTCAACATTTTGACAGATTCATCTGAGTTCAAACCTAAAATGAGTTTATTTCCCAAGTCCTTTGTTTTCGCCAAATAGGAAATGTGTCCAGGATGTAAAATGTCAAAAACACCATTAGTAAACACTACTTTTTGGTTTTTCAATCGCCACACCTTCACTAGTTTTAAAACTTGGTCGAGCGATTTAATTTTACTAGAAATAATTTCAGTTTGTTGCAACATCTTTTTTCTGATTAATGACACGAATTAATATAATTGAAATCACACCCAAAACTATTATCATTAAAGTTTGAGCGGTCCAAATAATCCAACCCAATGCCAACGCAGAAGTTTTTACGACTCCATATAAAGTCAATGTCTTCATCACTGCGATTGGATAAACACCAATACCGCCCTGAACAAAAACAATTGATAGTCCTCCTAAAACAAACGAAGCCAGGACACCTGCAATAGGGACATCAGCCGTGTCTGATAATGCGAAAAAACAAACATAGTGCATGGCTAAATACATGATCCAAATGAAGGCAGTATGTAATAAAAACAACCCTTTCTTTTTCATTGTTGCAATGGACTTCACTCCTTCCCAAATTCCTTTTACCAATTCCCGAATTTTTACAAGAATGGGATTTTTGGACTTTGACATCAATAAAAACAAGAAGACTACACCACCTGCAACCAAAACACCACCCACTAAGAATAGTTTCTCTAAAGAAAATTTATCTCCACCTTGAGCAATTGTTTCGCTCAACAATTCTCCAAGCATGTCTAGCTCCATTAAAATAACGGTTACTGTAATTAATCCTAAAATGATTAAATCGGCTACTCGCTCAGCTACAATTGTTCCAAGTAGTTTGTGAAAAGGAATATCTTCATATTTAGCTAGTAAACCGGGCCTGGTAATTTCTCCTAATCGCGGGAAAGCCAAGTTGGCAATATATCCAATCATAACCGTAAAAAAACTATTCCAAAATCCCGGAGTTTTACCCAACGGCTCAATGGTATATTTCCACCTGATAGCTCGTGAAACATGACTTAGAATGCCAAATAACACAGATAAAATAAGTACGAAATAATTGGCATGAGTGAATGAGTATGATAAATTATCTCGCTCATCCAGAGTTAGTCCATTGTATACATACCAAATAAGAAAAACTCCGAAAGCTAATGGGACAGCTAATTTAAGGGAAGTGATGATGTGCTTCTTCAAAAGAATTACTTTAATCGATTAGTGGATTCATCTGGAAAGATAACCGAAGGTCGAAAAGTTTTAGCCACTTCGAACTCCATAATTCCATAGGAAATAATGATAATAATATCGCCAACAGCAACTCTTCGCGCTGCAGGACCGTTCAGGCATATTTCACCTGAACCTCTCAAGCCTTTTATAATGTATGTTTCTAGCCGTTCTCCATTGTTAATGTTAACAATTTGAACCTTTTCGCCTTCTATCATATTGGCTGCATCCATCAAATCTTCATCAATGGTAATACTTCCGATATAATTCAAATCAGCTTGAGTAACCTTTACTCTATGGATCTTGGATTTTAAAACCTGTACTTGCATAAGGGCGCAAAATTAAACAATAATCGGTAAATTGTCGATTAACCGAATAGATCCTACTTTAACGGCAATAAAAAGATGCAACTCCTTATTATCGTCTTTATTTGAAGGATTTAACAAACTATTTCGATTGACTACTTCTAAGTATTCTACTTCGAACTGTGGATAAGAGTTAATGGTTTGAATGGCATCTTCTATCAATTGTGATGAATTTACAGCAGAATAATTTGCAGAAATTTCAGTCAATTGTTTGAAGATTATAGCGGCATCTTTAGCTTGAATTTCAGAGAGTAATTTGTTTCTAGAACTCATCGCCAAACCTGATGGTTCTCTGCTAATTGGACATCCAACGATATCAATGGATTTTTGTTCTATTTCAACTAGTTTTTTAACAATCAAAAGTTGTTGATAATCCTTTTCCCCGAAATAAGCTTTATCGGGAATTACAATATCAAACAATCGTTTCACTACAATGGCCATTCCGTTAAAATGACCTGGGCGATGTTCCCCTTCCAACACCTCACCCAATGAACCAAAATCATAGACTTTGTTCACTTCAGTGGGATAAATTTCATCAACTGATGGCGTAAAAACAACAGAACAACCTACGCTAGAAAGCAGCTCTAAATCGGACTCTATTGTTCGGGGATATTTTTTTAAATCATCCGGATTGTTAAATTGCTTTGGGTTTACAAAAATACTACAAACTACCAAATCGTTTTCCGACATAGCACGTGTAATCAAACTAATATGACCACTATGCAATGCCCCCATCGTTGGTACAAAGCCAATACGGATTCCCTTACTTTTCTGATCCAATAAGTAAGAATGGAGCATTTCTGCGGATGTGAACTGTTGAATCATTGAATATTTATTATAAAAATCCTTTAAAATTAACCTTTTAGAGCCATCGAAAAAGTGGGGCAAGGTAATCCCAATGTTGAAAAATCGCAATAAAATTCGTACTTTTGTATCGATTTCGTTAATTAATCTATCTTTTATGACTAAGAAAAGAATACTTTTTATCTCTCAAGAAATTACCCCTTACACTGAAGAAACTGAAATATCAAAAATAGGAAGATACCTTCCACAAGGAATACAAGAAAAAGGAAAAGAGATAAGAACATTCATGCCTCGATTCGGATCTATTAACGAAAGAAGAAATCAACTTCATGAGGTAATTCGTCTTTCCGGAATGAATTTAATCATCAATGATAATGATCATCCATTGATTATTAAAGTGGCTTCTATCCAACCAGCAAGAATGCAAGTTTATTTTATTGACAATGAAGACTTTTTTCATAGAAAAGCAGGCGTTGTAGATAAAAAAGGTAAGTTTTTTGAAGACAATGATGAAAGAGCAATCTTCTTTTGTAGAGGTGTTCTAGAAACAGTAAAAAAATTAGGTTGGGCTCCAGATATCGTTCATTGCCATGGTTGGATGACTAGTTTAATTCCAATGTTTTTGAAAACGTCATACAAAGACGAACCATTGTTCGAGAATACAAAAGTGGTTTATTCAGCATATGACGACGACTTTAATGAAACGTTAGACAATTCTTTTGCGAAAAAGTCGTTAATGGAAGGAATTGAAGAAAAAGATGTAGCTCTATACGCAGATCCTACACATGAGAACATCACTAAAGCAGCTATCACATGGGCTGATGCTTCTATTATTGGTTCGGAAGAAACGTCTGAAGAAATTGCAAAATTTGCGGAAGAATCAGGTAAACCCTTTCTAACCTACCATTCAGAAGACCGATATGTGGAAGCTTTCTCTGCTTTTTATGATGAAATTTTAACAGAAGAAGAAGTTTTAGCAGAATAATGAAACAGCACATATTTTCAAAAAGCACCATGCGGAAAGTACAGTTACTTTCCGCTCTCTTTTTTTTAGGCCTTTTTATCCAATCTTGCAAAAAAGATGGTAAACTAACACCTGATTTCGAAGAAAATAACTCCAATATTTACTTTAATGACTCTTCAACAATTAGGTCATATACTGTAAAAGATGACTCTATTCTATCAAGTAAGACTAGCGTGGCCTTAGTTGGGATTTACCACGATTCAGTTTTTGGAGAAGTTAAATCCTCTTTCTTTTCTAGAATGTCCATGGTGGGAACAAATTTAGACTTTGGTGTTCCAAGTAATCTAACAGTAGACTCTGTGGTTTTTGCATTCAAATATGCGAAGATTTATGGAAACAAAGAGCCTCAAACTGTTGAAATATTTGAACTTACGGAGGATATGAATGATGACATTGGGTACTACTCTAATGACTCTATCGCATTTAATTCTACCCCATTAGGAACAAAAGTTTTTACTCCTTCCCTTGATAGTATCTATGTTGGAGGAAATGCATTTGCCCCACAACTTCGAATTAAACTTGACAATGCTTTAGGACAGCGATTTTTAAATGAATCAGGAAAATCAACTTTCGGTACTCAAGATAACTTTAAAGCATTTTTTAAAGGGATTCACATCAAAACAACTTCATTAAGTAACAATACTACTACTCGTGGCACCATCACCTATTTCGATCCAACTTCTATAATTACAGGCCTTTACATATATTATACAGACATTAGCAGTGGAAGTGCAGTACCTAAATTAGTACGATTTTCTATTACAACTGACGACCAACGATTTTGTAATTTTAAACAAGATTATTCCGGAAGTTTAATGGAGCAAGTTTTAAATGGAACAGCTCAAGATACTAATGTGTCATATTCGCAAACAATGGCTGGTGTAAAGACTTTAATAAAATTCCCATTTATCAAGAATATTACTGAACAAATTCAAAAACCCATTATTAATCAAGCTGAAATTATTATTCCTGTTGTACAAGGTTCAATTAATCAGTTTGGCTATCCCAATAAAGTAATTTTGATTGCAGCAGACTCTTCTGGAGCAGGAACATTTTTACCTGACTTTTTTGTTGGTGAAGATTATTATGGTGGTGTTTATAATGATGAAACAAAGGACTATCGATTTAATATTTCAAGACACATTCACAATGTTGTAAATAAAAATAAAACGGACTACGGACTTTATCTAATTATCTCTGGAACATCTGTTTCGGCAGAAAGGGTCATAATTCAAAAGCAAGTAAGTAATTTAGAAGGAATAAAGTTAAATTTGACTTATTCAACAACCGAATAAAACGAATTATATGTGCGGAATAGTTGCCTACGTTGGAGAGCGAGAAGCTTATCCAATATTAATAAAAGGACTCAAGAGATTAGAATATAGAGGTTATGATAGTGCAGGAGTAGCACTTTTAGGATCCTCAATTAATCTTTATAAAAAACAAGGAAAGGTTTCTGAATTAGAGAAACATACCGAAGGAAAAGATGTATCATCAAAAATAGGAATTGGACACACTCGTTGGGCCACACACGGTGCTCCTAATGATGTGAATGCTCATCCTCATATGTCGGGTGATAGTGAATTGGCTTTAATCCACAATGGAATTATTGAAAATTACGATTCATTAAAAAAGGAATTAATCAATAGAGGACATCAATTTTCAAGTGAAACAGACACTGAAGTTTTAATTCACTTAATAGAAGAAGTTAAGAAAATTGAGAAATGCTCATTATTGACTGCCGTTCAGTTAGCTCTAAAGGAAGTAATTGGTGCTTATGCGATCGTGATTTTATCTAAAGATGATCCTGATACTTTAATCGTAGCAAAGAAAAGTAGCCCGTTGGTTATCGGAGTTGGTGAGGGTGAGTTTTATGTTGCTTCTGATGCGACTCCTATCATTGAATACACAAAAAATGTACTTTATCTGGAAGATGAAGACATTGCAGTTTTGACAAAAGGCCAAAAAATTCAATTGACCAATATCAAGAACCAACAAAAGACAGCAAATACAATAGAGTTGGAAATGAAAATTGAAGCCATTGAAAAAGGTGGATACGAACATTTCATGTTAAAAGAAATTTACGAGCAACCAACATCGATTAGAAATAGTATGTTGGGAAGATTAAATACAATCAATGGCGAAGTCGTAATGGGCGGTATTGAAGAGTATGAGCACAAATTTATGAATGCAAAGCGCATCATATTTGTAGCTTGTGGTACTTCTTGGCATGCTGGCTTGGTTGGTGAATACATGATTGAGTCTTTAGCAAGAATTCCTGTTGAAGTGGAATATGCTTCAGAGTTTAGATATAGAAACCCGATCATCAATTCTGATGACATCGTTATCGCGATATCACAATCTGGTGAAACGGCTGATACTTTAGCAGCTTTAGAAATTGCGAAAGAAAAGGGTGCATTGATTTATGGAATTTGCAATGTAGTTGGTTCATCAATAGCACGCGCAACAGATGCAGGATCATATACTCATGCAGGACCAGAAATTGGGGTGGCATCGACTAAAGCATTTACCGCTCAAGTGACTATTTTGGCACTAATGGCATTGACATTGGCCAAGAAAAAAGGGTCTATTAGCGAAAGTAGATATCGAGAGTTGTCATTAGAGTTGAACAACATTCCGAATGTTGTGGAGAAAGTATTGAAAACAAACGCAGTCGTTGAATACATCTCTGACATCTATAAAGAAGCTAAGAATTTCCTTTATCTAGGTAGAGGAATTAACTTCCCTGTCGCACTAGAAGGGGCATTAAAGTTGAAAGAAATCTCCTATATCCATGCAGAAGGATATCCTGCAGCAGAGATGAAACACGGACCAATTGCATTGATTGATGCAGATATGCCAGTGGTAGCCATTGCGACTAGGAAAAACTCTTACGAGAAAGTAGTGAGCAATATCCAAGAAGTAAAAGCTAGAAATGGAAAAATTATTGCGGTAGTTACTGAAGGTGATACCGCTGTGAGAGAAATCGCTGACCATGTGATAGAAATTCCTGATGTTGACGACTTCTTTGATCCGTTGATTACAGTGATTCCTTTACAACTGTTATCTTATCACATAGCTGTGATGCGAGGATGCAACGTAGATCAACCTCGTAATTTAGCCAAGAGTGTAACGGTAGAATAAAAAACAAACAATATAGAATGTAAAAGGAGCTGAATTATCAGCTCCTTTTTTTGTGAATAGAAATGAAGTCGATCCTAATTTTCATATCTTTAAGTGTTATATAATAAGTAACTAATTGGACGGAGGAATTTTATTGTAGTATACCGCAGGGTTGCAAACCCAGCGGAGCTGATCGCCACCACCCCAATCACTTAAATTTATTCGGTAGAACATGGTAAATATGATATTCAAATTGTTTATTTTTCTCCTTTCCTTTATAAGTAAAATGGAATTAATTAGCCAACACAATGTTACTATTTCAATTTCAGGAAAGGTGATTTCCAGAGGTGGAGCATCTTATGGGATGGAAATTGGACTAGTAAACCTAGAATCAGGAGATATTTATTTTTCTAAAATGCTTTCAATATTTAAGCAAAGACATTCTGTTATTGAGAATATACCTGAAGGAAAATATCGTTTATTCTATTTTCAAGGTATTCCAGCTTTTAACACAACAGATAACGTTTATCAAGATTATTTTGGTGTATTAGAATTTAAATCTAACAACTGCTATTACATAGGAAATTTAATTGGTAGAAAGGATTTTGAGCTGAATTCACCAATTATTTATACTATCGAAGATCAAGAAATTCCCAAAGGATTAACTAAAATTTTGAAAAGGAGAAAGCTATTATCAAAGGATGAAGAAATTCTTAGAACTTATCCATATAAATCAGACAGTTTAATAATTACAAATAAGCAATAGGAATAAAATTGTATTAACAGAAATCACCATTATAAACGATTTTTCATCTCAACTATACCTTAACCTTGCTTCGCGGGATACTCCGAAGGCATTTGCAATCCTTCGGGATTCGAAGTAGGATTTTATTAGTTATCTTATAACAATCAAGTAAGTTGTAAAACACACAATTAAAGAAAATTAGTCAAATCGATCTACCACGGATAAATGTTTAGTTGGAAGACATATTTATCAAAAAAAAGAATCATTTGGAATTAAACGAAATAGATAAGTTAGTACTTTTAACTTAAATAGTAAAGATCTTTAAGATGAATAGTATTCTAAAAACCAATTCATTCCGCAGGGTTATAAACACCTGCGGAACATTCTGCTTACAAGAACATTCTGCCAAGTAGAGGTCTATATATGAAATCAGGCTATAATAATAAACATTCTTTATGGTAATAAAATTCTTACGAATAACTGTATTGATTCTGTTAATCTCATGTGGTGTACAAAAGGATATTCCTGATTATATATCTGAAAGATTTACTTATTGCTATGATGGTAACGACACAAGAATTGACTCTTTGTTGAAAATAGATGGATATTATGTTATTGCAGAGTCATTTGAAAATATTGGATATTCCTCTATGAATGAAGATACCTCATACTTTAATATCCTATTCTATGAAAATGGGCTATGTGTTTTTAATTTTTTCCCTCTTGACAATAATGGTCAAGTCATGGATAATAATTCCATGCCCCTTTTTTTTAAAACAATAATTGAGGAAAATGAAAGTATAGAAGCTTCTTATTTCTACAACAGTCGAAAATGGGGTAGGTATATTATTGAAGGAGATACTATAAAAGCACAATGTATTTTTCGACCAAAAGCTGGAGAAACGTCAAGAGTATGGGGAATTAATGAAGTATGGTATAAAATTATTAACCGTACTGCTATAATTAGAATACCGGCAAAATCACAGATCAACAAAACAACTCCAACTAATTCTAAAAATGATAAACTGCAATATCTGCCTGCTCGATTTGTATCAGTAAAGGAAAGACCACAACCTAAAAGTTGGCTTCTGGAAGAAGCTTGGTTCTGGTGTAAAGAAGCAAAGTAATATTTTCCTAAAGCACATTCAAAAAATTAAACAGAATAGCACTGTTAAATATATAATGTTAATAGAAAAGGAGATTGCTTGTAATTTTTTCAACGTAGCTATCCGTCCTACTTCATCCACATTATAAACTGATCGTTATTCTCGTACTGACTGATGTCTTTGGTAGCGATAAGCGCTATAACGTCCACTAATGGAATTAACCCAAACCCACCACCAAGTGTGAGGGAATAGGCAATGGGAACATTTGGCTTGGTTCCTAAATAAATGCGATGTACGCCAAAGTGCCCTAAAGCTACACCTAGTAGAATAGCCTTTAGTTTTTTGTATTTCACTTCTTCCTCTAGGTTTGGAATCAACGGAGAAGCATCGCTAGCCAATCGGGTGAATTGACTCAATTCAGCATCCAATTGTGTTTCCAACTCTGATTGAATCAACTGAAACTGTTTGTACGAAATAGAAACAGCAGGAGAAGCGATTGCTTTTCCTGCTGTAAAATAGCCAATTATGATTGGCAATATAATTCTAAAAATAGGCTTCAATTAAGAAGCTTTATTTAAGTTTTCTTCCACTTTTGACCAGTTCACTACATTAAAAAATGCATTGATGTAATCAGGTCTTCTGTTTTGGTAGTTTAAGTAATAAGCGTGCTCCCAAACATCAATTCCTAAAATTGGTGTTCCATTGCATTCTACTACATCCATTAAAGGATTGTCTTGGTTTGGAGTAGAACATACTTTTAACTTTCCACTTTCTACACATAACCAAGCCCATCCTGAACCAAACTGAGTAGCAGCTGCTTTAGAGAATTCATCTTTAAATGCCTCAAAAGAACCGAAACTAGAATTGATTAGGTCACCGATTTTTCCTGTTGGAGTTCCACCTGCATTTGGACCCATAATGTTCCAAAATAGTGAATGATTGTAAAATCCACCACCATTGTTTCTAATTGCAGCTGAATGCTTTGAAATGTTTGCTAAAATCGACTCAATCGATTTCCCTTCCAATTCTGTTCCTGCAATTGCGTTGTTTAAATTGGTAGTGTATCCGTTATGATGCTTACTGTGGTGAATTTCCATAGTTCTTGCATCGATATGTGGTTCTAACGCATCGTATGCGTAAGGTAGTTTTGGTAACTCAAATGACATAATATAACTGTTTTAAATTATTAATTGTTGATTGAACTCAAAGGTAAGACTAAGAGCAGATAATTAAAAATTAGGAAACACATATTTGAACGCTATTAACGAACATTAATATTTACTTAAAGTAACACTTCTAAACGCATTCTAATTAAAAACTTATTGCTTGTGCAACTTCTAAGTGCAGTAATTCTGCAAATTTTAATACTCAAGGTTGAATACTTCAAATAATACAAGATGTAATAATTTGATTATAATATATTTATAGATAATATTGGATAAAAATAATAAATTATACAATTTTTTGTTGCTATGTTAATTTATCTATATTTGCAAAAATTTTTTAACCGTTTTTTAACACACAACAAAATGAAAAAATTATTCGCAGCAATGATGTTAGTTTCAGCTATGGGTTTATACTCTTGTGGTAACGCTAACCAAGAAAATGACGTTCAAGAAGAAGCATCAGAAATGATCAACGAAATGGACGAGTCTATGGAAGATGCAGCTGATGAAGCTGGTGAAGTTATGGAAGATGCAGCTGAGTCAGCAGATTCTACAATGCAAGAAGCTGGTGATGCAGTTCAAGATGCTACCAACTAATATCGAAAGATCTTAAGTAAAAAGCCGATTCAATTGATTTGAATCGGCTTTTTTGTGTTTTAACGTTATTTGAAATTAAATTTCAAATACATAGAATAGTAGAATACTATTTTAAAGCCTCTACTGCTTTAGTAATGGTAATGTCTGTGGAGTTCACAATCGGATAAAAAACTTCATCGCCATATAAATTTCGTCCTATTGTCGCTTTCAGTCTATTCTTTATTAAGTCAACTGATTCTTTTAAGCCTGCTTCATCTTTATCAATTCCTTTTTCGGCAGCATAAGCAATAAACTCATTCATCAATTGACTAGAAATTGAGAATTTCTTTAAGAAGTTCTCCCCATTACTGTATTGATTTAAAATCTCTTTTCGGTGTTTGTCGGTATACTCAAATCCAAATTGATAAAATAATCCACGGTAATTCAACTGACCAAAATATTCACTTGCCCCAATTGTATCTATTGGAACAAACAAATCAGGCATAATTCCACCACCACCATATACAACTTTACCGCCGGGGGTAGTGTACTTCAAAGAATCTACAAAGTGAATGGAATCTTTAGACTGTAATTCTCCTGAGGTAAACCGTTCATAAGCCTCACTATTATAAGCATCAATTCCTTTTTCATACGATTTTTGGATGCTTCTACCCGTTGGGGTATAATATCGAGCTACAGTCAAACGAATTCCAGAACCGTCGGGCCATTGTATCCCTTCTTGCACCAACCCTTTCCCAAAAGATCGTCTTCCTACAACCAGCCCTCTGTCGTTATCTTGAATAGCTCCTGCTAATATTTCACTCGCAGATGCCGAGTTTTCATTCACTAAAACGGCCACTTTAATGTCTTCTAAACTTCCTCTTGAGGTAGCATAAAATTCTTCTTTAGATCTAGCTTTACCTTTCGTATACACGATCATTTTCCCTTTCGGTAGAAATTCATCTGCCATTTCAGTAGCTGAAGTTAAAAATCCACCTCCATTATTTCTCAAATCGATCACCACACTTTTCATCCCTTTTTTCTTGAGCGTATTGGCAGCTTCCAAAAATTCTTCATGTGTGTTTTTGGCAAAACGAGTCACTTTTATATAACCCACTTCATTGTTCAACATATAAGCTGACTCCACACTGTGCAAGGGAATTTCATCTCGAGTTATCGTAAAATCAATTAATTTAACTGTTCCAGGTCGATGAATAGACACATTTACCTTTGTTCCTTTAGGTCCTTTCAGCAACTTCATCACCCGTTGATTATCCACACCAACTCCTGCTACTAAAGAAGTATCCACTTTCACGATTCTATCGCCAGCCATAATTCCTAATTTCTCAGAAGGTCCTCCACCAATTGGATTCACAATCATAATAGTATCATCCGTAATTCTAAACTCCACCCCAATGCCATCAAAATTCCCCTCTAACGGGTCATTCATCGCTTTATAATCCTCTACAGGAATGTAATAAGAATGTGGATCTAAAGATTGTAATAATTCACTAATCGTAGTTTCTAACAATTCATCTTGATCAATGGTGTCCACATAGTCGTTTTCAATGTAAGACATTACTTGATCCAACTTGCTAGAGTTACTAAGGTCTGGCTGAAATGGCAATCCCATTTTACTACCGGAAGCCATTTGTTTTCCCATGAAAATACCGCCAACTAGCACCAAAGCCAATAAAAGCGGTAAAAAGAGAACTATTCGTTTGTATTTATTATCCATTTTTAATCTAAGTCTGAAAGTTGAACAGTTTCTACTCCGGCTTGTTCTAAAAATTTTAAACCGCTATCGTCTTTGTATGAATTTATATAGACCACTCGAGTGATTCCTGCTTGCAATACTAATTTACTGCACTCTTTACATGGCGAAAGTGTAATGTATAACGTAGCTCCTCGAGAATCATTGGCCGACTTTGAAACTTTTAATATGGCGTTTGCTTCTGCATGCAATACATACCATTGAGTATCTCCATTTTCATCTTCGCAGCAATTGTCAAACCCTGTCGGCGTGCCATTGAATCCATCGGAAATAATCATGCTGTCTTTTACGATTAAAGCACCCACTTGCTTTCGCTTACAATACGACAAACTTCCCCACTCCTTCGCCATTTTCAAATATGCTTTATCATATCGCATTTGTTTGGAGTGGCTGTTGTATTGTATTTTCATAATTGACAAAAATAAGGATGCTAATAATTATACCAGCATAAATATGATGAATGGAAATGTATTAATTGTTAAAAGATGAAATATAATCCATGATAACTTTTGGAAAGTTTTCATGTTCCAAATTCTGAATTTTCAACGCTAGCGACTCTGTAGTTTCGTTTTTAGCGACTTCAATTGAAACTTGCTTTAAAATCTTCCCTTCGTCGTAATTCTCATTCACTAAATGAATGGTAATGCCACTCTCTTTTTCATTATTGGAAAGTACAGCTTCGTGCACATGTATTCCGTACATCCCTTTTCCCCCATATTTAGGCAATAAAGCAGGGTGAAGGTTTATGATTCGATCAGGAAATGCGGCAATTAATTCAGGTGATACTTTTAGTAAAAACCCAGCTAAAACAATAAAATCAATCTGCCGATCCTTTAAATACTGAATAATATCTTTTGGTTGAGTAAATTGAGTTTTAGTAAAAACAATGCTTGGAATCCCCAAAGCTTCTGCTCGAGCAAGCGCACCACATTGTTCTTTGTTCGACACAAACAACACTACTTTAATTTCTAAATTATCAAAGAATTGAACGATTTGTTGGGCATTTGTCCCACTACCAGAAGCAAAAACTGCGATCTTCGTCATTACTTTTTAGTGCAAAAATACTTCAAATTAGTAGTTTTAATGTGACAATTTAATTGAATAATTAATTCAACAAAAGCAATGTCCAAATCAAGTAATTATATTCCATTTGAATACGAAAAAATTCAATCCAATGAAATGCTGGAAAAGAGTGATTCATTTTTTAAAATGATGAACAAAAGAAGGTCCATTCGACACTTCTCAGATGAAGAAATTCCAATAGAAGTGATTGAAAACATCGTAAAAACAGCTTCTACGGCACCTTCAGGAGCACACAAACAACCATGGACTTATTGCATTGTCTCAAATTCAGAATTGAAATCTAAAATAAGAAAAGCGGCAGAAAAAGAAGAATTTGACAATTACAATGGCAGAATGAGTGAAGAATGGCTGAATGATCTTGCCGTTTTTGAAACCAACTGGGAAAAGCCCTTTCTTGAAATTGCTCCCTATTTAGTTGTCATTTTTAAACAGACTTACGGTATGAATGACGATCAAAAAAATAAGCATTACTATGTAAACGAATCAGTTGGAATATCTGCCGGACTATTTATAGCTGCTGCGCATCAAGCCGGACTAGCCACATTAACCCATACTCCAAGTCCTTTGAATTTTTTAACACAATTGTTAAATCGTCCAATAAATGAAAAACCTTTTTTGCTCATACCAATTGGCTATCCTGCGGTGGGTGCAAGCGTTCCAAGAATCGAGCGCAAACAATTA
The DNA here is from genome assembly GCF_055129545.1 of Acidiluteibacter sp. Taxonomy (NCBI): domain Bacteria; kingdom Pseudomonadati; phylum Bacteroidota; class Flavobacteriia; order Flavobacteriales; family Cryomorphaceae; genus Acidiluteibacter; species Acidiluteibacter sp. Next base: position 157,546 of record NZ_JBSRUB010000009.1, on the reverse strand, counting down.
GAGGATTTTGTCGTATCTTACAAATGAAATTTCGAAAATAAATTTTGATATTGCACGAATTACTTTTTTCTTTGCAGCTTGTAAAAACAATAAAAAACTTAAAACAATGGCAGATACATCATCAAGAGTAAAAGCAATTATAGTAGACAAATTAGGTGTAGATGAGAACGAGGTTACACTAGAAGCAAGTTTTACCAACGACCTTGGCGCTGACTCTTTGGATACTGTAGAATTAATTATGGAATTCGAAAAAGAATTCAACATTGCTATTCCAGACGACCAAGCTGAAAAAATTGGTACAGTAGGAGAAGCAATTAAATACATTGACGAGAACGCAAAGTAATTTTTTCTTTTAGAATGAAATTAAAGCGAGTAGTAGTTACCGGCCTAGGAGCCCTTACCCCTATTGGAAACAACATCCAAGATTATTGGACTAGTTTGATCAATGGAGTGAGTGGAGCAGCTCCAATTACACAGTTTGATGCTTCCAAGTTTAAAACACAGTTTGCTTGTGAGCTAAAAAACTATGATCCTAATAATTATTTTGACAAAAAAGATCACCGAAAGTTGGATCTATTTGCTCAATACGCATTGATTGCTGCTGATGAAGCAGTTTTAGATAGTGGTATTGACGTAGAGAAAATTAATTCTGATCGAGTTGGAGTAATCTGGGGTGCAGGTATTGGTGGACTTAAAACTTTCCAAGATGAGTGTATTAATTTCGCTCTTGGAGATGGAACTCCTCGCTTCAATCCGTTTTTCATTCCAAAAATGATAGCAGATATAGCCCCTGGACATATTTCGATGAAATATAATTTCCGGGGGCCTAATTTCACAACTGTATCTGCTTGTGCTTCCTCTACCAATGCAATTATTGATGCATACAATTACATTCGATTAGGAATGGCAGACGCTTTCATAACTGGAGGATCTGAAGCAGCAGTAAATGAAGCAGGTATTGGAGGTTTTAATGCATTGCATGCCCTTTCAACCAGAAACGATGATCCTAAAACGGCATCTCGTCCGTTTGATTTAGGCCGAGAAGGTTTTGTATTAGGAGAAGGTAGTGGTGCATTGATATTAGAAGAATATGAGCATGCAATTGCTCGTGGTGCTAAAATTTATGCAGAAGTTATCGGAAGCGGTATGTCTGCTGATGCACACCACATTACAGCACCTCACCCAGAAGGTCTTGGTGCGCTTAATGTAATGAAGAATGCCTTGGCTGATGCTGAGTTAACCATTGCTGATATTGATTATATTAATGTGCATGGTACTTCCACTCCGCTTGGAGACATTGCAGAAACAAAAGCTATTCGACAAGTATTTGGTGAAAATGCTTACAACTTGAACATTAGTTCTACAAAATCTATGACCGGCCACCTACTAGGTGCAGCAGGAGCGATTGAAGCTATTGCATCTATCTTGGCGGTTAAAAATGACATTATTCCTCCAACTATTAACCACTTTACTGACGATCCTGAATTTGACCCTAGGTTGAATTTCACCTTCAATAAAGCACAAAAAAGAACTGTAAATGCTGCATTAAGCAATACATTTGGTTTTGGTGGGCATAATGCTTCTGCAATTTTCAAAAAATACAATGGCTAATTGAGCTTATTTCGGGGTATAAAATATTTTTTTCTTCCTGAGAAAAATAAGTACCGAACCCTCAAACTTATTCTAGGATTTCTACCTGGAAACATTGAGTTGTATGAACAAGCGTTTAGACATAAGTCAGCTGCAGAGGAAAGCGGCAATGGAATAAAAAATTCCAATGAACGACTAGAGTTTCTTGGTGATGCTATTTTAGATGCAATTATTGCAGACTATTTCTTTCTCAAATTTCCCTATAAAGGTGAAGGCTTTCTAACAAAAATGCGATCGAGAATGGTAAGCCGAACCTTTCTTAATGATTTGGCTATAAAGCTAGACTTAGATACATTTTTAGAAATATCAGATGGAGTAGTCAATGCAAAGTCCGTTTATGGGAATGCCCTAGAAGCATTGATTGGTGCCATCTATTTAGACAAAGGTTATGAACTGACTCGTAAATTTGTAGTAGAACGAATCATTTCAGATCATGTAGACATGGATGCTCTATTGACGTTAGAAAGTGATTTCAAAAGCAAACTTATCATTGCAGCCCAAAAAGAAAAAAAGGTGTTGGTTTTCGATGTAAAGTTGATGGAAAACGACACATTCAATTACTACGTCGCCACAATTTATATCAATGAACGACCCATTTGTGAAGGTAAAGGAAACACAAAGAAACAAGCTGAACAACAAGCTTCTCAAGTGTTTTTTGAGCGTGGTTTTAAAATTTAACACCAATTTAAAACCGCCTACTTCTTATCCATTATACATTGATTAACTTTGTCATCGAAATGCATTGTGGTCATGGGTAAAATTACATTAGAGTTAGAAGAAGATTTCGATTTTGAACTATTCGGAATTAGTTGCCACTCTAAAGATTATCGACTATCATTTGAGCTAGATAGAACCTTAGGATTCGACTTTATAAAAGAAGAAAATCTGGAGATTAAATTAAAAGAAGGCTTTGCGGAATTTTCATTCTATTCATTTATTGATGATGAAAATTACACTGAATACTATTTATTGTCCAATCGAGGCTCGATGGGTTATTTGGTGCCGGAAGAAAAGCTTTCAGATTATTTCTTACTCATCAAAGGACTACAGCACGATGAAAAAGAAATACTTAAAAAAATAAATGAAATAAAGCTTGTTTTAAAAGCTTATACTATTAAAGTAGAAGAACTTAAATCTAAAAGAAATTTAATCTTTTAGTCAATTATTAAAATTATGAAATCAGATAAAAAAACAAAAATCGTTGCGACCATCGGACCTGTAACTTCTTCAAAATCAATGTTGAAGCAAATTATAGAGGCTGGTGTAAACGTTTGTCGAATTAACTTTTCTCATGGAAGCCATGAAGATCACTTGAAAGTGATTCAACGAGTAGCAGAAATAAACAAAGAAAACGGTTACCACACCGCAATATTAGCTGATCTACAAGGACCTAAAATTCGAATTGGTGAAATAGAAGATGGTTCTGTAAACATCACAAAAGGCGATCAAATTACATTCTCGACAAACAAAATTGTTGGTAATGCATCTAAAGTATACATCAACTACGATCAATTTCCTAAAGACGTTGCAGTTGGTGAGAGAATCTTGATAGATGATGGGAAATTGGCAATGAAAATTATCTCAACGAATCAAAAAGATGAAGCGGTTGCTGAGATTTTAAATAGTGGTGTTTTGTCTTCCAAAAAAGGAGTGAACCTCCCAAATACGAAAGTTTCATTGCCTTCTTTAACCGAAAAAGATAGAATTGACTTGGAGTTTGCAATTGAGCACAATGTTGAATGGATTGGACTTTCCTTTGTGAGAAGCGCAAGAGACATCATCGAGTTGAAACACATTATTAAGTCGAAAGGAAAAACTTCAAGAGTTATTGCAAAAATTGAAAAACCTGAAGCGGTGGCCGACATCGATGACATCATCGCTAAAACGGATGGAATCATGGTAGCTAGAGGTGACCTCGGAGTAGAAATTCCTATGGAAGAAGTTCCTTTAGTACAAAAAGACATTGTGAAAAAATGTTTAGTTGCTGCTAAGCCAGTAATTATCGCCACTCAAATGATGGAAAGCATGATTACTAACATTAGCCCGACTAGAGCTGAAGTAAATGATGTAGCTAACGCCGTTTTAGATGGTGCCGATGCAGTGATGTTATCAGGCGAAACATCTGTTGGTGCTTATCCGCTGCAAGTAATTGAATCCATGGTGAAAATTATTGAGCAAATGGAAACTTCAGAAAGTATTTACCACCAAGAAACGTTACCCACTTCAATTGAAGATGAGCGCTTTATCTCTGACTCTATCTGCTTTAATGCAGGTAGATTAGCAGCACGAGTGAATGCAAAAGCCATAGTAACCATGACTCACTCTGGATACACGGCGATCAAAATATCTAGTTTCCGTCCAAAAGCAGGAACTTATGCCTTTACAGGGAATCATTCTCTGTTGAATACGTTAAGTTTAGTTTGGGGAGTTAGGGGTTTCTATTACGATAAGTTCGTAAGTACTGACCACACCATTGCAGACATTAAATTCATTCTAAAGAAAAATGGATTTGTAAAAGAAAAAGACCTCATCATCAACTTGGCTAGTATGCCAATTTCAGATAAGGGCCAATCGAATATGCTGAAGTTAAGTTTTGTTGACTAAAGTGTATTAAAAGGTTAATTTAATATTAAGCCCATTGTTAGAAACAACTAGCAATGGGCTTTTACTTTATCCAAACTTTAATCTTTCATCGGTTAAAAGCACTGATTCCCCTGCAAATAAAAGGCTTCAGTAGAATTTGATATTGTGTTAAAATTGATTCGTGCCAATTAGCTAGTTGCTGTTCATAGTTTTGCAGTACTACTACACTAATGAAACAACTCAAATGTTTAACTCTCTTCGGACACAGCTTTTCGTAATTTTTATCCTGTTTTCAATGCTGTCGGCGTTGGCCAGTATCCTCACCTACTCCTACTTCGACAAAAAAGCACAAATTATAGAAGTAAGCAATCACTTCAATCAATTAAAATCTAGTTTTCAATCCATCCGATTAGCTCAAGAGAATTTTTACAGACAAGACTTAATAGATACTATTTATTATTTTACTGGGAACAGTCATTACTTAAACGAGTCGGTAGAGTACACTTCCTATTTTAAGCAAGAGATGAATTCCTTGGTTGATCAATCATCTATCACTGATCTCGAACTATCTCCCCATTTTGAAAAGATTACTAATGAGTTTGAATCATATATATTTTACTTCAATCACTTGAAAGGTCTTCTACAGACTAGAGGTTTCAAAAATTATGGGATTGAAGGCAAGATGAGAAACTATGCGCATGAGATGGAAGACAATAAAGCGATACCGCTTAAACAAGTACTTCAACTTCGACGTCATGAGAAAGACTTCATCATTAGACAGGACATTAAATATGTATCCACTTTTAATGCCTTAGTTAAAGAAATCAGCCAATCAAACAAAGAAAATGAATTGCTCTTTCAGTATGCCTCTTCATTCAACAAATTTGCCGAATTGGAGCAATCTATCGGTTTAAAAACAAATACAGGATTAACCAAACAAATAAACGAACAAGCAGAAACAGTCAATTTTTACCTCAAAAAGACAGAAAGTGAATTGGAAAGCAAATCGAAATCAATTCTCTATCAACTAGGAATTATCTATTCAATAGTTATACTCATATTTGTTTTAATAAGCGTCTTCGGTTCCTTCCTACTTTCAAAAAGGGTGAGTAAACGAATTTCAGCGTTGAGTAATGGGATTGCCTATTTCGTCGATTCAAATTTCACCATGCGAAGTCCAATTCTAGTAACCAACAAAAAAGATGAAATTAGCAAATTGGTTCAAAACGTTAAAAAGTTAGAAGAAGAAATTGTCAACTACATTAACTTATTCAAAGAAAAAGTCGATGAAAAAACTGCAGAAATTTTAATTAAAAATTCCAAGATTGAAGAACAAAAGAATAAGATTGTACAACAGCATGCAGTTTTGGAAGCCAAAAACAAGGACATCACTGATAGTTTAAGGTATGCCCGAAGAATTCAACAAGCATTAATGCCATCTAGAGAAAACTTTGATGAACTTTTTAAGGAATATGCCTATATTTTTCAACCCAAAGACATTGTGAGTGGAGATTCTATTTGGGTCAATAAATTAGGTAATCAATTGCTATTTGCTAGTGTGGATTGCACAGGACATGGTGTTCCTGGCGCATTTATAAGTATACTAGCAATCAATTCATTAAACGAGGCAATTAAGTCAAACTTAAACGATCCAGCAAGTATTCTAGCCATTGCCAATGACCTGATGTACTATTCTTTAAAACATTACAGAATAGACAAAAGTGGAGAAGGAATAAAAGACGGAATGGACATTTCATTGTGCGTATTTAATCCGAAAACACGTGTGTTGAATTATGCAGGAGCAAACAATTCTGTTTTCATCATCAGTAAAGAAGAGCGAGTAAAAGAGGCTGAAGGATTAAATAAAGTTGAACAGATGAACAATGTCTTCATCACTGAATTAAAACCAAGCAAACTCTCAATCGGTACAGAATCAAACATTGAACTTGGTGCGATTATCAATCAATCTATTCAATTGCAAAAAGGCGATTGTGTGTTTCAACTTTCTGATGGATATGTGGATCAATTTGGAGGAATAAGGGGTAAAAAGTTTAAAAAGAAACAGCTAAAAGAACTACTGACCTCATCTTATGAATTGAATCTTTCTAAACAACAGGTAGAACTAGAAAATACCATGCATAAATGGATGGAAGGCTACGAGCAAGTAGACGATATCTCCCTGTTTGCTATTCGAGTTTAACTCAATTTTGAGTACTTTCATTTTTTAAATTAAAAATTCAAGTATGTCAATAAATACCGCATTATTAAAGCAAATCTGTGAAATATCAGGCGCTCCGGGTTTCGAGCAGCGCATTAGAGAACTAGTGATAAAAGAAATTACACCTTTAGTTGATGAAGTTAAAGTCAACAATATGGGAAATGTATATGCCATCAAGAAAGGAAAATCAGGCAAAAAAGTAATGATAGGCGCACATATGGATGAGATTGGATTCATTGTAAACTATATAGATGACAAAGGATTTGTCCGTTTTCATCCGCTGGGTGGATTTGACCCCAAAACATTGACTTCTCAGCGCGTGATTATACATGGAAAAGAAGACGTGATGGGCGTAATGGGAAGTAAACCCATTCATGTGATGTCGCCTGAAGAGCGGACGAAAGGCGCAAAAATAACCGACTATTTCATCGATTTAGGAATGTCCAAAGAGGAAGTAGAAAAGATTGTTACTATTGGTGATCCTATCACTCGATACAGTGAATTAAAGGAGTTGGGAAACTGTGTAAACTGCAAATCCATTGACAATCGGGTTTCTGTATTTATTTTGATTGAAGCATTGAGGGAACTAAAAGACAAAGAAGTTCCTTTTGACGTCTACGGCGTTTTTACGGTACAAGAAGAAGTTGGGATTCGCGGAGCCAATGTTTCAGCACTCGACATTCAACCTGATTTTGGGTTTGGATTGGATACAACTATTGCATACGATGTGCCCGGTGCAAAACCTGAAGAAATGGTGACAAAGCTAGGTGAAGGAACTGCAATAAAAATTATGGATTCGTCTACTATTTGTGATTACAGAATGGTGAAGTTTATGAAAGAAGCTGCCGACAAACACAATATTAAATGGCAACCAGAGATTTTGCCTGCAGGAGGAACAGACACTTCAGGAATTCAGCGCATGAATGCAGGAGGAGCCATTTCAGGCGCTATCTCTATTCCGACGAGGCATATTCATCAAGTGATAGAAATGGCCGATAAAAACGACATTAGAGCAAGTATCGATTTACTTAAGGTTTGCTTGATTGAGCTGGACAGTTACGACTGGAAATTTTAATCTCAATTGATATAAATAAAAAGGGCGATTATTTTAATAATCGCCCTTTTCTTACTCTATAAATTTCTTTTTTATACCGCTCCTAGCACATACATGTTCTCCATTGTAGGTGTTGGGCTTCCACCCGACTTTTCTAACGTCACTGCAAAGGCTTGAGGATTTCCGACAGTTTTCATTTTTTGCATAGCTGCTGTGCTATTCAGCACATCAAATACGCCTAAATCAACCGGTGCGCCGTCTACAATTGCCCACAATTGGTATTGCATATTAGTTGGGGCTTCTGGCAAACTAGCAATGTCGATAAATGTTTCGTTGGTATACTTGTTCCAATGAATCAATGCCAATGAGCTTGGTGAAATATCCAATCCTTTCATCGGAATAGTCACATTCGCTGTATCTCTCAAGACTGCAATTTTATTCTCTGCAGACTCAATCGAAGTTTTGAAGGTGCTTAAATCATTTGCCAATACTTCCTTCTCTTGATTTAAGGAAGCAATGGTTTGTCTCGCAGATTGAAGGTCGTTGTATTGCAAATAGTTAAAAAATGCACTTACAATCAGCAAAGCAAATGATGCTGCGACCATCAATAACATTGTCATCGATGATTTTTCTTTTTCAGGTGAAGGCATTGAAATTACTTTTGGCTCAACATCAACCTCTTTCACCTTATTATCTGACTCTTCTAATGCATCAATCGCATCGAAGATACTGGTCTTCAATTGGGCATATGGCTTTGGAGCTTGATTTTCAGCCAAACGAATTAAATCATTTTCTATGCGCACTACCTCAGTTTGCAGTTCTGGGAATTGCGTCAACATATCATTTACCAACGAAAGCTCTTCGTTTGATAACGACCCAAGAACATAGAGTTCTAGTAGACCTGATGATATGAATTCTTCTTTTTTCACTTTTAATTACTTAAAACGGTTCTTAATTTCTCAAGCGCAGTCTTAACTCTCGTTTTGACAGTTCCCAAGGGGATTTCTAATTCTTCCGAAACTTCTTTTTGTGTATACCCTTTAAAATAAATCAAATTAATGATTCGCTGATATTCAGGTTTCAGTTCTGAAACAATTGCTGACAATCCTATAGTATCCACATTAATTGAATCTACAGAACCCGCTGCCCCATATACGTCTTTATCTATACTTTGGACTTTTTGTCCTTTTTTAAATGCTTTTGATCGCGTTACATCTATTGCTAAATTCCTAGCAATGTTCAACATCCAAGTATACAATCTTCCTTTGGAAGAATCATAACTGTCTATCTTGCTCCATACTTTTATGAAACATTCTTGCAAAACATCTTCAGCTATTTCTTGGTTGTCTACTACTTGATGGATGATTGCAAATAAGGCGTGAGAGTAATTATCATAAAGGGTACTAATACCGGCCTTGTCCTTCTTTTTCAAGAGGGCGACAAGTTGACTTTCGTCATGCAACTGGTTAGTATCTTTATTCATTTATGCTAAACTACTATTTAAACTGACTTAAAAATCGTGCATCATTCTCAGAATACAAACGTAAGTCATTTACATTAAATTTCAACTGTGCTATTCGTTCTACTCCCATTCCAAAAGCAAATCCAGAATATACTTTACTGTCTATTCCGCAATTTTCCAACACATTAGGATCCACCATTCCACAGCCTAATATTTCTAAAAATCCAGTGTACTTGCACACATTACACCCTTTTGATTTACAAATACTGCATGAAACATCCATTTCTGCACTTGGTTCTGTAAATGGGAAATAAGAAGGTCGCAATCGAATTTGCGTTTCCTCTCCAAACATCTCTTTTGCAAAATACAGCAAGGTTTGCTTTAGGTCGGCGAAAGATACATTTTTATCAATATATAATCCTTCCACTTGATGAAAAAAGCAATGTGCTCGAGCAGAAATAGCTTCGTTTCTGTAAACTCTACCCGGACTAATTGTTCGAATTGGAGGTTTAGAATTTTCCATTACCCTTACTTGTACTGAAGAAGTATGTGTTCTTAATGCAATATCTGGATTCTTTTCAACAAAGAAAGTATCCTGCATATCTCTAGCAGGATGCTCTTCAGGAAAATTTAATGCAGAGAAATTGTGCCAATCGTCTTCAATTTCTGGCCCTTCACTTACATTAAATCCAATTCTCTTGAAAATCTCAATTATTTCACTTCTTATTAAAGAAAGCGGATGTCTAGCTCCTAAATCTTTCTCTAAAGCAGGAGCAGTCATATCAACAGATACATCCGCCGATTTAGTTTCGTTTGTTTGATTGCTTTTTAACTCTTCCAGTTTGTTTTGTGCAAACTGCTTCAATTCGTTTAAAGCCTTCCCAAACTCTTTTTTCTGATCGTTAGGTACATTTTTAAAATCATCAAACAATGCTTTTACCTGTCCCTTACTCCCAAGAACCTTTATCCTAAACTCTTCTACCTCTTTGGCAACATTGCTATTGAACGCCTCCACTTCTGCAAGGAGTTCTTTCACTTTATTCAGCATTCTCTTATTTTAAAATGGTCATTCGAATTATTCTTACATCTTGCTTTGGTCGATCTTTTCTATTGGTCTCCATTGCTGCGATTTTATCCACCACATCTAAGCCAGCAATTACTTCCCCAAAGATAGTATAAGCGCCGTCTAAATGTGGTGCTCCACCAATGGTTTCGTATACTTTTTTTTGTTCTTCTGTATATGGGACTTTTTTATTTTTATTGGCTTTCTCTAAATAGATTCTAGGATATTTACTTCCTTGAACGATAAAAAATTGAGATCCACTGCTTCGTCTACTTGAATTGAAATTATCTGGTTGTCTTGCAGCGGCTAATGCCCCTTTTTTGTGGATAAACTTTTCGTTGATCTCTGCAGGTTGTGTATAACCAGGGCCACCATCTGAAAACACTTTATTGGGTGAGGCAGATCGAGATTCAGGATCACCGCCCTGAATCATAAAATTCTTTATCACTCTGTGAAATATAGTGCTGTCATAATATGAACGCGCCACAAGACTCAAAAAATTTTGCTTGTGCCCTGGAGTTTCGTTGTATAACTTCACAGTAATATTGCCTGCGGTAGTCTCTATAAGCACCTTATTCTGTGCAGAAACCGTCAGGATTGTAAAACAACAAACGACGAAAAGTAGAAATATCCGTTTAAACAATTGTGATATCTTTATATTTGTGAATAATATTACAGAAAAAAACAATGAACAAAGTTATAAAAAATATATTCGGAGCCCTTCTTCTATCACTAGTAATTGTAGGTTGTAAAAAGGACGTGGAACCAGAGTTAATATTGACTGTAGAAGATGAGTTCGGTGGTCCATTGAAAGGAATTAACGTAGCCATTTTTGCCAATGAATTAGATCCAATGTCTGTCACTTATGGAATTTTAGATTCCGGTGTTACCGATGCAGCAGGGAAATACAGAAAAAAATTTCCTAACACTGTGGTGTTAGATGTAGCTGCATTTGTAAGGAATAAAAATGGTGACACCCTTCGATTTGCAAAAGAAACTTTCAAAATAGAAGAAAAACGTCAAAAAGGTAAGGACAACTTTGTACGCAGAACAATCTATTTACCGCGCTAGTTTATTTTCTTCAAAATATTCCACAATCGCTTGCTTCATCAATTGAGTCTGTTGACTAGATTTTAAAAATGGCAATTTATTAGTGGCTTTCCAATGTGGCCACTCATCTTTGTCTATTCCTTCGTATTCATAATAGTCGAATCTGCTCAATAAAGTGCATACTGCCACGTGAATCACATCTAACTTTTGATCTTTTGTGAACCTTTTGGGGCCATGACCTAATTCTTGTACACCAATCAAAAACAACAGACTTTGCATGTCAACTCCTTCCCCAAAACGATTTTCAACCGTTTTTACTACTTCTTTCCACTTTTTTTCAAACTCCATCTCCATAGTTTGCGAAATTAATTAATAGTTTAGCATTTCGTTATGAATTATCTGGATATTGTTATTTGCATTCCGTTAGCTTGGGCTTTGTATAAAGGTTTTCGAAAAGGATTGATACTAGAAATTGCCGCATTGGTCTCTCTCGTAATAGGCATTATGGTGGCCTATAAGTTTTCTGATTACACCAGCGACTTATTGATTCAATACTTTGAAATCCAAACTAAAGCGCTTCCATTAATCTCATTTATATTGACGTTTTTGGCAGTAGTTATTGGCATCCATTTTTTAGCAAAAACACTAGAACGCATCGTCAAATTAGCCGCTCTTGGATTAGTAAACAGACTAGCAGGAGCTTTATTTTCTTTTCTAAAAGTTGGATTAATTATCAGCACATTGCTTTATGTAGGAAGTTTATTTGATCAATCATTTCAATTTATCCCACAAGACATAAAAAAAGAATCTTTGGTTTATGAACCGATTATATCAGCTCCACCAAAGATTCTTCCTATGCTTAAAAACCTTGAAATAGATCAAGCTTTTCCTGAATTTTTATCTGACTCTAGTCTTGTATTGCCTTAATTCCTGGCAACGTTTTTCCTTCTAAATATTCCAATAAAGCTCCACCACCTGTTGAGATGTAACTCACTTCATTGTTGTATCCAAATTTATTAACGGCTGCTGCAGAATCTCCTCCGCCAATTAATGAAAAAGCGCCATTTTTTGTGGCTTCCGCTACTGCATCTGCAATTCCTTTGGTTCCTTTTTCAAAGTTTGACATTTCGAAAACTCCCATTGGTCCATTCCAAATAATAACTTTAGATCGCTTTATGATCGAACTGAAATCTTCTATCGCTTTTGGCCCAATATCCAACCCCATAAAACCGTCACGAATTTCCATATTATCTGCAATGGCTCTCTCGGCTGTATTTGAAAATGCTTTTGAAATAATTGAATCAATTGGCAATTGAACATTCACTTTCTTTTCTGCCGCTAAATTTAAAATCGTTTGAGCCAAGTTTAATTTATCCAATTCCACTAATGAATCGCCTACTTGTCCACCTAAAGCCTTGAAAAAAGTATAAGCCATTCCGCCTCCGATGATTAAATTATCCACTCGATCCAACAGCTTTTCAATCAACATAATTTTATCAGAAACTTTCGCTCCACCCATAATGGCAGTGATCGGATGATTGTTGGAAGAAAATACTTTATTCACCGCATCTAATTCTTGCTCGATTACAAAACCAAACATTTTATCATTCGGAAAAAATTGAGCCACAATGGCTGTAGAAGCATGTGCTCTATGAGCTGTACCAAAAGCATCATTGACATAAACTTCACCTAGTTTGGCCAATTCTCGAGAAAAGTCAATGTCACCGTTTGTCTCTTCTTTGTGAAATCTTAAATTCTCTAATAACACTACATCCCCTTTATTTGCGGTGTCTACCACTTTTTGTGCTTCTATTCCGATACAATCAGTTGCAAAAGTAACTGGTAACCCTAATTTATCAGACAACCCTTTTACAATGTGTTTTAAACTGTATTTATCTTCAAACTCACCTTTTGGTCTTCCTAAATGAGACATCAAAATTGGCGTACCACCTGCTTCAACAATGTGCTTGATAGTTGGCACTGCTGCATCTATTCGAGTATAATCAGTAATGTTAAAATCTCCATCCAATGGAACATTAAAATCAACTCTTACCAATACTTTTTTTCCGTCAAAATTGTAATTCTTAAATGTGTTCATTCTGTTATAAAAATTAGAGTTCAGTCAATTGAATCGCAAAAGTAACTTTTCAAAAATAAATGTGACTAGTTTTTATTTTTTCAATTTAGATTTGCCCGTTTCTATCAGTATTTTTGAAGAAGATTAAAACAAATTATGCGATTTAAGAAGATTATCGGTCAAGAAGACATTAAGGCTAGACTTATCCAAACTGTAAAGGATGGCAGAATAAGTCATGCTCAATTATTTACAGGTGGGGATGGATCTGGAAATTTTGCGATGGCGATAGCTTATGGACAATTTATTAATTGCATTGACCCTACTGAAAATGATAGTTGTGGCGTCTGTAGTTCGTGTGCTAAATATGAAAAATTGGTGCATCCAGACTTAACTTTTGCTTATCCGGTGGCTACTTCCACCAAAGTAACAGCAAAGCCGGTAAGCAAACATTACATCACGGAATGGCGTGAAGCAGTATTGCAAAACCCCTATTTAGAGTACGATGAATGGATTTCTAAAATAGAAATAGAAAATAAGGTGGCTATGATTTCAGTGAACGAAAGTTCAGAAATTCTAAAATCTGTTGTTTACAAACGTTTTGAGGCCAAATATAAAGTAGTGATTGTGTGGCATGCCGAAAAAATGAACACTGAAGCCTCCAATCGATTGTTGAAATTTATTGAAGAGCCACAAGACAACACCTTAATCATTCTGGTTTCGGATGATGCTGAAAAAATTATTAGAACGATATTATCCAGAACACAACACCTCAAATTCAATCAAATTGAGTTGGATCCTTTGGCCAATTACCTCAAAGAAAATTGTGAAGTAAGCCAAGAAAAAGCCATGCAGGTTGCCGCATTTAGTGATGGTGATTACAATTCCGCACTTCGATTGATTGAAATGGAAGGAAAAGAAACATTCTTTTTTGAAACATTTAAAAATTGGATGCGCATGTGTTTTGCAGGTAAATTGCCGCCCTTAATAGATTGGGTTGAAGAAATCTCGGCAAGATCTGTAGGAAGAGAGCAGCAAAAAAACTTTTTATCTTATGCATTAAGGCTGCTAAGGGAGAGTATTATTAGCAATTATGCCGATGATGATTTGTTGAGATTAAGTAGTGGAGAAAAGGCATTTTTAAACAAATTTGCACCGTTCGTTCACACAGGCAATATTTTAGAATTGAATGAGTTATTCAATGAAGCTCACTATCATATTGGACGTAACGCCAATCCAAAATTGGTCTTTTTCAACCTTTCTACAAGAGTGACCAAACTATTAAGAACCAAAAATGTAAATTTGTAAGATTGTAATAATTATTCGACCCTAGAATTAGGGCACTAGATATAAATATAGAAGAGATATGGGATGTGGAAGTTGTTCTACTGGTGGAGATGGAACTCCTAGAGGATGTAAAAATAACGGAACGTGTAGTTCTGGCGGATGTAATAAATTAAACGTTTTTAACTGGTTGGGAAATATGGAATTGCCCAACAACCAACAACCATTTGACATGGTTGAGGTTCGATTTAAAAACGGAAGAAAAGAATTTTTTAAAAACCACGAAAATTTAACTTTATATGTTGGTGACGTAGTAGCTGTGGAAGCTTCGCCGGGCCACGATATAGGAATGGTGTCTTTAGCTGGAGAATTGGTTAGAGTTCAAATGCAAAAGAAGAAGAACTTTGGAAAAGCAGATGAAGTCAAAAAGATCTATCGCAAAGCCAAAGAGACAGATATTGAAAAGTGGAAAGAAGGCCAAGAACGAGAAGAAGCTGCAAAACCAATTTCTAGAAGAATCGCTATTGAGCTCGGGTTGTCTATGAAAATAAGCGACATTGAATACCAAGGAGATTTATCTAAAGCCGTATTTTACTATACTGCTGAAGAGCGAGTTGACTTTAGAGAATTAATCAAGCGATTGGCTGAAACATTCAAGATTCGAATTGAAATGCGTCAAATTGGAATGCGTCAAGAAGCAGGAAGATTGGGTGGAATTGGATCATGTGGAAGAGAATTGTGTTGCTCAACGTGGTTGACCGATTTTAGATCGGTTTCTACTTCAGCAGCTCGATACCAGCAACTTTCGCTAAATCCAATGAAGTTAGCCGGACAATGTGGAAAATTGAAATGTTGTTTAAACTTTGAGCTGGATGCCTACATGGATGAACTGAAAGGTTTTCCAGACCCGAAGAAGAAACTAAAAACCACAAAAGGCGATGCGTTCTATCAGAAAATGGACATTTTCGGCAATAAAATGTGGTATTCTTATTTCGAAGAGCCAGGAAAATTCATTGAATTGTCATTGGAAAGAGTTCAAGAAATATTGGCAATGAATGAAAAAGGAACTTCTCCTAAAGAATTAATAGACCTTGAGAGTATTGTAGTTGAAATAGCTGAACCTGATTATGCAAACGTGGTAGGTCAAGATGACTTAACCCGATTTGATAGACAGAAAAAGGCCAAGAAGAAGAAAAAGAAGAAGCCGAGACCAGCCGGAGAAGCCAACGCTTCTGCTCCAGGTACGCCACAGAAAAATAGACCAAACCGTCCAAAAAGTAATAAGCCAAAAGGGAATACAAATCCACAAGGCAATGCGCAACCAAACAGTAAACCAGCAGCAAATCTTACTAATGCCGCACAAAATACCGAAGGTCAGCCGAAGAAAAAGAAGCCTTTTCGACGTAAACCGAGACCAAACAACGAGTAAATGAAACATTTTTTAATTTTCTTGATCGTTCCATTGGCATTGCTCTCATTGACGTCTTGTGATGAAAATAGAGTATTTGAGAAAAATTTAGCTTTGGAAGATGCGAATTGGGATAGAACCCAAGTGGCGCGCTTTGAAGTGGAGATAACAGATACATCATCGTACTACAACTTATACGTTAACGTCCGAAATTCAGGACAGTATCCGTACAGAAATTTGTATCTTTTTACTCAAATAAAAAACCCGTCAGGACAGTTTGCGAGAGATACTGCAGAGTTTATTTTGGCGGATCCAAAAGGGAATTGGTACGGGAAAGGCATTGGAGATTTATGGGAACATCAATTCCCCTACAAACAATCTGTTATATTTCCAAAATCAGGAAAGTATTTCTTTGAACTTGAGCAAGCCATGAGAGATAGAGAATTAAAATACATTACGGACATCGGAATTCGAGTAGAAAAAGTAGCCCAATAAATTTCAAACGAAAGTGAAGGAAAAAGAAAATAAAAAGAACAAAGGAATCCTGTTTTGGATCATCCTATTTTGGTGTGCCGTATTGATTCCTATGGGTTTATTTACCTTACTTATATATGGTACAGCTCATGAGTGGTTTGGTGAATTACCAAGTTTTGAAGAGCTTGAAAATCCTAAAAGTAATCTAGCGTCAGAAGTATTTACGTCTGATGGTAAAGTATTGGGTAAGTATTTCTATCAGAACAGAACCAATGTGCATTATGAAGAGTTATCAGAATACCTTCCTGCGGCATTAATCGCAACTGAAGATGAGAGATATAGAGATCATTCAGGAATTGATTTTCGCTCATTAGGTCGAGTATTTATCGGATTGGTTACCGGTCAAACTGGTAGCACTGGAGGAGGAAGTACAGTATCCCAGCAATTGGCGAAAAACTTATTTCCTAGAAAAGACCTGACCAAGTTTCAATTGGTAATGCGGAAATTCAAGGAATGGGTGATTGCGGTTAGATTGGAAAGACAATACACTAAAGAAGAAATTATTGCCATGTACTTCAATACATTCGACTTTGTGAACAATGCAGTTGGGATCAAATCGGCTGCAACCGTATATTTCAATAAAACACCTCAAGAATTAAATATCAATGAATCTGCCACATTGGTAGGAATGTTAAAAAATCCGGCGTTATTTAATCCTTTACGGTTTTATGATACAACGCTACATCGAAGAAATGTAGTATTAACTCAGATGATTAGAAACGGAGCTATCGATAAAGTTGCCTTTGATACATTAAAACTGAAACCGATAGAAATTAACTTTCAACGAGTTGATCACAAAGAAGGTATTGCTCCATACTTTAGAGAAATTCTACGCGCTGATTTGAAAAATATTTTCTCAGAAATCGATTCTACTACTGGTGAATTGAAATATCGAAAAGCAAATGGCAAAGGATATGACATCTATAAAGATGGTTTAAAAATTTACACTACCATTAATTATGAGATGCAGTCATACGCTGAATGGGCGATGACCAAATATTTGGGAGAGAAATTACAAGCTGACTTCTTTAAAGATTTGCAGCGCAAGAAGAAAAATCCATTCGATTGGAGAGTTTCGGATGAAGAAGTGGATCAAATCATGCATTCGGCTATGCGACGAACAGATCGCTACAATGTGATGGTTGGGGTGCAATGTGCAAACTGCGGTAGACGTGGAAAGTACGTAGAAGAAATCAAAGAAAATGGAGTTCATTATTTTGAATGTCAAGCCGATGATTGCCATCATAAAAGACGGGTAACTCCTAAAGATTCAATTGATATTATTTTCAATACCCCTGTTCCAATGACTGTTTTTTCATGGAAAGGAGAAATTGACACGACATTATCACCAATGGATAGTATTCGTTATTACAAAAGCTTCTTGCAAAGTGGTTTGATGTCAATGGACCCGAATACAGGATACATTAAAGCTTGGGTGGGTGGAATCAATAGCAAGTACTTTGCTTACGATCACGTTGCTCAGAGTAAACGACAAGTGGGCTCTACCTTTAAGCCATTTATGTTTGCTGTAGCAATTGATGAGGGGTATTCTCCATGTTATGAAGTGCCCAATGTGCCGGTGGTATTTAAGAAGGGTGAATTTGGATTATTAAAAGACTGGTCACCAAGCAATAGTGACCCGAAAGATGTGGGTTATAATGTAACCTTGAAATACGGTTTGGCTAACTCAATGAATACCGTTTCTTCTTTTTTAATGAAGAAATTTGGCCCTGATCGAGTAGTAAAAATGGCTAGAAATTTAGGTATTAAAAGTGATCTACCTGTAGCACCTTCTTTGGTATTGGGAGTTGCTGATCTTTCGGTATATGAAATGGTTGGTGCATTTGGAACATTTGTGAACAAAGGAATCTATACCGAACCAATCTATATTACTCGAATTGAAGATAAAGATGGCAATGTGATCAAAGAGTTTATCCCTGAAACAAAAGAAGTCATTAGTGAAGAAACCGCATATACAATGGTGAATTTGATGGAAGGCGTTACTTCATATAACTACAATAAGGCAAAAGGCAAGAAAACGGCAGGAACTGGAATTCGATTGCGATTCCAAAGTCATGAATATGGTGGCTTTACAGGTCCAATTGCGGGTAAAACCGGTACGACACAAAATAACTCTGACGGTTGGTTTATTGGAATGATGCCTAATCTAGTAACTGGAGTTTGGGTAGGTGCAGATGATAGAAGTGTTAGATTTTCGAGAACTGGAGATGGCCAAGGGGCAAATTCTGCCTTACCTATTTGGGGATATTACATGAAAAAAGTAATTTCAGACTCTACATTGAAAGTTAAAAATGTGGCTTTTGAGAAACCTGACCGACCACTAAAAATAGAGCTGGATTGTAACAAAGCAGAAGACGGAAATAATTTTAACGACAACGAAGAACCTAATTTTGGAGGATAATGAAAAAAGTAGTTGCAAATGCTGAAGAAGCAATAAAAGGAATTGAAAGCGGAATGACTCTTATGTTGGGTGGTTTCGGACTTTGTGGAATTCCTGAGAAATGTATTGAAGCTTTATCTAAAAGTAAAATCACTGATTTAACTTGTATTTCAAATAATGCAGGGGTAGATGATTTTGGCTTGGGATTCTTATTGAAGAATAAACAAATCAAGAAAATGATTTCTTCTTACGTGGGTGAAAACGATGAGTTTGAACGTCAAATGTTAAGTGGAGAGTTGGAAGTGGAATTAACACCTCAAGGAACGTTGGCTGAAAAATGTAGAGCCGGTGGCGCAGGCATTCCTGCATTTTTTACTCCTGCTGGTTACGGTACAGAAGTAGCCGAAGGAAAAGAAACGAGAGAGTATGACGGTAAAATGTATATTCTAGAAGAAAGCCTAGTAGCCGACTTTGCCATTGTTAAAGCTTGGAAAGGGGATACTAAAGGAAATTTAGTTTTTAAAGGAACTGCAAGAAACTTCAATCCAGTGATGGCAACTGCAGGTAAAATTACAATTGCTGAAGTAGAACATTTAGTGGAACCTGGAGAATTACACCCGAATGAAATTCATACACCTGGAATTTTTGTACATCGTATTTTCGAAGGAAAGAATTACGAGAAAAGAATTGAACAACGAACTATTAGTCAATAAACAGAATTGATTATTGGCTAGTAGTTCAATGTAATAATTGGACAATGAAACAATATAACAATGAAGAATTACTTTGATTTACCTTTAATAAATTAATGGAGTAATCAGTAGAGGAATAATATGCAAAAAAAGAATATTATAGTCACAAAAACGATAAGTTTTGCTTTAGCCATTATCTCTTATGCTGAATTACTTGAAGAAAAGAAAAAATATATTATCGCAAGGCAAATTTTAAAGTCTGGTACCTCAATAGGTGCAAATATGCATGAAGCACAGAATAGTGAAAGTAAGGCGGACTTTATACACAAAGTAAAACTTGCGGCAAAAGAAGTAGAAGAAACTAAGTATTGGCTGACTCTCTGTAAAAAATCAGAAAGTTATCCTTTTGAAGAAAATTTAGAAATCCAAATAAATGAGATTGGTTTAATAATTTATAAAATATTATCGAGCTCAAAAAAAGCAACTAAGATATAGTAACATTTGAGAATTGTTACATTGGTAAATTAGTCAATTGATAAATTAAAAATATGTTAGATAAAAACGGAATAGCAAAACGAATTGCACAAGAATTACAAGATGGTTTTTACGTAAATCTTGGAATTGGTATACCAACATTGGTTGCAAATTATATACCTGAAGGAATTGATGTGACGCTCCAATCAGAAAATGGATTATTGGGAATGGGACCGTTTCCAACCGAAGAAAATGTAGATGCTGATTTTATCAATGCAGGAAAGCAAACGATTACTACACTTCCAGGGTCTGTGTTTTTTGACTCTGCGATGAGTTTTGCTATGATTCGTGGTGGAAAGGTTCAATTGACTGTTTTGGGTGCGATGGAAGTGTCAGAAACAGGTGATATCGCCAACTGGAAAATACCGGGCAAGATGGTAAAAGGAATGGGTGGAGCCATGGATTTAGTAGCTTCTGCTGATAACATTATAGTTGCCATGATGCACGCTAATAAAGCAGGAGAATCCAAACTATTGAAAAAATGTAGCTTGCCATTAACTGGTGTTGGTTGCGTTAAAAAAATAGTAAGTAACCTAGCGGTTATCGATGTGACAGAAAGAGGTTTTGAACTAAAAGAAAGAGCTCCGGGAGTTACTGTTGAAGAAATTATTTCATTAACAGAAGGAACATTAATTGTTGAAGGAGAGATCCCTGAGATGAATATTTAATCAAGAGGAAATCCGCTACTCCCGATCAACATGAAAAGCAAAATCAACTTTACCAGTTCAAAATCAATTGCAATATTTATCTCAATAATTATTGTAATTGTACATTATATCTTTCGAAAATATAATTACCAGAACTTTCATAATGTATTGGGATGGGATGTGTTGGCTTATTATCTATACCTCCCTTTTACATTTATTCACGGTGACCCGGGAATGACAGATCAATCCATTGTCAAATATATTTTTGATACTTATCAGCCATCGGGAACTTTTTATCAAGCTTATCCAATAGGCAATGGAAATTGGTCGCCGATGTACACTCTTGGATACGCTATTTTATACTTTCCTTTCTTTTTAATTGGACACATTTGGGCATTGTTTTCCTCTTATCCAGCAGATGGTTTTTCATATCCATACCAATTTTCAATTGCGAATGGAGTACTCGTTTACATCATAGGTGGAGTTTTTGCCATTCGAAAATCTTTGATTCATTTTTTCTCTGATAATATTACAAGTGTGGTATTGGTTTGCATGCTTCTAGGAACTACATTCTTTCACGAAGCTGTGATTGATGAAGTCGGCCCACATGCTATGATGTTTGCTGGGTTTGCTGCTGCATTATTATTGACAATCAAATGGCACAACAATCCTCAACCTAAAACCGCATTCTTATTGGGATTGGTTGCTGGTTTATGTATCCTCGCAAGAGGTAGTGGAATATTCGTAGTTTTTGTCCCATTGTTATGGAATATTTATGACAAAGAGTCTTTGATTAAAAAACTAGAATTGGTTTGGGAGAACCGGAAGCACCTCCTTTTCCTTTTGGTTGGTCTATTTATTTTTCCAATGGTTCAAATCATTTATTGGAAGCTAATTACAGGTGATTTTATTTTCAATACTTACAAGGTAACTCCTGGTTTTGATTGGCTGCAACCTCATTTCCAAAAAGTATTTTTCAGCTACAAAAAAGGCTGGTTGCTTTATACTCCAATAATTGCATTTGCACTTTTAGGAATGTATTCTATGGTGAAGCAAAACAAGAAAATTAGTCTTGCTGTAATCACTTTTGCCCTAATTAACATTTATGTGATTTCAAGCTGGGGAACTTGGTGGCAAGGAGGAAGTTTTGGTTCTCGATACTTTGTGGAGTCATACGCGATCCTAGCAATTCCTTTTGGATACTTTACACAAGCAATTTTACAAAAACGATTTCTGAAGTATATTTTCATTGCGATCGCTTCCTTCTTTATTTTCCTAAATCTATTCCAAACATGGCAGTTCAATAACTTCCTTTTTGATGGTTATTCCATGACTAAAGAATATTACTGGAAAATCTTTTTAAAGACAGAAACAAACAAAGAAGATCTAAAATATCGTGAGATTATCAGAGATTTTGCACCGGTTGATGTTTTCGACAATAAAGGAGACTACAATAAACGGACTGCAGCCTTTCTAAATTTTGACGATGTAAATTTCATTGATTTTAATCGAGAGTTTATTGATACCTCTATTTCAGTAAGTGGAGAGAATAGCTTTAAAATTACTCCTGAAGCGATTTATGGTCCAACTTACAAAATACCTTACTATCATTTAACAGAAAAAGAGCACGCCTACATGACGGTCAGTTTTGATTATTTTATAGCTCATGATATCGCAGAAAGTTCTGCTTTTTTAATTGTAGAAATGGACCACAACGATGGCCAATATGTGGAGAAAAGACGTGCATGGAACCTTCGCGACTTTGAACACAAAACTGGTGAATGGAACACCGTTTCCGTGGACTATTTAACTCCTTACCCATTGTCAATGACAAACGATGTATTCAAAATATACGTTTATCTTGATGGTGATAAGGCAATCAACATCGACAACTTCAAAGTGGATGTATATGAGCGAAAGTGGTAGCTATTTTGGCTCTAAACCATAGATCCTAATTCCTTTATAATCTACTACTAGATTATTTCTATATGGATCAATTAATGGATTTTGATAGAAATTAGTGTCTGTGATTACCATGTATTTTGCGCCTTGCAAAATTTTAGCTTCTAAAACTTCTTTCTGAAAAGCAAAATTATTGGCAGACCACCCTTTTCTTTTTAACGCATCTAACACCACATTAGGACTTGCATCATCTGGAGCTACTATAAAGTCATTCTCGGCTATGCCATATTCCTCCAAATGACCTTTCAACTCATGTAAATTATCTAACCACTTTGTGTCTGGATTAAATCGAGAGTTGACATTCCTTGAGGTATGAATCACACTCAGCAATAAAAAAACTAGAAAAGTACCAGAGATTAGAATTGTAGCTACTTTACTTTTTTCAATCAGCCAACTGTACTTTTTGATAAACATCAATATAGTCAATGGGATGATAATCATTAATGCAATTGCATAATAATCATGATACATGAACTGTGAAAAGAATAAAAGAAAGAAGCTCAAAAATCCAACTAATGAAATCATATAAAAACCAATGTAGAATGATGAAAGTCGTTTATTAAAAGCAGGTATTAAGACCAACACCATCAGTACAATTATAAAATGGCGACCTGACTGAAACAAGTAGGTATTTTTCCACACCATTATCGCTTGTTTTACTTCTTCTATTAGTTCGGCTGAGGCGTTCCAAATTGGTGCTGTTCTTAAAAAGAAATATTTGGTTTCGTTCACTTGGTTATACCAATCAGCATATTTATACCAAGACAATATAATAACGAACAAAACAAGGAATCCCACTATGCCTTTTACGTGCAATAGATAATGTTTCTCTTTTCGAATATAGGAGACTAAATCTGATAATCCTATAGTACCCAAAACTGCTAAGGTTGGAATAATGTTAGTTATTTTAAGCAGAGCACCTAAGGCCACAAAAAGTATCGATAACCCTAAATTTAGTGTAGACTTCTGTTGAGAATATTGATAAATATAGTAAAGGCCAATTAATGAAATGGAGAGTGCAATGGAATCAGGAATAAAACTAATCCCATAAACAACATACACCGGAGAAGTAAAAAGAAATGCAGCGACATATGCACCGTAATAACTATTCTTCAATAGCTTAGAAGAAAGTTTATATAGAAAAAACAACCCGATATAAGTCGTTAGCAACCAAATGATACGGTAAACTGAATAATCGAACCCAAAAATATGATAGCCACCAGCAACCAAATAGTACATGACAGGAAATTCTCCAGCTGCTTTTCCAAGATTTCCTTGTTGATTGCTCATCTGAGGCTCCAACAATGAATTTCCATCCACGTAATAATTATAAGCCATAGATGCACCATCAGCTTGTCTCCAAACATGAATTCCTTTCGGCGGTTGGTCGATAACAGTAAAATACCCGTAAAAAAAAGAGGCGACAAGTAGAAATAATACAAATAGTAAATCCGGTAACCTTTTCCTAAAATGCATTCATTTTAATTTAATTCATTCAGATACTGATGATTTCTTGAAAACATCACTATAACATTACTAACTTTTTAATCACCCAAATATATCGAAATGATCGCGCTTTACACGTTGTTATTCTTATCAAAACATACTTCTTCCGATAATTTATTTCAAACAGAATGTTTGATTATCTTAGCCAACCGAATTAATGAAAATCTTTGTTCATAATACTTTGAAATCATTTTCAACAGATAGAACCAAAAGACTTAAAAAGTAAATAATAAGCAACCTTACATGGTTTTTAGTAGCATCTTTTTTCTTACTTATTTCTTGCCTGGCTTTCTACTCGTTTACCATTTTACTCCGAAAGCATCTAAAAATCTTGTTGCTTTAATAACCAGTATTCTCTTTTATGCTTGGGGTGCACCCGAATTTTTAGGCATTGCCTTGGGCTCAATTCTAATTGATTTTTATATTGTAAAAGCAATCTACAACGGGTCTTCTGAAAATAAAAAACGACTGCTTTGGGCCTCTATAGTACTAAACGTTGGGTTATTACTTTATTACAAATACTTCAATTTCTTTATAGAAAACACCAATCAAGTTCTGACCAATTTCGGGATAGAAAGTATTGAATGGACTTCCATTATTTTGCCAATAGGAATCAGCTTTTACACTTTTCAGAAATTGAGCTATACCATTGATGTGTATAGACAAGTGAGGGCTCCTCTGAAAAAACTAAGCGATTACGCTCTCTATATACTTCTATTTCCACAGTTGATTGCCGGACCAATTGTTCGGTTTAAAGAAATTGCAGATCAATTTACTGACAGAGACACCAACAATTACAATGATAAATTATACGGGTTTTATCGATTTTCCATTGGATTAGGAAAGAAGGTCTTAATTGCAAATGTGCTAGGTGAGCATGCCGATCTAATTTTTAATCTAGATCCTGAATCGTTAAATTCATCAATCGCGTGGATTGGGGTTTTATGCTATACTTTTCAAATCTATTTCGATTTTTCGGGCTATTCAGACATGGCAATTGGATTAGGAAAACTGATGGGTTTCCAATTTCCAGAAAACTTCAATAGCCCTTATATTTCTCAGAGCATAAGTGAATTTTGGAGAAGGTGGCACATTACCTTGGGCACCTGGATGCGCGATTATTTATACATCCCGTTAGGTGGAAATCAGGTTAAATCAAAGTACAGATTGTACCTCAATTTGTGGCTGGTTTTTGTAATCTCTGGATTTTGGCATGGTGCGGCTTGGAACTTTGTGATTTGGGGAGTGTTTCATGGCGTCTTCTTAATTGCAGATCGCTTATTTTTGAACCGATTAACTTCGTATATCGGTAATTTGGGACGTGTTCTTTTGACTTTTATTATCGTAATGACTGGTTGGGTTCTCTTTAGATCTGACACACTTTCTCAAGCAAGTGATTTTACCAAAGTGATGTACAGCTTCAATTTTCAATCAATCACTGAATTTGTAAATTTAGAGCTGATGATTACGCTTATTATTGGGATAGCTTTAAGTTTTTTAATGATTATTCCTGCCTTAGCCGAATGCTACTCTAGATTCAGCAATGGCATTTCAACCACCAATGGTCTTTCGAAATTTATCATCAGTAGTGTTCTTTTAGTCATTAGTATCGCTGCTATATCAGGTTCTAGTTTTAATCCATTTATTTATTTTCGATTCTAATGTGGATTAAAAAGAACATACAAAAACTACTCTTCTTCCTGCTGTTGGGGCTACTTTTTACACCCCTCATCCAAGAACGACTTAAGCTAATACCAGTAACCCCATTAAGTGGCTATTTTGTCAAAACAGAAAAAATAGAACCTTCTTTACCGAATTTTATGGATGGCACTTTTCAGGAAAATTTTGAAGTTCGAAGAAAAGAGAATGTTGGGTTTCATGACTTCTTAATTCGATTGAATAATCAACGGAAGTATTCTCTCTTTAATGAAGTAAATACAACCGATATCATAGAAGGAAAAGAGGGCATGTGGTTTGGATTTAGTTATATAGTGGCTTATTTTGGTAACGATCAGATTGGTTATCCAAAACTAAAAGAATACAGCGATAAAATTAAATTCATCCAAGATTCTTTGGCTAAAAGAGGCAAGTTGTTCTTTCCTATGATCATTCCAGGTAAAGCTGCCATTTACCCAGAATTAATTCCAGATCGATTCTATGCTGAAAACAATAGAAAAATTACCAATTATCAAACACTGATTCAGTTATTAGACAGTGCTGAAACGACTTATTTGGATTTGAAAAAGTTTATTCTAGAAAATAAGTCGCTTTTTAAGTATCCAATTTTTCCAAAAAATGGGGTGCACTGGACCGGAAACACCGTTGCAATTGTGACCGACTCTCTATTGGATTTTATCGCTACCGAAACGGGGAGAAAACTGATTGACATGAAACTATCTGATGGAGAAGTGACTTCTGAAAACTATAGATTTACCGATTATGACATTGGAGAATCCATGAATATATTTACTCATATTTCCGGCGACTCACTACATTACCCTATAGTAGAATATGTTTGCAATAATTGCGAAAAGCCAAGAGTGTTAGGTGTTGGAGATAGTTTCCTACAAAGTTTTAGAGGATTTTACCATACTTATGATTCTGCTTTTCATCCCAAATCATATTTATGGTACTACAACAAAACAGTTGATTGGCCGGAAAAATTTAATGGTAAAAAAGTGCTTATTGAATACTTGGACTTAGAGGAAGAAATTGAGAAATCTGACATCATAATCCTTGAATCAACAGATGAAAATATAAGACAAATGGGCTTTGGGTTTGTAGATCAATTATATGATTTATTAAAAAATGGCAGAAAAGTCTATCCTGTTGAAAAGCTGAAACCATTTGAAACGGATAGCACAATTAAACATGCCAAATCAATTATTCCATTGACAGAATACACCTTAAAAAAACAAATAAAACTGATTGCGATTTCGAAATACAATCATTCAAAAGTTTTTAATTTTGAGGAGGAAATAGAAAAAATGATGGAAGACATCAGAAACAATACTGAATGGCTTGAATTAGTGAAACAACAAGCTATTGAGAGAAATATAACTCTTGAAGAAAATATTTATTTGAATGCAAAATGGATGGTTGAAAATGAAAACTAAACACATTTCCTCAACACCTCTAATTAATTACACTTTTGTCTTTAACTTTGTCCCATGACCAAGACCCTTTCAATCTTAATTCCTGCATACAACGAGGAGAGAACGATTCATTTAATTCTTGACAGAGTAAAATCAGTTGAACTTGCTGGAGGATTTTCAAAAGAAATTATAATCGTGAACGACTGTTCTTCTGACAATACCGTTCAGGTTTTAGAAAAATATATCGCCAAAAATTCAGAAATGGGAATTACGCTATACAGCCAACCTAAAAATATGGGAAAAGGTGCAGCTATTCATGAAGCGATAAAAAAAGCAACTGGTGATTACCTTATCGTTCAAGATGCAGATTTAGAATACGATCCAAGAGAATATAATGACTTACTTAAACCTATTGTTGAGGGAAATGCCGATGTGGTATATGGCTCGCGATTTATGGGAGGAAACCCTCACCGCATCCTTTTCTTCTGGCATTCAATAGGAAATAAATTTCTAACACAACTTTCCAATGTTTTTACCAATCTGAATTTGACAGATATGGAAACATGCTACAAATTAATAGATACAAAAATTGCTCAATCGCTTCAGCTTAAAGAAAACCGTTTTGGATTTGAGCCAGAATTAACCGCCAAATTAGCCCGAGTTCCAAAAATTAGAATCTATGAAGTAGGGATTTCCTATTATGGAAGAACATACGAAGAAGGGAAAAAAATTGGTTGGAAAGATGGTTTCAGAGCTATTTACTGCATTTTAAAATATCGATTCTCTAAATAATAGTAACCTATTTAGGAAAAGCATTTTAAAAAGTTAGATTATCTTAGTCAAGATAATGTGCTTAATCTATTATTTTGAAGAATCTAATTACTAGTCTAAAGTTTATCATCATTGAGGTCCTAATTATTTTTGGACTTATACTTTCAATTAATAATTATATTGGAAATGTTGAACAAACTATAAATGCTGATGGGGTTGGTTATTATGACTATTTGCCATCCATTGTGATTCACCATGATTTAGTTCGAAAAAATAATCCATTTCAAGAGACTCCAGATATATACTATAGAATCGACTCAACTGGAGTTTATGTAGATTACAATAACTTTAAAGTCAACAAGTATCCTTGTGGAACAGCACTCTTACAACTTCCATTTTTCACTTTTGCATACCTAACATCGGATTTAGAATCGACTATTCACGACGGGTATCAGAAACCCTTTCAGAAAGCAATATTTTATGCCGCTATTTTCTATTTGTTTCTGAGTTTACTTTTTCTTAAAAAAATTCTAACTCATTATGATATCAAACTGTATATCATCGCTTTCTGTCAGTTAATCCTTGTTTTGGCCACATCTGTCACTCACTATGTAAATGTAGAAGCCGGCTTTAGTCACATTTATTCACTATTTGCTGTTACCGCTTTTATCTATTCCGCTAAATCCTATTTTAATCAGAATAAGACCATTCATTCCGTTTTAGCATTTGCCTGCTTAGGATTAGTCTTTATACTCCGTCAGCCAAATATTCTTATTGTTCTATTTATCCCATTTCTGGCAGGGTCTAAAGAAAATTTAATTGCATCATTTAAAACGCTCTTTATTAATATCAAAAGTCTCATTTTAGGGATACTATTATTCCTTGGAATAACTTCTATTCAGCTAGTTCTTTGGCATTTGCAAACAGGAGATTTCTTTGTTTACTCTTATCAAGGAGAGGGGTTTGATTTTCTGGATCCTTACTTCTTTAGTATTTTATTTAGTTATAAAAAGGGCCTTTTTATCTATACGCCTGTTTTACTGATAGCCATGTTGAGTATCATATGGCTAATTTATAAAAGATTCTATTATTTATTTTTCACTTGGATAGCTTTTTTTACCATACTAACTTTTGTGCTTTCATCTTGGTGGTCATGGTATTATGGCTGTAGTTATGGATTAAGAGCATACATTGATTACTATGTAATTTTTCTGATTCCATTTGCAATCATGTTAGATCGCATCCATAAAATTCCTCGATTAGTAATTATTATTTTGTCGCTTTTTACAATTCCTTTAAATATCATTCAATGTTATCAGTACAAAGAATATATCCTTCATTGGATTGATATGGATCAAGAAAAATATTGGAAAGTTTTTCTGAAAACCGACGATCGTTTTGGCGGACTATTATGGAAGAACCAACTCGATTCAAGCCTTTACTCTGTAGTAAAAGATATAAATGTTGGCGACATTTCTTCTCTTGAAAATTCAACTGCCCAGATATTTAATGGTAAAAGTTCTGAAATCGAATCTTTTGATAAAGTAAGCATGATTCAAGTATTATTCGAAAATGACTTTGATGAAAATAACTCATCGTATTTAAACTTGGTAGTAACAAGAGTAAACGATAATTTCATTTATTTTGAACAAAATAGAAGCTTAATTCATTTTCATCAAGACAACTTAAATGAATGGCATGAAGGCTACTATATTTTTGAATTCGACCCAACTCCTGATAATCAAGAGGTAGCAATATCTCTCAAAGTCATTTCTGCTGATAAAAAAGATAATTTAAAAAATGTGAGATTAAAATTTTACAGCAAACCATAAACGGCTGCCTGTAAACAATTACCAAACTAAATGTTAGACAAAACGAATTTAGGCGCATTTTTTAATTTAATTTAGCTTGACTAAGTTGAGAATATCCTTCTAATGAAAACGCTACTTATTATTCCTTGCTACAACGAAGAGAATCGGCTACCAGTCAATGAATTGGTTCAATTTATTGAGAAAGAAAATGCAGGATTGACGTTCCTTTTTGTGAACGATGGTAGCACAGACAACACCATAACTGTGCTAACTGATTTAGCAGATAAGTATTCTGTCGTTAAGGTGTTAGACCTTCAACAAAATGTTGGAAAAGCAGAAGCAATAAGAACTGCAATGCTAAAATACGCTTCCGATGAATATGATTACATCGGTTATTTTGATGCTGATTTGGCTACACCACTAGCCGAAGTCAATCAGTTTATCGCCAAGGCTGAAAAATTTGATCCTATCATTTTAATGGGCTCTCGAGTAAAACTTTTGGGCATCACTGATATTAAGCGCAAGTGGTATCGTCATTATTTTGGTCGAGTGTTTGCCACGATAGCTAGTAACATGCTTAAAATTCCAGTCTACGACACTCAATGTGGTGCTAAAATGATCAAGTCATCTGTAGTCAAAGAGTTGTTTGCTGTCCCATTTATCAGTTCATGGTTATTTGATGTAGAAATCTTGTTTCGATTGAAAAAGTTGCCAGATTACCGCATCAATAAAACTCCAATTATAGAACTTCCATTGTCTAAATGGGAAGAGAAAGGAGAATCCAAAATTCCTTTTACTTATTTGTTCAAAATTCCTATTGAGCTGATTCGTATTTATTTAAAGTATTCTTAATCATTGGAAATGAATTTTTACAAAGACAATTCTATCCAAACCGAAACCAATTATCGAGATTTAATTATTCCAATACTATTGTTCATTGTGGGAATGTATATCCTACCATTACGAATCGTGGGATTAAACTTTGAGTTTATTCCTGGAGATTTAGGTGATGCCCGTTTTAACAATATTGTATTGGAACATGGTTACCTTTTTATAATGAATAAGGTAGACTGGTTTTGGAATGCGCATTATATGTATCCATCTAAGCTAGTTATTGCTCGATCGGACAATTTATTGGGAACACTTCCCATTTATGCGGCCTCTCGATTTGTTGGTTTTGATCGGTACACCGCCTTTCAACTTTGGTTCATTATACTTCACGCATTAAACTATATTTTTTGTTATTGGGCAGTCAACATACTATTTAAAAATAGTACAATAGCAGCTATCGGAGCTTACATTTTTGCCTTTGGAATATTCAACATCGGTCAAATTTACCACGCCCAGATTTATCCTCGATTTATGTTGCCTTTAATTTTTTACTGGACCATAAAGTTTCTTCAAGAAAATAAATCAAAACACTTTAGTTTTCTACTGTTTTCTTTGGTGTATCAGTTTTATTGCGGTATTTATTTAGGTTTCTTTAGTCTGTATTCCATCCTTTTCATAGCGATTGGTTATTTTTTGGTATACCGCGATTTTAGTCTGTTCAAAAAGCTTCCAACCAAAAAGGATTCTGTAATCTACTTTGGTGCCATTGCGTCTTCCTTAGCGTTGCTATACGCCTTATTCAAGCCTTACCTCATTATCTCAAAAGAAACAGGAATGAGGCCATTTAATGACGTAATAGATAGCATTCCTCACTTGGGTTCATACTTATTTAGTTCCCCTGCTTCTTTTATTTGGAGCGATTATCTTTTTCATCCATTTACAGAATCGATCAACATCTGGTGGACGCACATGCTGTTTCCTGGACTACTTCCAATTGTATCTGTTTTAGTAGCGGCGATTCTTCTATTCTTTGTAAAAAAGGAATCCGCTCAGTTTAAATTTTTGGCGTTTCTAGTATTAAGTACTTTTCTTTCAGTGATTTTTTGCTTGAATTTAGATGGGAAAACACTTTATAAATTCATTTATGAAATACCCGGATTTTCTTCAATGCGAGCACTTAATCGTATTATAAATTCACAAGTGGTTTTCTTTATATTAACTCTTTCCTTCGTACTTCAATATATTTATCGTCAATGTAAATGGGGTAAATATGTTGTTCTGGCAATAGTACCGCTCATCGTACTCGATAACTATTTTGTGGTGAATGATGATGTAATCCGCTATAAAAAGGCGGATAGCATTTCAGAAGTTGACGCGATAAAGGTTGTCATTCAAAAGTCTGATATTGCCAATTTTAAAGCGATTGCTTATAATTTCAAAGATAAATCATCACATCGTACTATTATTTCAAAACACTTAAGTGTGATCACAGCGTGTCAAGATTTGGACATTCAATGTGTGAATGGATATTCTGGTTCTTACCCCAATAATTACATGTCCTTTTTTGATTTAACAGATCAAGAATCGTTGAATAGTTGGTTGGATCAAACAAACACGCCACATTCAGATATCATTCTGATAAATGAGTAAGCCAGTATTACCGATCCCCTTTAACGGCTTTATCGTAATCCGGATGTTCTAAATCATTTATATATTCTTTTGAAATAGATCTACTTAAAAAAATATGTCTATAAGCCTGATAGGTCATTGAATCATAATGTAAAATCGTATTCCTATATTGATTGAATTGAAAAAAATTTAACCCAACAAACGAAACAATTACGACTAAAATTGCTATTCTATACATTTGTTTCCACTTACTTGCATAGCTTATAAATACAGCCAAAGGAATAGACATTACAGGGTATATGTCAATAAGGCTTCGCATTCCATATGAACCACCATACCACCAACACCACCAAGAAAAGGTTATGTAAAAATGAGTTAATACAAATGCTAATAAAGATAAACGGTATTTGTTAATAATCCCATTTTTGATAAAGAGTCCTAATAAAGCCAACGTCATTAGAGGTGTATAAATCAACCAACCATTTCTAAAACTAAACATTCCCTGTAGTATTTTGGGATCATTAAAAAAGAACCCCTCTTCAGAATATGAATAATAAAACCAGTCACCAGTACTGTATTTCCAATACAATAGCTGTGGAATCACAACGATTAATCCACCCAATATGGCGAAAATTACTTGTTTGTAATTCGTCACAAACAAAGCTATCTGATTCTTAAAATCTGAAAAAGAACGCACTCCGAATAGTAGAAAAATTAGAAGAACGGTAATGTTTGTCGGTCGAATTAGAATAATTAAACCTGTGAGCAAACCCAATACAAAGAGGTTCTTTGATGTATTGTTCTTATGCCATTTGATAGAATAATGAAGAAACGCAGCGATAGAAAAGAAACTAAATACATGACTCATCCCCGGTTCATATATCACATAATTAATAATATTGGTTCCTATTGCAATCACTGCTATCGTAATTGCTGTGATCAATTCACTAAAATAGTTGAGCAAAATTTTCCTTAAGAAAACCAAACCTATCAGATAAAAGAGTAGAGAAGTTAACACTATTGATAACCGATAAGGTAGAGTATAACCATTACTTTCATACCCTAATGGCCCTGCAAGTTGATGTGCAACTATAAATAAAGGACAATAGAAGTAAGCCACTCCCATTGACATTTTGAATGTTCGCTCTTGTTCTTCATTAGTTTTAAACCACAATTTTAATTGCAATTCAAAATCCAAATCATCCCAATACATTAATGAAGCATCTTGATAAATGAATATAGCAGGTAAATAACCATAGTAGTTAACTACATCACTATCTATAACTTTGTTTTCATTTCTCCAATACTTTTCAGAAAATACTAAACTAGAGATTACCACAAAACAGATAGCAATACTCAACTGACTGAGTGATATCTTAACCATTAATTTTTGCTTGATTCGATGTCATAATTTAGAAACTCTAAAAGTAATTGAAAAACCAAAATAACCGGCAACGCAGAAAGCATAATTGTTCCTGCTGAAGCTTCGATACCTGAATTTATCCATTTTATTACGCCAAAGATAACCCCAAATATGAATAACAGTAAACCCATGAATAATTGAAGACTTCCGGCATTAAAATCATGAAGAAAGCAGTTATAACCAATTCTTTTTAAGGAACTTATAACATATTGAAGTGGAAATCGGAACATAATTCTACTAATTTTGGAGCTCCTTTCCTCATGTACATACAAGGCATGCAAGGGGTAACCCATCACTCTCGCTTTCAATAGACTTAACCGAAACAACATGTTACTTTCAAAATAATACTGATTATCGATTTTGCCCAACTCTAGTTTATTCAACACATCGATAGGATCCATTAAAGTAGATCCCATTAATCCCTGATTCAATTCAGAATCGATTTGTCCATCACCATCTAGTTTTGCGATAATATCTGCAGAATCATCTCTAATAAATTGCTCGTATCCTTGTTTAAAAGCACTACTTAACCCTGAGTTTTTTTCACTAAAAATAACATATAAACGATTCCAAAAATATGACTGACTGAGGAATTTCCCACTATAATCAAGGCATATGTCGACCAACATATAAATTTGAGAAACCACCTTTTGGATAGAGTTGATTAAATCTAAAATTTGATTTCTGCCTTTATATGCTGGTATAGCTACTACTACTTTCATTTTGAATTATGCTTCAATAAGACTAGAAATTTAATGTAATCTTTTTATCCTTAAGAAATTGAAACAACAATACCAACATAAAAAGTGGGACTAAAAAAACAATTCTCCCTTGGTAACGAGGAATTACATTGGATAGTGTAGCACAAAAGGCTGCATTAAACAACAATGTAAAACCAATCGCAATCAAAAAAAGTAAAGTATCGTGAGTTAATTTTTTATTTCGAATGAACAATACAATTAAAAAGATGGAAATATATAAAAATAGTACTTCTAAAATTGTTTTAAAATGAAAGGTAACAGATCCATAACGAGCCTGCTTTGAATGATCATAGGCGTATAAATCATCAGGAAAATACTTTTCTACTATGCCTCTTAAATCCACATAATTTAATGGTGATTGCTCAATGGTAATTAATTGCTTCAATGTACCTGTAATTGCTAATGCAATAAAATCAGTTCGCAACTCATCATCGGATAAAATATCGGAGATTAAATCTCCATATTCTGCATCTTTTTCTTTCCAACAATTTGCCCAACTCCCTCTCTTCAAACATTCCTCATCATAAATTGGACTACTTGAGTCATATAAATAAGTGCCTGCATCAGGCCAAGTATCAAAAACATCTTTATACTCACACAATGAATTATAAGAAGGAGAGAAATCGCTATTACCACAATTCTTCTGTAAAAATTTACTTGCCAATCCACTCTCAATATACCGTGTGGCGAGTATTATATTATTCGTTCTTGAAATTATAAATCCTGCACCAAACGAGTTATTGATTAAACAGATAGTAAGCAAACTACCACCAAATAGAGACACAATAAACACAAACCGTTTTAAGTGTGCTTTAAATTGTTTTTTGATTAAAAAGTAAATCCCCAAAATAAACAATTGTGCTAAAACCAACGGGATATGAGACAAATGAGTAATTATTGAAACCAGTAGAATGATTGAAATAAAACCGATATGAACTTTTTCATTCTTATCCAAAACAACCAAAAGAAACAGGGACAGAATAGAAATGACTGTAAAAATATCAGCGATAGCCAAACTAGTGTAATAACCAACACCTGTAAATATACTCATCATTAGTCCGATGATAAACAATACAACAAAAGGCTTTTTTGGTTGAACCAATTTATTCACAACCATAAATACCAAATAGTTATATATAATAGATTGAGAAAGAATAACCAACCATACGCTGTATGAAAGGCTAAGGTGACGAACTAACAATCCATAAATAATTGGACGGTCTATTGGAACCTCGCCAGAATGTCCAGAAGCCAAATAAGTGCCTGAGTCAGGAAAAAGCAACGGATAACCATTGCTAAATGCGGGAGCAATAGTAACTAAAACTGTTAGTATAAATAAAACAGTATTTAGTATCGTCCATTTGTTTACATTAATACTCCCGTTCTCAATTTTTTGCTTCTTCATTATCTATTTCAATATAAACCATCATTATAGGTAATCTAACACTTTGTAAAATAAATATTCTTAATAAACATCATTAGATATTATCTCCCGATCATTCCTCCAGTACTTTGTAGAAAATACAATAGAAAAAACTACAGATAAACTCAATACAATACTGATATGGCTCCATGAAACTTTAATCATGAAAAGCTTCTCCTTTTGGAATTGCGGCAATCAACTTTTTGGTATACTCATGCTGTGGAGTGTTATATACTTCATCAGAGAGTCCTATTTCTTCTACTTTCCCTTGATTCATAACTACAATTCTATCCGACATGTATTTCACCACAGACAAATCATGGGAAATAAAAATATAAGTAAACCCTAGATCTCGTTTCAAATCATTTAATAGATTCAATACCTGAGCTTGAACGGAAACATCTAATGCAGAAACAGATTCATCGCAAATGATAAATCTTGGATTTACTGCTAAAGCCCTAGCAATACAGATTCGTTGTCGTTGTCCTCCGCTGAACTCATGTGGATAACGATCGTATATTTCTAGGGTTAGGCCTACTTTAACTAGAAGTTCCTGAACCTTTTCTTTTCGTTCCTTATTGCTTAATCCAATTCCGTGAACTTCCATTGGTTCTTTAATGGCATCGCCGATAGTCATCCTAGGATTCAAGGAAGAATAAGGATCTTGAAATACGATTTGCAATTCCTTTCTGTAAAACCTCATTTTAGTTTCGGTGCATTGAACTAAGTCAATTCCTTTGTACCAAACTTCGCCTGACTTTGGTTTAATTAATTGCAAAATAGTCCTTCCTAAAGTTGTTTTTCCACAGCCAGATTCGCCAACAAGGCCTAGAGTTTCTCCTGGAAAAATGTCAAAACTTACTTGATTTACCGCTTTTAAGACCTCTTTAGTTTTCCCAAAAAAGGTCTTTGAAATAGGAAACTCAACTTGAATATTTTTTAGGCTCAAAATGGGTTCTTGCGCATAAAGAAGCTGTCTCTCTTGGTTTTTTGAAATTTGAGTCACTGTAAGGGCCTCAAATACACTCGAAATCGATTGATCTTTTGATGTTAACTCGCCATTTTCATTGACAAACATAAAATCACTCACGGTTGGTAGTGCTTTTAACACTTTATCAACTGGTGGTCTACAAGCTAACAAACCTTTTGTATATGCATGTTTTGGCGCTACTAATACCTCTTTAACAGACCCTTGTTCTACAATTTTTCCTTTGTACATTACCAATACCCGATCTGCGATTTCTGCAACTACTCCAAGGTCGTGGGTAATAAATATAATCCCCATATTGTGTTTTCGCTGAAGATTTCTAAGTAATTCTAAGATCGACTTCTGAACTGTAACGTCCAATGCAGTAGTAGGCTCATCTGCTATCAAAATTTCAGGATTGCAAGCGATGGCCATTGCTATCATTACACGTTGCTTCTGTCCCCCTGAAATTTGGTGTGGATAAGATTCGTAAATAGCTTCTGGTCGAGGCAACAATACTTCTTTAAATAATTCAATTACCTTCTCTTTGGCTAAAGTATTAGTTAACCCTAAATGAAGTTTTAGGGATTCAGCCACTTGCTCTCCACATTTAAAAACAGGATTCAATGAAGTCATTGGTTCCTGAAAAATCATGGCAATTTTATTTCCACGAAATTTCCTCATTTCACTGTCAGGGAGCTTCAGAAAGTCTATTTCTTGCTGATTTTTTCCATTGAAAATTATTTGTCCTGACTTTATAGTACCCGCTTTTCCAATCAAACCCATAGCTGATAAGGAAGTGACAGATTTACCAGATCCTGACTCTCCAACTATGGCTAAAATTTCACCTTTATTTACTGAAAACGACACATCTAAAACAGCAGTATTCTCCAGTTCTCCTTTGCCAAAAGCAACGGTTAAATTTTTAAAATTTAATAGAGTGTGTTCTAGATTCAAAATTATTTGAGAATTTATTTAACTGTTTCTAAATTCAGTTTGTTAATTTTTACCACATTTAATTTACCATAGTAAATATACTGCCCAAAATCATCGCTATTAAATGTAAAAATACCATTACTGATTGACGAATCATTCTTTAAATAGTTTTTGTAATGTATATTCTGATATTCTAATAGAATGTCACTGATATCCTCTTCAAAATTCACTCGTTCATATTCTGTGTCGTTATAATAATAGATCATTTCATATCCAGGTGCAGTAATATGCAAATTGATCATTTTATCATTCGAATACAATGAAAAATGCCCTTTCTTATCAGTAAAGGTGTTGCTTGCGATCGACCAGTTCTCGACATATCCTCTAATTATTGCGCCTTCAATTGGTTCATGAGTTATACTATCTCTAATATATCCATCTACCCGATAATTTTTATAGCCTACTATATTTTCATAATTATTGTAACATTTACAGTTTCCTTTTGATTTATAATCTAGTAACCCGTTTAACTTTATTGCTGCAGGTTTTACACCACCATAAATCACTTTCGAACTATCTTCTAGATAAGTAGTCCCATTATGATCTAGTAATGCAGTATAGTTGTGTTCGTAATTGTCTCCCCAGTATACATCTTGAAACTGCCACCAACCAAAACCACTAATTCCACAATCAACTGCTCGTTTGTAAGCAGCCTCAATAAAATCGCTTTGTGAACTATACAAAATCGAATCATTATCTGACGGCAATGACGTCTCTGAAATAATTAAGGGTTTGTCTATGTATTTACTCCACCAATAGATCTCATTAGGCACCCGAAGTGGATTGTAAGTATGAAAAGAAACGAAGTCAATAGGCAAAATGGAGGCATCCCACTCAAACACTTCCAAAGGCTCTCCAAAGCCAATGGTTGAAAGCTGGTTTGGAACCAATGAATCAAATAACTTTTTCCAAGTTGTTACCAATTGGAATGCTGATAATTTCGTTCGGGATTGATCCACACCAGGCAATGCATCTGCTTTATCAAAGTAGAGTGGTTCGTTACATAAGTCGTATGCGAAAACGGTATTATTCTCCTTGAATAAAGCATAGGTACTTTTTATAAAATCTATCCTAGAAATCTCTTCTATTGCATTTTGGCGGTGATTTGGTAAAAGCAACATCACTTTCAATTGATGTTTTTTGGCCAATTCTATTGTCTTTTTAACTGCATTCTCAAATTTATAATGATTCGATTCAAACCTGACGCGTTCATAATTTCCTATTCGATCATACAAGTTAATCAACAACTCCCCCGATTCATTGTATTTGTCAGAATTATAACCCACCAATCGAATAGTATTAAATCCCAGTTCACTTAACAATTCAAAATGATTTTCCAGCTGTCCCACCCACTCTTCTTTTGTTGTTCCTACATGAATGTTCAGTGAATCATATTGAACATTTGGAACAGGAATAATTTCCCCATCGACTTCCATAAAATCCAACATATAGTTCATTAAAACTGGAAAAAAAACACTATCATTCATCATGAACTGCTTTCCATCCATGTATACAAAACCTTTATCTTTTGCTTCTTGATTTATACTCGAAGAATCAATTCCGCAACTAACAAGCATGAATAAAAAAGAAAAAAGAAATCCGTTTAAACGTAGCATAAATAGAACTTAACTGTATACAACGGCTTTAGGATTCAACAGATCTTCCCCTTTAAATTTTAGGATTAACTGGGCTATTGCGATCACATCTCTTTGACAATAATCTTTAATTTTTTCTAAATCTTTATCCACCCAATATACATTTGCGACATCACTACCGTCCATTTCTTGTTTGGGTGTAGGAATTCCAAACAATGTAGTGAGAACATCTAGTGAAGTATAATGCTTATAGTCTCCAAATTTCCAAAGTTGTAAAGTATCCAGATGTTGTATTTCCCATGGTTTTCGGCCAGCCGTATCAAGTAAGTATGGAAGCCTAATGCCATTCACCAACATTCTTCTGGCAATATATG
This sequence comes from Acidiluteibacter sp., assembly GCF_055129545.1. NCBI lineage: Bacteria > Pseudomonadati > Bacteroidota > Flavobacteriia > Flavobacteriales > Cryomorphaceae > Acidiluteibacter > Acidiluteibacter sp. Next base: position 117,748 of record NZ_JBSRUB010000009.1, on the reverse strand, counting down.
GAAAATCAAACTCTTTGCCATTGTGTGCACACAACAAATAGTCTGGGGATTTAAAATGAGTTTTTAATAATTCTGAAAAAGTGGTTAGTAAAGTTTTCTCATCATTATTAACAAAAGATTTAACTCGGAAAGTCTTTTTTCCTTCAACTTCTCTAATTATACCAATTGAAATACAAACAATCTTTCCAAATTCTGCATAAATCCCTGCTCGCTCATAAACCTCATCAGGAGTCTGATCGTCTTTTGAAATAAAACCAGACTTTTTATCCCATAATGACTTCCACTTCTCAGACAATAAGTTATAAGTTGGGAACAAGGGAACAGTTTCAATATCGATAAAAATAATCTTCTCTAACTTAATTTGATCAAGCATATCAATAGTTTAGGAGTAGTTAGTAGTTCTGTAAAGGTAATTGATTTATATAGAATCTAAATCATGAACAATACTTATTTAATCATTACTCCTTGAGTATCTATAACCGGAATATCAGAAAAGTTTTTTTCAGAAACTGTATCAGCATGAAAAATATATTTCTTATCATACATCTTACCATTCATCTGGTAACTAACCCAGAATTGATTGTTTAAGTGAAATACATCCTCCATGATGGATTCTACTTTTGCAAAGCTTGATGGCGGTATATCAGCAATCATATGTCTAAGAATTGATGTTTTAATCTCCTCTCCATCCAAATTTATAAGGTAACCACTAGAACTCACCATGACACTTGTCAAAGGAGATTTATTTTCATTTATTAGATTTACATACCACGATTTCACACCCTCTATTGTTTCGGGAACAATAGCAACGTATACTCCTTCTACCTTAGGAATATCAATATCTTTCTTCATCTAATAGAATTTTTAAACGCGAACGCCGATAACAATTATATCATCAACCTGCTCCTCCTCACCCATCCATGATTTTAGAAATCCATCTAACTTTTCAGATTGCTCACTCATTGGCAAGTCGCTAACCTCTATAAGGAGCTCTCTAAATCGCTTATACATCATTTTTTTACCTTTGGGTCCACCGAATTGATCAGCGTATCCATCTGAGAAAACGTATAATAAATCTCCAGATTTTAACTTGATTTTATTATTGGTAAATGACTCTTCCTTTCCTGGTAAAAATGAACCAATTGGAAATTTGTTGGCCTTTATTTGTTCAATTTCTCCGTCTCTTAGTAAATAGAGCGGATTAAATGCTCCTGCATATTCAAGTTCAAGTGTATTATAATTTAAGGCACAACAAGCTATATCCATTCCATCTTTACTTGATGAACCTTCTTCTTTTTGGTGCAATGTTTCAGAGACTCCTTTATTTAATTCGTCAAGTACAAGAGCAGGACTTTCTCCGTTGGTGCGTTGAAGCGCACTTTTCAAGTTATTGTGTCCTACAATACTCATAAATGCTCCGGGAACACCATGACCTGTACAATCTACAGCAGCAAAAAACACTTTATCTTTAGAGCGTTCCATCCAATAAAAGTCACCACTTACAATATCTTTCGGCTTAAACAGTATGAAAGAATCGGGTAAAAGTTCATTGGTTAAACGCTCAGGTGGTAAGATGGCATCTTGAATCCGTTTCGCATAATTAATACTATCGGTCACCTGAGTATAATACTCCTCTATTTTATGTTTCTGTTCTTCAATTTCTTCCTTTTGTTGGACTACCTCAGCAGTTCTTAATCTTACTTTTTCCTCCAGCATTCGCTCATTTTCAGCCAAATCCTCGCGCATCTTTAACAAGGCATGTCCAAGCTGATCACTATTACTAAGCGGTGTATATACTGAACCGAAATTTCCTGTTCCAATTTCGTTAGCAAAATCTTTGGTTCGTTTTAATCCATCCACCACATTATTCATGGCACGAATCATATCTCCAATTTCATCATTTCCTTCGTTAATTTTTTTCCTTGGAAACACTCCTTTACCCAATCTAACCAAAACTTCTCTAAGGTTTTGAATAGGTTTTACAATACTTCTTGTGGTGTAAATGGCAATCAAAATCCCACCGAGTATTAGAGATAATCCTAAATATTTTACGAGATTCTGCAAATCTTCAAATGACTCTGTCATAAAGTCGATTTGCGACTTTAATTGTTTTCTCTGCAACAATATAAGGTGATCTAACTCATTGAGTAATTTTTTAGATTGAAAATCAATATCTCCACCTTCAGCGAGCATATATCCTGCTAGAAAATCATTCTGTAAATCTCCATAACTCTCAAATGAGTAGAATATATCCTTAAGCTCCTGATATGAGTTAAATAACAATTGGATATCTTCAAAAATTACTTTAATGCTGTCTTTTTCTGAACCAAACTGTTCCCCAAACATCCCATCCAGTCTTACCTTTAACTCAGGGTAAGCGGTGTCCATAATTTGATTTAAACGTAATTTGAAAGGTTCGTCTTCTTTCGGCTCTGAAGGCCATTTTGCGATAAGTGATGTAGACTCTAAAATCATAAATCTCAACTCCTGCAAACTTGCATTTGTTGGACTATAGATATTATTAATTTTATCATTTAGGGTTCTGGATTCAGCAAGCCTAATGTAAGTAGTGACAAATATAATTAATGTAAGAAAAATTAGAATTCCAAAACCGAAACCAATCTTCTTACCAATCGTTACTCTAAAACTCATAATTGCTAATAAGCGGTTGTTTACTTTTCTACTTCCTCTACTTCTTTAAGATTTTGAAGTTCTTGTTTATATGCTTCTGATTTCGCTAAATCATTTAGGCTGTAGTAAATCCCTTGCAAGCCAATTAATGTTTCTTCTCTCTTAGGATTTAAATCATAAGCCTTTTTCATATAAGGTAATGACTTCTTAAAAAGTGCTAGAATTTGATCTTGAATACTATTAAGTTCTTCCAAATCTAAACTGTAATCCATATTATTTACAATGTCTACTCCTTCATTGTAAAATAAAATACCCATATTATAATTTGCACTAATATTATTGGAGTCAACTTTTAGTATTTCTTGATAAAGATTTTTTACCTTCAATAGGTACCCTTTTGGATCTGCAGTGTCAGTTGTAGCCATTTGCGTAAAAGTGGTGGCCAATGCCAATTTAAACTGAATATCCCTTTCACTAAAATCGGATTCTGGTTTCACATAGCTCATGATTTCTTTCGAAAGCTCATAATTAGATATCGCTATTTCATATGATTCCGGATTAAATGAAATTGCAGCGTCGTTATAAATTGTGGTTGCTAAAAATGTCAAATTCTTTTGAGTACTAACACTTATTTCACCACCTTTATCCAGCTCATAGGCTTTCTTAAAAGATTCAACAGCCACCAATCTAGAAGGAGATAATTTATTCTCCGATTCTAACTCTTTGTACATTTCTTTATAGATATTTCCGCGGTAATACCATGTTCTAGAATCGTCTTGAAACAACGTATCAACAATGGCAGCATCTATAAGCTCCTGCGCTTTTACTAATTCTTTATTTTGAAGTGCATAAATAGCATTGAGCAATTTGTTTTGCGCATGCACAACATTGGAGGACCAAAGAAGCAGAAAAGCCAATATATAAAATAGCTTTTTCATAATTATTTAACTACTAGTGCTACGTCTTCTAAACTTTTACTAACCTTAAGGTTATGTTTTTCGACGTTTAACTTATTTAATTCAAATTTTTGTCTATTTGCAACTACAACGAAATTGATTCCAGAACCTTGTTGAGTTAAACCTGGAGCTTCAGTTACAATCAATGTACTTTTCCCTTTCAATTTTTGTACCGCTCCACTCAAATTAGCAGATGCATCGTCAGGAATATAAAGTATATGTATTTTATCATTTATTTCTGATGGGCTTGAATAAACCTGTATTTCGAATTCTTGACTCGCCACCTTTTTGGTTTTTGACATGTCATACAGCACCTTGTAGAGGTTAGATTTATTTCCAAGGATACCTACAACAAAGTTGCCTGACTTATATTCTGACGGCCAGTCGATATACTTCGTAAAGTTGTATAAGAAAGCTGCTTTAATTTTGGCGTTAGTATCCACTTGTGGATTAGACTCCACGAAACTAAAGCCAATGCTGCTTAAAAATAACAGTAATATAATTCTATATTTTTTCAATTTTTATTTATCAACTTCAATTAAACCACTAAAATAACATTTTTTATCAGAAAACTATGCATTTAGCGAAACTCGTGCCAATTATTTTTTTCTAGTTTTAAATAAACTGTTGTTTTTCCTCGATCCACCATTGTTCCCTTTTCTCTTATAATTGCTACCTGATGACTTCAAACGACTTTTCTTAACAGTTCGTTTCATTTTAAATTTACTTTTGCCGTTCTTATTATTTTTATAGGCACCACTACCATTTCTAAAGAGCCTTTTCTGCTTTTTTCGCTTATATTTTTGAAGTGCGCCTCTAGTTCCTCCTTTAAAGGGATTACTGTAATATCCCTTTCTGGATGTTTCATCTTTACCTGTTGATGGATTTCTCTTGGCATTTTTTTGAGCACGACTGGGCGTATGAAATCCTTTATGACAAGAACTTAATCCCAAAGAAATAATTAAAACAAATATAATGGTGTAGCTAAATGAAAATAATTTCACTGGTATTGACAAATTTTTCGCAAAGCTACTAAACAGCTAGTAGAGTATTTAGTAAACTAATATTATTTTCTATCAGGGATGGATAATAATGGAACTGAAGTCCTATTGGCTAGCATTTCAGTATTTGAACCTTGAAATAATCGTTCAAAAAGAGAATGCTTTCTGGCTATCATAGCTAAAAACCCACCTCCACTTTCCAGAAGATATGAAGTTAAACCATCCGCAACTTTCTCCTTTTTAATAAAAACATTTGAGGATTCAATAGGTGACAATGCTGACTTTATTTTATCCAACATTTCTCTTTTAGAATGTGTTATTTCATCAGCGTCACTAGGAAGTACATGTAATATATTTATTTTTTTATTTAATGCTGATGCCATTTTCTTTATCAAATCGAAACCCAATGGATTTTCTATTGGTTCTAAATCTGAAGCAAAGGTAATAGCGTCAAACTTCTGGTAGTCGTAAAATTCAGGAATAGCAAGAACTGGTATTTTAGACGTTTTTATCATACGAGTAGTATTACTTCCAATAAAAAACTCTTCAAAAGCACTCAAACCTTTTGTCCCCATTACAATAACATCTGCTTTTATTTCTGAAGCTACTTGTGGCATTACTGTTTCTAGATCACCTATATTAGAGTAGGTGGTAAGCGTTATATTCTTAAAACGCTCATTCGACTTAACATCTTCTTCAATTTTTTTTAACCCTTTTTCAGAGTCTTCTTTTAATACATCAATTATAGATGTCACTATATTTGATTTAGAATAAGGCAATTCGAAACAATTCAAAACTGTTATTTTTGAGTTGCTAATCAATGCGAATTCTAACGCAAAATCTAAAGCATTCTTTGCGTTCTTAGAAAAATCTGTTAATACTAGTAAATTCATTATCTATGGGTTTTGATCAGTTTGTTTGATATATAATTTAAATCCTTTACCATGAATATTTATTATTTCTATCCCATCATCAGCTTTCAAGTATTTTCTGAGCTTTGTAATGTAAACATCCATACTTCTTGAATTGAAATAATTATCATCTCCCCATATCAGCATCAATGCAGACTTTCTTTCTAAAGTTTTTCCATCACTTTGGGCAAGTAACTTTAATAAATCATTTTCCTTTGAAGTTAACTTTACTTCCTTCCCATTTCTTGACAACACTCGTCTGTCAGAATCAAATTCATAGCTTCCAATATCAAAGCTAGTTTGGTCCTTATCTATCGCTCCAGCATCTTGAGATCTTCTCAAAATGGCTTTAATTCTCAACAATAATACCTCCATACTAAATGGCTTGGTAATATAATCATCTGCCCCTAAAGTAAACCCTTCCATCGTATCTTCCTTCATACTTTTTGCCGTTAAAAAGACAATCGGAATATCAGAATTTAGAGATCTAATTTCTCTCGCTAAGGTAAATCCATCCATCACGGGCATCATTACATCTAAAATACACAAATCAAATGATTGATTCAAAAACTTTTTTAAGCCTCTTTCTCCATCTGTGGCAAGCTCTGTTTCGTACCCTTTAGAATTTAAGTACTCACTTAATAATGTTCCCAAGTTATCATCATCTTCAACTAATAGAATCGTTCCGTTTATTTGCTTCATATCTTATTTTTTAAAAAGAGGAATTGACACTGTAAACTTACTTCCAATTCCTAACTTACTGGAAAAAGTAATGGATCCTCCATGTTTCTCTACAATTTCTTTAACATAATTTAAACCCAGTCCAAAACCTTTTACGTTATGTATGTTTCCTGTGGGCACTCTATAGAACTTTTCAAAAATCTTCTTTTGATCAACCTTTGAAATACCTATTCCACTATCTTCAACAGTTAAACTAATAGTGGCTCCTTTTATTTCAGTGGAAACATGAATTTCCGGTTTTTCTTTAGAATATTTTATTGCATTGTCTAGCAAATTAAATACCAAATTTGTAATTAACACTTTATCTGCTAAAATCAAATCATCTCCTGCATCAAAAGAAGATGTAATAATGCCGCCCCTACTCTTCACTTGAATCTCAATACTTCTTATGACATCTTCAATTAAAAAGTTAAACTTCACTTTCTTTAATTTAAGCTCAAAGTCACCAGAATCCCATATTGCACTTTTCAATACATTCTCCACCAATAATGCCAATCGACTATTTTCCTGACCAATCATACGAACATAATTTGTTCTTCTTTTCTCATCGGCCCCCAACTCGCCATCAGACAATGCCTCACATGCTAAAGAAATGGTTGAAATTGGTGTTTTTAATTCATGGGTCATATTGTTAATGAAATCATTCTTAATGATTGAAATACGTTTTTGTTGAAAGATTGTCCTCAATGCAAAATAAAATATCCCAATTAAAATAGAAATCAGAATTATGGAAGCTACCAGGATTTGCCACACTTTTTTCAACAGATATTTGGATCTATTGGGGAATAAAATCAACAAAGCATCCGTTTCCATTAAATAATCATTTGGAAATAGATCGATCCTATAATGAGTTTCTAATAGGTCCGCTGCCCATTCGTTATCTGAATTCGCTAGCAATTCTCTATTCTTTGCGCTATAAATATCAATTATCGCTTCTGCTCGAATGCCCCTTAGCTTTAATTCATTTCGAACAATAGTATCTAACATATTGATATTAATCCGCTCAACAGCACTTTTATTGATGCTAATAAATGCCAATTCATTGACAATATCATTTACCAAAACCGACTTATTTTTAATCTGATCTGCTGTCAAGCCTTTATTAACTGAACTCGCATTTTCGTCGGATCGAAGCACTCTTTTTTGAGTTTTACGAATAATAAAGGTATTAGAATCTTTAAAAGATGGGCCAGGAAATTCAATTTTAAACTGTTCTCTATTAGGATTTCGTCCGGAAGAATCAAGGCTTATTATGGGACTACTAAAGCCATTTTGTTGAGCTACTTCTTCTCCCATATCTTGGAGATAGAGACTTAAATCAGATGAGTTAGATTGATTAAATTTCTTACTTACTTGAGTGATTGCTTCCTTTTTCTCTAATCGAAAAATAGCTTGTTCTAAGCTCTCCATCACTGCTTGGTCAAACTTCTCTCGCCGCAATTCTATGGCATTATTAATCCAATACAATTGAATCAACAATATCCCAAACAACACCACAGAGGTCACTGAAATCAACAGAAGAAAGTTCGATTTTTTCACAAGGACGAAGTTAAATATCCAATTGTCAATATCGCTGGTGTTTAACTTTAATTAACACGCCTTAACGCTTGCTTAACAATTCATTATAAAAGTTAGGATTAACTTGGCATTGTCCAATAAAAAATGGACAACAACATATTGAATTTATGTTAAATCAAAACTACAGTTAAAAGGCACCTTTGGTGCCTTTTTGTTTTTTAACCTCCTTATTTATTACATTTACTTTTAATAAAAAAGGAGATATGAAGCAGCTTCAGAACTATATAAACGGTGTATTGGTTTCACCATTAAGCAATAAATATTTAGATAATTACAATCCATCAACTGGTCATGTTTATTCTAAAATTCCAGATTCGGATCACAGAGATGTACAGCTCGCAGTAGATGCCGCGAAAGCAGCTTTTGAAGGTTGGAGCAATACATCGAAAGACGAGCGGTCATTAATTTTATATAAAATTTCCACTTTAATCGAACAAAATTTAGATCGATTAGCAGAAGCAGAATCTACAGATAATGGCAAACCTTTAAGCTTGGCCAAAAGAGTTGATATTCCGAGAGCAGCGCACAACTTCAGATTCTACGCAACAGCTATTTTGCATTTTAGCTCCGAGTCTCATAGCATGGAAAACAATGCGGTAAACTATACTCACAGAGACCCTGTGGGTGTCGCCGGTTGTATTTCACCATGGAATTTACCACTTTATTTATTTAGTTGGAAAATAGCACCTGCAATTGCTGCCGGAAATTGTGTTGTTGCCAAACCGTCTGAAATTACTCCAATGACAGCATTTTTACTTTCTGAGATTTGTATAGAAGCTGGACTTCCAAAAGGTGTGTTAAATATTGTGCATGGTTTAGGCCCTAAGGTAGGAGAAGCAATCGTGTCACACCCTGACATCCCATTAATTTCTTTTACAGGAGGAACGCAAACTGGAAAACACATTGCACAAGTCGCAGCACCAATGTTTAAGAAGTTATCGTTAGAATTAGGTGGAAAAAATCCAACCATCATCTTTGATGATTGTGATTTTGAAAAAATGTTAACCACTGTAGTTTCATCTTCATTTGATAATCAAGGACAAATTTGCTTATGTGGTTCTAGAATATTTATCCAAGATAATCTTTATAATAAATTTAAAACTGAATTCATTAAGAGAGTAAACAATCTTAAAGTAGGAGATCCAAAATCAGCGGAAACGAACATGGGAGCATTGGTTTCAGAAGCTCATTTGAATAAAGTACTTTCTTATGTAACACTTGCAAAAGAAGAGGGAGGCACAATTTTGACGGGCGGAAATAGAGTTTACTTAGCAGAAAGTTTAAAAGATGGATGGTATATGGAGCCCACTGTTATTGAAGGGTTGGATTATCAGTGCAGAACAAATCAAGAAGAAATTTTTGGTCCCGTAGTGACTATCACCCCATTCTCAACAATGGATGAAGTGTTGAAAATGGCAAACAGCACAAAGTATGGTTTAGCAAGTAGTGTTTGGACATCAGACATTAATAAAGCAACTCATGTTTCTAGAAAAATTCATGCTGGAATTGTATGGATAAACTGCTGGTTATTGAGAGATTTAAGAACCCCTTTTGGTGGTGTAAAACAAAGTGGAGTTGGAAGAGAAGGGGGAAATGAAGCTTTACAATTTTTTACTGAACCTAAAAATGTTTGTATAAAGTACAATTAAATAACCCGACTTTAAAATGACAACCCTCTACAAAAACTCTCTTCGATTTACTGGTTTAATTTTATTACTATTTTGTATTCAAACAACTTGTATTTCACAAACCTCACTGGCTGTTGACAAAGGTGGAAAGGTAAAAAGAATTCATTTTTATACAGGCTATTACATCATAGTGAAAGTGAAAGAAGAGAAAGAGGTAATTAAGGGCTATATAGGAAATATAGAAGATTCAGCAATCGTATTGGAAGGTAGAAGAATTAAGTTAAATCAAATCGATTATATTATAAACCCTAATGGACCATATATTTGGAGATTGTTGAGTCAGCTAGGCATAAAAGGGGGTATTGTTTATTTTACTTTAGATGCCGGAAATAGATTAATAAGTAATGACCGCCCTATTGTAGACGACAAAACACTGAAAGTCGTTATTCCATTTTTAACTGTAGGAGTAATTGCCACATTATTAAAAAATAAGAAATACAAAAACGACGGAACTAACATTAAGATAGTGAAGTTGTAGCTTCAGGTATTTTTAAGTTTTGAACATAGAAGGTGTTAATAGTAATACCAACTTTAGATTGAGGCTTTAAACATTTAGAATACATTTGTTACAAACACATAAGAATGAACATTAAATCACTAATTGTACTGTTTTTTCTATCTCTATCAATTTCTAGCTTTAGTCAGTCAATTGATAAGGAGTTTCAAATGAAATTTAATCAAGCGAAGACTCACCTTTCACATCGGAAGATGATGAAAGCCTTACCAATATTATACAATCTATATCAATTAGATAGCACAAACTCAAACATAAATTATCTAATTGGCGTATGTTTCGTTGAAGGAGAAATAATAACAGAACGCTCTATTTTTCACCTTAAAAAAGCGATTAAAGATGCTTCAGCAAAGTATGATTCTGATAGTCATGAGGAGAAAAATGCGCCCATTTATGTGCACTATTACTTGTCAATTGCCTACAGTCAAAATAAAAAGTGTGATTTAGCCATAACTACTCGAGAAAATTTCATGGAAATTTATACCTATGATGATCAATATTATCCCAGGGAATCTCAACGTTGGTTAGACAAATGTAAAGTTGAAGAAGAGTTGGTTCCTGCTGATCTTGAATTTTTAGTCGTTGAGGAAGTGTTACCGATAGATAAAAATAAGACTGAAGAAGATGCAGAATACTCATTGCCCTTATTGTCATTTCAATCTGTAAAGAAAGAAGTACCAGTTCAAGAAATAAAAGGTAGCGAACCAGTTAAACCATCTAGCTTTGTTACAAAAGAAATAGAATATACTACAAATATGCCACTTTATGGCATACAAGTGGGAGCTTTCAAAGAAATGATGCCTGTCCTTCGCTATCCAGATTTAAAAAATGTAGATGCATTTGTCGATTCTACAGGCTGGGTTCGTTATGTTGTGGGTCATTTCTCCTATCGCTCTCAAGCTGAATCTTTGAAAAAAGTGATTATTGATGCAGGCTATCCTGATGTTTTTATAGTTGATGTAAATAAGGACAAAAAATACGCTGAAAATGTTATTAGCATAGACAATATTAGTTTAAAATCTACCATAACCGGAAAGATTGAATTTAGGGTACAGCTTGGCGCATTCAAAGAGGAAATTCCTACTGAAATAGCTGAAAACTATCTAAAAATAAGCCATCTGGAACAGTATACAATTAATAACATCACATATTTGTCATCGGTGGGATTCCCAACCTATTCACAAGCAATACAAGCTAAAGATCAATATGTTAAAATTGGAGTTTCCGATGCATTCATTGTTGCTTTTAATAAAAAGAAAAAGATTCCTTTGATAGATGCATTAAATTATACTCACGAGAATCCTGCAAATAACCTACAATAAACATGAACTACCGTACACTTTTATCAATCTGTCTTTTATTTTCAACTTCAGTAATTTGCCAAAATAGCAGTGATGAGGAAAAAATGTTTATTCAGTCGAGACAATTATTAGCGATGCGTCAAATCGAAGAAGCCATTCCTAGTTTGGAGACGTTGTATAATCTGAATCCTGAAAATGCCAACTATAACTTTCTATTAGGTGCAGCTTATCGAGAATTAGGAAAGAACAGAGCTTCTGCTATTTTCCACTTACAAAAAGCCGCGTCAAACATTACTGAAAAGTATGACGCATCAACTTATAGAGAGGATAAAGCACCCATACTAACTTATTACTATTTAGCTACTGCACAAGTAGATAATGACCAATGTGTTGATGCAGAAAAATCACTAGCAGAACTAAAAAAATATGGTGATCAAGTAGACGGTTACTTCATTCGAGAAATAGAAAGAAACTTAAGTAAATGCGATTATGAAGCTGTTCCAGAAGTGGTGAAAGAAGAAGACCTACCGATTGCTGAATTAGTGGTAGCTCCAAAAGTAGAAGTGAAGAAAGAAGTAAAACCAAATGAACCAGTTGAGAAAAAAGATCCAATGGTTGGAATGGTTACAAAAACGATCAGCTACACTACAAAATCTCCATTATGGGGAGTTCAAATTGGTGCATTTAGCGAAGTTATTCCTACAAGCAGATTTGATAATATTAAAAATGTAGATGCTTTTGTTGACAAGAAGGGATTAATCCGATATGTAGTTGGTCACTTTTCATACAAGCAACAAGCGGAATCTTTACTTGAAGTGATTAAAGAAAGTGGTATACCTGATGCTTTCATTGTAGACGTAAATGACAATACAAAGTTTAACGAATCAATAGTTAGCGTTAACAACATCAATATTAAAAGTGGTATTGTTGGCAAAGTGTCGTTCAAGGTGCAAGTTGGTGCTTTTCAAAAAGAGATCCCTCAAGAATTAGCGAATAAATACCTGACGGTTGACAACATTCAAGAAGTAAATTACGAAGGATTAACATTGCTGCTTGTGGGAAATTATGGAAGTTATGATGAAGCACTTAAACTTAAAGACCAATTGGTTAATGAAGGTGTAAAAGAAGCATTTATTGTAGCTTTCAACAATGGTAATAAAATCCCAATAAAAGAAGCAAAAGAACATTCAAAAAAGTAGTTTTCCCGACAAAACTACCTTCTTAATACTATTTTGACCTTTTTAATCTAAAGATTTTAAATCTTTATCTTTAGTATTACGTATTTAATAATATTAATAAAGTAATAATTGGGAAATATAATCCACCAAATATTTCAGAATAGAAGTACTAGAATTTTAATTCTACTCTTTTCTTCCATGCTATTCATTTCAGGATACTTTATTGTATCGTCCTACTTTTCCCAACTTAATCTGCATAAAGAGCGAGAACTTAATAAACTTGATGCGATTGTTTCTACTTTGGCTTCCCAAGTTGATGAAAAACAGCTTAGTTACCTTTTTGATCATTATCCTTCCAAAAATGACATAGCTTCAAATGATCAAGATGCAGTATATAAAGAAATTCATACGCTATTACTTGGTGCAAAGCTTGGTAATGAATTAAAAACTGACATTTATACTATCACTCTGTACGACAGTTCTTTTTATTTTGGTGTGAGTAGCTCTCTTGCCCCCTACTTTAGACATCAATACATGCAATTTCCTAGAGAACTCATTTCATTATATGACAAAGGGGGAAGTTTAGATTTTTATGAGAGTGAAAATGGAACTTGGCTCTCAGCGAATGCACCGATAAAAAACAATGAAGGCAAGACCATTGCTTTGATTCAAGCAGATCAACGATTTGACGACTTTATTGCTGAAGCAAAAAGCAAGATATTCATTAATATCTCTATATCATTGGTAATTTTTACAATCATCGTACTTATCATGATTAGTGCCTTGAAAAAGATTCTTAGAAAAGAAGATGAACTGAAAGAAAAGCTTGTGCTCTCCAAATTTCAATTGGAGCGAAAAAATAAGGAAACTGCCGATAGTATTAGATATGCTAAACGAATTCAAGAGTCGATACTTCCAATTAAAGAGGATATTATAAAAACACTGGAGCAGTCATTTATTCTCTATCTTCCAAAAGACATTGTAAGTGGAGACTTCTATTGGTATAAAAAAATTGAAAGTAGAGTACTGATAGCTGCAGTAGATTGCACAGGACACGGGGTGCCTGGAGCACTTATGAGCATGATTGGAAACACTCTACTTAATGATATAGCCTCAAAAGGAAAAGACTTAAGCACAAGTGCTATTCTTAATTACTTAAATAAAGGAGTTGTGCGGACGTTAAAACAAAAAGGAATCAACTCCATTTCCAATGATGGAATGGACATCGCACTTTGTTCAATCAATTTTATAGATAATATCCTGGAATTTTCGGGCGCTCAACGTCCATTATATTTGGTAAGAAATGACGAATTAACCATAATTAAAGGTGATGCCCTTTCGATCGGTGGTGATTTTTTAGACCAAAGAAAACAATTCAGCAGCCATGAAATTCCATTGAAAAAGGGCGATACCATTTATCTTTTTTCAGATGGTTACCCAGATCAGTTTGGAGGTGATCGAAACAAAAAGTACCTCGTTGGACGATTTAAAAAATTCTTACACTCCATTCAACAACATACAATGGATAAGCAAGAAACACTTCTAAAAAGAGAGCTAATAGATTGGATGGGAGACGAGGAACAAGTAGACGATATTCTAGTCATAGGATTTAGAGTATAATCAAATACCCTTAAGAATCTATAAGTTACACCTTTTCTCTAATTTTAGAGTTTGCCAAAAAAAATAAGCTACCTGATTATTCAGATAGCCTATTTTATTTTAACTAAATTCTTTTTTATTGAATAGCTACTTCAATAGCATTCAGTACATCCTTTGTACCTCTTGTGACAAACACAACAACTTTCATGTCAGCAGTAACCACGGGGCCTCCACCATCAGGACCTGAACCATTATAGTCAGCAGGAATAGTATAGTTGTAGGTTCTTCTTACAAAGTGATCCTTTTCAGTTGAGGTGGTAACAGTTTCACCCCATTGACCAGTAATAAAATCTCTTAGGACATGATTTTGAATGTATCCAGGTTGGCCTGTGTTTGGACCACCAACTATTGATTGGTTAGAAGAAATCCCAGATTGTAACAAAGCCACATTAATAGAGTTACCAGCAGCTTCTGTTGCTGTGTAATACAAGTCTACATCTACGGTTAAGTTAGAACCAACTAATTTAGCTTTAGCTCCAATGTTAACCGGTGCATTTAAGTTAGCTGCTGCATTTGCAGCATTGGACCATTCACCTCTGCCCATAGCCATACCATTATCAGCAGGTTTTTGCGCAGTAGAACCAAGATCACCAGCTGGTAACCTATTCATTTGTCCAGCAGGATATCCAGAAACTTTAGATTGATCTATTAATGCTTGAGCAAATGCAGTATTAAAATCCATCCATCCAGGAGCAGGCGTTGCATAAGTACCTCCATGTACAGCCATTACAATAAATTTAGATCCCATCGTGTTCTTAATATTTACAGCTACATCATGTCCTGCAGGACAATATTGGCATCTAACTCCTGTAAAATCTTCTAATAATGCGACTCTTTTATTAACAGTTGTAGCTGCCATAAAACCTGCAGGTGGCTGTCCCCCTCCACTTGAAGTAGTGTCACCACCTCCACCACCATTGGTAGTATCGGTTATGGTGGTATCATTTCCTCCCGGAATAACAGGCACTTCTAGGTATTTAGGGTTTGGAGTCAAAGCGCCCTCTTTTTCGCAGCTAGCAAAGCCAATTGCTAAACCTAACGAAAGCATAATTAGTATTTTATTTGTTTTCATAATTTTTATAGATTACATTTTGTAATTAAATTCCAATTTATTAGGCGCCTAATTTAAGAATAATTAAGAGAACACTTACAAAAATTAACTTAATAATGATACTTCTGTTGTAAATTATACAATGAATTTTTATAAGCGAATAGAAATGTTATAAATTTGAGAAGTGAAAAAGCAACTACAACGTTATGCCAAAATAATTACATTCATCTTTGGAATCATATCATTGATACTGGTTTTTTTGAGTTTTACTAGCATACCTTACATCGCTTACCATCAACTAGCTGCTACCGATTATGAATTAAATTCTAACCCTACACACATAGTGCTTCTAAGTGGAAATGGCATGCCAAGCCCTGATGCATTGATAAAAGCCTATTATGGAGCAGAATCTGCAATAGAGTTTCCTAATAGTAAGGTAATTATAGCATTACCGAATGATTCAAAAGGTAGTTATAAGTCCCTAAAATTAATGGCTAAAGAAATCATCAATAAAGGGGTAGATTCAAGTAGAATTTCATTTGAGCCAACAGGATATAACACTTATACACAGATAAAAGCCATTTCAAAAACAATTACACAAAATACATCCATTTTAATTATCACGAATCCAGAACATATGTTACGGAGTATTAAAACCTTTAATAAGTTGGGATACAATAATGTTGGAAGCTTGCCGGCATTTGAAACTCCGAATGAAGAACGCTCTTTACGAAATAGTTCAGAGGCTAAAACACAGATTAAAAACGTCAACTTACGTTACAATGTTTGGAGCTACCTTCAATATGAGATTAGAGTGATAAGAGAATATTGCGCCATTGCCTACTATTGGATAAAAGGGTGGATATAAATATCCAATCATACTTTCAACCCATTAACAAAGAAAAATATAGTTAAAAAAAAAAACGACATTGAATTAACAACATCGTTTTTCGTGGAGAATATCGGAGTCGAACCGATGACCTCTACACTGCCAGCGTAGCGCTCTAGCCAGCTGAGCTAATCCCCCATAGGGTTTCCAAAAGTAACTAATAATTTGAATCCATTTTTATTCCATCGTAATTTTGTATAACTATTTAATGAAATAACTGCCGCACCTTTTCTTGAGAGTTCTTATTTTTGCCGCCCTATATTTTTATTGATTCCCTCCTAAAATGTTGAATAAAGACTTCCTCCTTTACATAGAAAATTCAATTAATCAGCACCAATCAACAACTGTAAAAATCATTGATTACAAACAACTGCATGGGGGATCTGTCAATTTCTCTTATGAATTACTTACTTCCAAAAGTTCCTTTTTTATAAAAATAAATCAACAGAAGGCGTTTCCGAAAATGTTCGAAAAAGAGTTAAATGGGCTGATCCACTTAAGTGATTTTTTCTATGTACCAAAATTTGTTTGCAAGGGTGAATTCGCTGATCTATCCTTTCTGGTTTTAGATTACGTAGAAACCCATCAAGCTAATGACCAGTTTTGGCAATTTTTTGCCGAAAAACTAGCTTTGTTACACCAAAGCACAGCTAAAAAATTTGGATATAAGGAAGACAATTACAATGGGTCATTAAAGCAATTGAATTCTGAAAAACAGATTTGGAGTGAGTTTTTTGTAGAAAATAGATTAATGGTACAATGTCAAATGGCCAGAGATAACCAGTCTGTTGATGCCCATTTTGTTTCACAATTTGAAAAAATATATCCTAAGATTGGGTCAATCTTTCCAACTGAAAAACCTTCATTATTACATGGTGATTTATGGTCTGGAAACTTTTTAATAGGTAAAAATAATACTCCGATTTTGATTGACCCCGCAGTATATTATGGTCATCGTGAAGTTGACATTGCCATGAGTTTGCTTTTCGGTGGATTTGACAAGCAATTTTACAGTCATTATAATGCGCAATTTCCATTAGAAAAAGATTGGGAATCACGGGTTGACATTGCCAATTTATACCCTTTAATGGTTCATGTCAATTTGTTTGGAGCTAGTTATGCACAACGTGTAAAATCTGTGATTAAGCGATTAGTTTAAGTTTCCTTTTAACTCTTTTACTTCCTGTTGTAATTGTAATAACATCTCATTCATTTGCCCCAATTGATTAGTAGCATCTGACAAACCAGCTGACAACTCAAAACTTAGATAGCCAATTGCTTTCCAAACTTCAGTTACCTCATCGATTTTAATGGAATATGGCGTATAGAATTTGTTATCTGAATGTAATACAATTGAACTATCCTCCTTAATTCTATTCTCAATTCGTTTAAAAACAACTCCATCATTTGATGAGACTACAATAGCCGGTTGCTGATTTTTTATAGTGGCCCAATCAAGCAAATATTCCCCAATAATATAAGCCCCAGAAGGAATTGGTAACATTGAATCCCCATTTATTTGAAACATTCTATAAGTTGAATTAGGGCTTAACTCGTTAATTGGCAATTGAAAAGTCGGTAATTGTTCAATGTATTCTAAATCTGAATATCCTTCTAAATATCCTGCAGCAGCCTTAATTGGAACCAATGAAATTTGTTCCATATTGTTTCGATCTACTATTATTGGCAAAACACGTAAATTGGATCCATTGATGTCTTTTAACCTTGATTGCGTTAAAGACAAGTCAATTTCCAGCAATTCATCAATATTTACTTTATAAAAATGAGAAATTTGTTGTATAACACTCAACTTAGGTTCTGCTCGGCCTTCTTCGTAAGAACCAATTTTTGGACGATTTATTCCTATCTTATCAGCTAATTCTGATTGTGTTAAACCCTTCTGTTTTCGAAGGAATTTAATATTTGATGCAAAAAAATTCATTTTATTTTGCTAATTATATTAGTAAACTAAATATTTTAGTATTTTTGATGGGTAAATTTAAACAATACTAATTAATTTAGCAACATGAGACAGATATATCATAAAATAAGAGGAAGTCACCCTGGATACATCGCAATAGAACTTCCGAATGAAACAGAGGTGATTTTATTGGATGAAGAAAATTTTAACCTTCTAAGAAATGCTGGCAACTACAATGGTACTCGAATATTAATCAAAGATCAGTATTGCCATTTTTTGAAACCAACGAACGGTTCATGGCACATTGTTATTGAGGGAAGGTCTTTGGACTTTAAACCTGAGATGGTCAATATTATTTACAAAGCTGCTTAAGGATTAGTGGCTAAATCCTCCACCAATCCACTTGCTATTGCGATAGCTACGCAGCCTGAGCGCTCTATTCTATTAGAAGTATTTTTGGCAGGAATGGCCACCTTTAGTGTAACTGTGCGATCTCTAATAGATCGTAAATCAATATATTCTGCAGTTTGATTAACATAAAGAATTCCATCATTCAGATCTTCTGTTAATTCTGTTGAAACTTCACCTAAGTATTTGTCGGCTTTCAATACTAGTCGATAAGTCCGGTTAGCTAACAAAAGTTGATCGATAGTTGCGGAGTCTCCAGGATACATTTTTGCAGCTTGTGCTCCTTCACATGTTTCAAATAAGTTTAAAGATTGGCGATCCATGTTTTTTACAAAACCATTGCACTGACCAAATGTACTAATGACGGAAAGTGTCATTAATAAAGTGATTAATACGATTGAAATTAAATACTCGACTTTGCTGTTTGTAGTTTTCATCTGTTTAATTTTTACACCGCAAATTTGAGTTAGTATTCGAAATTTAAGTTCAAGTTGAGTTTATGGTATTATTAATAAAATGGAAGTTTAATTCTATTTTTATTAATCAAAAAGCAGTAATTAGATGAATGACTTAACCTAGAATAAAAGAATCGTTAACGTAGTTTTCCTACTAGTTTAAAATAGTCCTTCAATGATTTCTCTAGCGACTTTCTCTGCTCTTCTGAAATAACTAATTCTACTAGGCTTTCCTGGTTGTTATGATAGAAAAACCTAGAATCTGCAAATAATTGCTCATAAAAATTAGCTGCAAAAACATAATGAGCCTCCACGTCAGAACCATTCAATTTAATGGTGTCAGAACCTCTTTCATTTTCACAATGCAGTCCGTTTAAAATGAAATTATAAGGGTGAAATTCTGCAAGAATATAATTTTCATCTTGCAACCAATTACTTACTATAAGAAAGTTAAGACCAAAGACAGTAGTATCCTCTTCTCTACTTTTGATGCGGTATAAAATAAAGTTTGCCTTTTCGTCTACTACACGATCATAAGAAAACGACCTAATATTCTTAAAATAGAGCTCTGATGATTCTGTGCTAATAAAGTTGATGGACTTCAGATCTAACCGTTTCACTTTAGGACCAAAAACTGCAAAAAGCGTTATCAACACGATCATACCAACAATCCAGTAATAAAAATATTTCTTTAGCTTCATTTCAAACTTAGTATAATGATTAAACATTCGAGGCTAAGAACTGTTTATTCTAGTTGAAAACTGGTTAAATTTGCCTCATATGGAAACGACTTTATATATCCTTGTTACCATAGCTACATTCTTCTTTATGGAATTTATGGCTTGGTTTTCACACAAATATATTATGCATGGTTTTGGATGGTACCTGCACAAAGACCATCACCAGCCTCATTCAGGTTGGTTTGAAAAAAACGATGTTTACTTTATTTTTTATGCTGTCATTAGCACCGGATTATTCTTTTTATGGCAATTGGGCATTTTTAGTTTTGGCCTTTCAATAGGGTTGGGAATTTTACTTTATGGTATCGCTTACTTTTTAGTTCACGATGTTTTTATTCATCAACGATTCAATTGGCTGAAAAAAACAGATAATATTTACTTTAGAGCTATTCGAAAAGCACACAAAGTGCACCACAAACATTTAGGGAAAGGAGAGGGAGAATGTTTTGGAATGCTTTTAGTTCCTTTAAAATATTTCAAAGAAGCTGCTAAATCGAACAAATAGATTGAATTAAACGTTGGTAGAATTTAATTTCTATCCATGTCAAAGATTTTACGACTAATTCTCGGTGACCAACTCAACAGCAACCACAGTTGGTTTAGCCAAGTTGATTCTAATGTATCCTACTGTATGATGGAAATGCGTCAAGAGACGGATTATACCACCCATCACATTCAGAAAGTGATTGGATTTTTCTCGGCAATGAGGGAATTTTCAAATCATTTAAAAGAGCAAGGTCATCACGTCATCTACCTACAAATTAATGATGAAAAAAATAAACAAGCTCTTGAAGACAACCTCAACTCAATCATTCAAACTGAAAAGATAAACCAATTTGAGTATCAACTTCCTGATGAATATCGTTTGGATAAGCAATTAAAGCAATTCTGTTCCAAGTTAAAATTGAATACAAAAAGCTATGAAACAGAACATTTTTACACTAAAAGAGAAGAATTAAAGACTCATTTTAAAGGAAAAAAGCAATGGGTGATGGAAAGTTTTTATCGAATGATGCGAGAAAAACACGATGTCCTCATGGAGGGCAAAAAACCGTTGGGTGGTAAATGGAATTATGATGCTAGCAATCGAAAAAAATTGCCACAAAAGCACAAGCCGACAGCACCATTCATTTTTGATCATGATGTTTCGGAACTGTTGAATACAATCAATAAAGCTGGAGTAAAAACAATTGGCAAAGTAGATCCAAAACATTTTTCTTGGCCCATAAATAGAACAGAAAGTCTTGAACTGTTAGATCACTTTTTTGAGAATTGTTTATCTCTTTTTGGCGATTTTCAAGATGCAATGGCTGTGAATGAATGGAGTGTTTATCACTCTAGGATTTCTTTTTCATTGAATACTAAAATGCTAGGCACAAAAGAAGTAATAAATAAAGCACTTGAATTCTATCATAGTAATACAGATAAAATTGACATTTCACAGATCGAAGGTTTTGTGCGTCAGATTATTGGATGGAGAGAATACATGAGAGGCATGTATTGGGCAAAGATGCCTGAATATGCAAATGCCAATGAATTAAATCACAACAGAAATTTACCAGAATTTTACTGGACAGGTAAAACTAAAATGAATTGCTTAAAGTCAGCCATTACTCAGTCGTTAGAATATGCCTATGCACATCACATTCAGCGATTGATGGTCACTGGGAATTTTGCGCTGCTGGCCAATGTTCATCCAGACCAAGTCGATGAATGGTATTTGGGAATATACATTGATGCCATTGAGTGGGTAGAAATGCCAAACACAAGGGGAATGAGTCAATACGCAGACGGAGGAATCATTGCTACCAAACCTTATATTTCATCTGCCAATTACATAGATAAAATGAGTAACTATTGTGGAAGTTGCTATTACGATAAGAAACAAAAAACTGGTGATAAAGCTTGTCCATTCAATAGCCTTTATTGGAATTTCATTTCCCATCACGAAGCCTATCTATCAAACAATCCAAGAATGGGAATGATGCTCAATCTTTGGAGAAAAATGGATGGTGAGCAGCAAGCAAAAATTCTTGAACAAGCAGAATTCTACTTAACCAATATCAATGATTTATAGTATTAATCTCGACAACTGATCTTGCAGTCGCTGAGTTGCCATACTAACGATTCGCTTGTTGACCTCATTCAAATTTTGGCTGTAGAAATTAAATTCCTCAACCGTAAAAAACGCAACAACAATAAAAATTATTTTATTCTTTAATCGTTGATCTTCTATTAAGCTGTCCTTTATTATTTCCAATTGAACCTTTTGGTTTAATGCAGAAAAGGTGCGCTTCGTCCTTTTAATATGGTCTTTAAAGATTTCTAAAATGATCAAATTTTGAAACTTCAAAATCGGACGTAAGGCATTGGATTGAAATACTTCAATTGGTTTTGATTGCTCAGTAGATAACTCCAAGTCAACCCGCATGTCTATCAATAATTCATCTCGCTCTTTCATGTAGTAATAACAAACTACATCACCGCTATGTTTTGTAAACAATACTATTTAGTGTTAAAAATACCCCTTCTCTTAACTTAAATTTCACCTGGTTAAAGATTGATTAATTAATCCATAATGTAAGCCTAAAACCATTAAACTAGTCGTTAGATAGCTTTGTAGTTAAATATTAAACTAAAAGAGATGAAAAAAACAATTACCTTATTTTCAGGTATTTTATTAGCTGCAGGAGTTTATGCTCAGAGCTTTCAAATCAACGCAATCGGAAGTTATAATACGGGGGTTTTCGATGATGGAGCTGCTGAAATAACTGCTTATGATACCACAACACAACGATTATTCTTTGTGAATGCATCCAACTCAAGTATTCAAGTATTAGACATTAGCAACCCAGCATTACCAATACTACAGAATACAATAAACCTAACTCCTTATGGAGCTTCAGCAAATAGTGTAGCATTTAAAAATGGTGTTTTAGCAGCAGCAGTAGAAGATACCAATAAGCAAGCTAACGGAAAGGTTGTATTTTTTGATGCAGCGGGAGTTTATTTAAATGATGTAGCAGTTGGCGCTTTGCCAGACATGTTGCTTTTTACACCTGATGGCAATAAAGTGATTGTAGCGAATGAAGGTGAACCAAACGATGATTACACTATAGATCCAGAAGGATCAGTAAGTATTATTGATATTAGCGCTGGAGTAGCTCAAGCAACCGTTTCTAATGTTTCTTTTACTTCTTATAATAATGTAGTGGATAGTTTAGAATCAGGCATGCCAGCAGGCTGGTTAAATGCAGGAGGATACTTCAACACAAGTAATGCTAATTCAGGAAATGGAAAAGCAGGTCTAAATACTACTGGTGACATTATCAGAACTGGAAAGTATTCTGCTGTTCAAGGTTTAACCTTTTTTGCTAAAATATCTAGTGCAGGTGCAGATTGGCAAACGGCTATTGAGGTTTCTCAAGATAGCATCGTTTGGACAGCCATCGATACCATAATTGCAGACGGAAATAATACAGGCGATGTTGTAGATTCTGTCTACAGAAAATTCAATTACAATGTAGGATCTAATTTACCACATTATGTTCGTTTCAATATGTACAACAGAGTAGGCGGAAGTTTCTATTTTGATGACGTAGAGGTAAGAACCATTTCGAAAGATGTACGTGTATTTGGACCAAATGCTACTGTAGCAATGGACTTAGAGCCAGAATACATTACAGTTGATCAAAACAATGCTTTTGCATACGTAAGCTGTCAAGAAAACAATGCGATTGTAAAAATTGACCTTGCTAATGCAACTGCTGTTGAAATAATGCCTTTGGGTTACAAAGATTGGTCAGCAGTTGGCAATACACTTGATGCAAGTGATAAAGATGGTGTTATCAATATGAGAAACTATCCTGTAAAAGGAATGTACATGCCAGATGCAATCGACGGTCATGTAATTGGTGGTAACTTCTATATTTTTACTGCGAATGAAGGTGATTCTAGAGATTACAATGGTTTTTCAGAAGAAGATAGAGTGAAAGATTTAAACCTTGATACCTTAGTTTTTCCAAACTATGCAGGTTTACAAGACCAAGACAGCCTTGGTCGTTTGAACATTACCAACACCATGGGTGATATCGACAATGATGGCGATTTTGATGAAATATATGCATATGGAGCACGATCTTTCTCTATCTTCTCTACTTCTGGTGCATTAGTTTATGACAGTGGAGATGATTTTGAAAGCTATATCGCCGCTAATCATGCTGCTAATTTCAACTCTAACAATGACGACAACAATTCGTTTGATAAAAGAAGCGACGATAAAGGTGCAGAGCCTGAATCAATCATTGTGGAAGAAATTAGAGGAAAGCAATATGCGTTTATTGGATTAGAAAGAATGGGTGGAATAATGGTTTATGATGTGAGCAATGTAAGTGCTCCAACATTTGAGCAGTATTTCTTGAACAGAGATTTCTCAGCTGTAGCGACTGATTCTGCTGCAGGAGATTTAGGTCCTGAAGGACTTTTCTTTATCCCCGCAAGTGTTTCTCCAAATGGATTAGATTTATTGGTTGCTTCTAATGAAATTAGTGGTAATGTATCTATCTATAGTCTTTCTTTTACTACTTCATTAATTGAAAATGGAATAAAAGGAATCGAATTGAGCATCTATCCAAACCCAACAAATGGAAACACAATCAACATGAATAAAGTGGCAACAGGATCAATTTTCAATATGATTGGAAAAGAAGTTGCTCGTTTTAACAACACCAATAACATTGACATCTCTTCATTAACTGAAGGAATGTACATCATAAAAACAACTAAAGGTGAAAGCCAAAAGTTGATCAAGAATTAGAAAATAGTTAAATAGTTAGTTAAGTTAGTGTGAAAAAGAGGTCTTAAGCAGAAATGCTTAAGGCCTTTTTTGATTGATCCTCTCCGTAATAAATAATCATTGAAGTGTATTAATCTTGTCGTATAATTTGGCAGTCAAGACTGGTGGTAATATGAACCCAATGACAAATCCAACACACGCCGAAAGTAAACAAGTTATCCAATGTAATTTAAACTTAATAGCCAAATCAACAACCTATAAACCAATAATTTATTATAGGATTGTTCCAAGAATAAAAGATAAATTAATTACAATATTCCTTTTCATCTTTTGTAAATAATTAACTACAATCTCCCTCCCAACACAAACGTCTTTTTGAATTTCTCAGTATCGCCCTTTTCGGTAAAAGCCTCAAATATTAGAACATAAGTACCAATGGCAGCCTTTGAGTTATTGTCGTTAATTCCATCCCAAATGAAGTTTCCGGAGGCTCCAACCACTTTGTTATTTGCTAAATTTTTAACTAGTCTTCCTTTTGCATCGTAGATGTTTAAGGTTACAATGTAATTTGGATGATCAAACTGATAGTTGAAGCTAATCAAGTCTTCAAAACCATCATTGTCAGGCGAAAAAACTTCAGGTGTAATTGAAACTTTAGAAGTCGAATTTTCCATTCCGAAATACTGTGAATTCTTATAGGTCGGTGTAGCATACCCTACACTAGAAGAAGCCGAGTGCCAAGTTCCCTCTTCATTGGTTGGTCTGTCAAAGCTGATTCGTTCCAATGAAATACCATTTAAATCAGTCAAAAGTGCCAAATGCATGTCGTCATTGTACAGAAAGAAGTCGGACACCAATGAATCATTGATCAGTAAATAAATATTGCCTTCAGTGTCGTTCATTGTTGGAAGAGAACTCATTTCTAAGAATCGATCAGAGAAACTCAGAGGATATTCCTTTTTTATGTTTCCAGGGTCAACTGTTAAAACGGTATACTCTCCGGGTAACATCACATAAGATTCCGCACTTATCTCTTTTATATTTGTAAAATCTACGCTATCTCTATTGGCCAATTTCCACCCTAGCAAACTAATTGCTTTTTGGCTGTTGTTATAAACTTCAACAAAATCTACACCTCCGGAACGAGGATTAAACAGCACCTCATTTAAAATAATATCTCCAGCTTGTGGTTGTTCGGGAAGCGAAAATGTTTTGGAGTTCACATTACCTATCAAATTACCTGAACAATCTGTAAGTCCTGTAATAGTAATTTTCTCTATCACTCCTGGTTGCAATGGTTGATTCAAACCGATCAAGATTCTTTGATATAACGGTGGAACATTCGAAAGAAAGTTGACCGAACTTCCTTGATCAAACAAATAATTTGCCAATAAAACAGATGAGCTATCTAGGGTCTCGTTGAACTCTAAAACAATGGTGTCAGATGAGATGATAAATACATTCAACAATTCAGGACCAGTTTGATCAACGACATTACTAAATACACTATTTTGTGCGCCAGGAGTTCCACCCAACGCATCATTTGAAGCCGACCAGTTAAATCTTCCACCACAAATAGCAGACGGATTGATTTGCTCCAATGTGTATCCGCCAGACTTTTTTGTCGCATCATTGTACCATTCATCGGTGTAATTCACTTGATCGATAATTACGCCATTGTTGTCTTTTAGTGTCATGAAATCTCCTGAGTTATTCAAAGTAGGGAAAGATGACACACCCATCACATTACCGAAAGATTGAAAAAGTGCAACATCAGCAGTGGCGCAAATAATTATATACTCATTTGGAGCTAAGATTTTGGTTGATAAATTAGCTGTACTTGAACCATCAGATATCGTCCAGTTATTTAAATCAAATGCCTCATTGGATGTATTGAATAGTTCAATAAATTCTTTTTCTGGTAATCCTACAACAGGAGAAGGATCAGGAAATAATTCATTGATAACGACATCTCGATAAGAAGCAGTGCCAGGTATGAAATACAAGAAGTTAGTAGTTGATTGATTGATTACATTGGATGCTCTATCTTCCACATTATTAATGGTTAGATTGTAATTATTGCCATTAGTAAACGGTGTAGAAAAAGTCAATAGTACTTTTGAGCTGTCTACCATATCAATAGCTGCCATTTGAGGATTTCCGATTCCACCATCGACAGTGTAATTATTAATATTTACAGCAGTAGCTACCTCTACAAACTCTGAAAACTTAATCTCTAATTCCGTTGCTGAATTAACGGTAACGTTTGAAACTGTTGGTTTGATATTATCCTGAAAAGCTATTCCTGTTACCACAAAATCATCAAAGTAAAATTTGTCTGATCGAGTAGAAGTATAAATACAATGAACACCAAAGAATGAAGACTGTGTATGAGTAGCATCTAAAACTGTTCCTTCAGAAACATAAGAGGAGCCAGTAGAAGTAGCGTCAACAAACAACTCCCAATTCCCAATACTGTCTCTGGTTACTTTTATTTTCAATTCAGGACTAGTAGCTGCACTTCCATCAATTCCATCAATAATTTTTGTTGAACCAGAACCATCTTGACGATACAAAGAAACATCATCAACCGTCCCAGTCGCTCCGCCAATTTTGACATAATACCCATTAAATGCAGCTGTCAAATCTAGGCTAGTTGACATCAAAGCAACTTTAGCATAATTGGAAGTAGAAGGATCGAAGTCTAACTTTACATAAAACTCCCAGCTTGCATTATAAACCGCTGGAGAAGCCGTGCTCAAATAAGCAGGACTCGTAGCCGTTCCATCATTTAATCGAAGTTGGTTCTGAGGAGTTACCTCAAACTTGGTTGTTTGACCAATCCAGGCGGGATTAGCGGTAAAATTTCCATCTGTAAAATCATCTGAAAACTGTGCTTTTGAAAGGGTTGAAAAAGCAAGGAATAAAAGGATCGAAAGACTAAATTGAATTCTCATAATTATAATTTCTCTAGAAGGTAAATATAGTATTTTTGTGTCCTTTAAGAGTGATGTTAACATTAAATCGAATTCAAATGAAAGTAGCAGTAGTAGGTGCAACAGGTCTTGTAGGAACAGTAATGCTAAAGTTATTGGCTGAAAGAAATTTCCCATTAACTGAATTAATTCCAGTTGCTTCTGAGAAATCGGTTGGAAATACCTTATCATTTAATGGAAAAGACTACCGAATCCATTCGATGAAAGAAGCCATTGCTGCTCAGCCAAACATTGCTATTTTCTCAGCAGGCGGGGATGTTTCATTGGAGTTTGCTCCAAAATTTGCAGCAATAGGAACTACTGTTATTGACAACTCTTCTGCTTGGAGAATGGATCCAGATAAGAAATTAATTGTTCCAGAAATTAATGCATGGTCTTTAAGAGCTACCGATAAAATTATTGCCAACCCGAACTGCTCTACCATTCAAATGGTGATGGCGTTGAACCCATTAAATAAAAAATACGGTGTAAAGCGAGTGATTGTTTCTACCTATCAATCCATTACTGGTACAGGTGTTAAAGCAGTAAATCAACTGGCCAATGAAAGTGCCGGAATAAAAGGAGAGATGGCTTATCCCTACCAAATTCACCAAAACTGTATTCCACATTGCGATGTGTTTTTGGAAAACGGCTACACTAAAGAAGAAATGAAGTTGATGATGGAAACGAATAAAATTTTAGCTGACGATAGCATAAAAGTAACAGCTACTGCAGTCCGTGTTCCTGTAATGGGCGGACACTCTGAATCAGTAAATGTAGAATTGAATGCACCATTTGATTTAGCTGATGTGCGAAAGTTACTTTCAGAAACGGAAGGAATTACTTTACAAGATCAACCAGAAGTGAATAATTATCCTATGCCATTTTACTCAAAGGATAAAAACGATGTTTTTGTTGGAAGAATTCGTCGTGATGACACTAGAGATAATGCACTAAATATGTGGATTGTTTCCGATAATTTGAGAAAAGGAGCTGCTACAAATGCCATTCAAATCGCCGAGTATTTGGTAAAACAAGGCTTGGTATAGGGAGAAAAATTTAACTTTTCCAATATTTCTTTTCTATTTTCTTAATTTAAAGCAGCGAAACTGCCATTTTGGGAGTCTTGTATTAAACCCGCTTTGTAGATTATGCAAGAAGAAGAACTCATAAAAGGCTGTATAAACGAAGATAAAGCTTGCCAAAAGGCGCTTTATCAAAAGTTTAGTGGCCTAATGTATGCAGTTTGTTTGCGTTATGCCAAGCATAGAGCGGAGGCTCAAGACATCATGCAAGATGGGTTTATTAAGGTTTTCGATAATATTTCTAAATTTTCTTTCAATGGCTCTTTCGAAGGATGGATTCGACGGATAATGGTCAATACTGCATTAAATTATTACAGAAAAACCAGTAGCCAAAAAGAACAATTGGGAATTGAAGATTACCAAGTAGGATCCACAGAACCTATGGCCAACAGCAATCTCGGAGAAAAAGAATTAATGCAAATAATACAACAATTGCCTGAAGGTTATAAAGTTGTTTTCAACTTGTATGCCATTGAAGGTTACAGTCATAAAGAAATCGGAGAAATGCTTGAAATCACTGAAAGCACTTCACGTTCTCAGCTTTCTAAAGCGAGAAAATGGATACAAAATGTTTTAGAAAAATATAATATTGACGCAAATGTTTAACGAAGAGGGAAACCATATCGATGAACTGTTTAGATCGGTTTTAAAAGACCATCAAGAAACTCCACCAGAATCCGCATGGGATAATATTGTGGAGAAAAGGAGTTTTGGCCATATACTAATGAACCAAATTTCTTTGAACTGGAAAAACTTCATGTTTTTAACGTTCATTTTCGCAACTGCAGGAATTTCAATCATAATGGCAACAGACGGATCTAAAAAGCAATCGGCTACACAAAATTCAAACAATCAAGTTCAATCCAATCAAATTGAATCAAAATCCAGCAGTCATCTGCAGCTAGCTTATAACGAACCAAGCGGTGGAGTTATAAATGGAATGAGACAAGCAGGAAGTCCCATCCATGGACCAAACAACCATACTACCGAATCTATTATTCATTCCAATAACACAATCGTTGCTAAAACTATAAACCATAGAAACCCTAACAATAAAACAACCTTATTAGAAATTGAATCTAATAATGAAAAGGTTGAAGATTCAAAATTAGCGGATCGTCAGATCACAAAAAATAATAGAAAAAGGAAAGAAAAAACCACAGCGTTGAAAGTTAATCAACTCATCAATGGTTCAACAAATGCTTTCTTAAACAGAAACACATCTACTTCTATTTTAAACAATAATGCAGCTTCAGATGTGCTTTTTGAAGAATTTAATATTGCCAACAACCACATTGACTTTTTAAATTCTAAGGGAATTTCAAACTTAACTTCAATAGAAGATCGATTCTTACTATTGGATTCCAATTACTATAAACCTGAAACTAGAAAAAGGTTAACATTTAAAAATCATTTATTTGTTTCTTTTAAGGCTGGGCCAGAATTTCACCAAACCACTTACTCTGTAAAAAATGGAGAATTCAGTGAATACAGTAATAAACGAAAAAGTGGTACTGCTTCAAAAGTAGGTGGTTCTTTACATTTGACAATGAGTTATTATTTTCACAATAACATTCTAATTGAAACTGGGTTTAGGTATAATCAATTGAGGGAAGAAGTGAAATATGAAAGCTATAGAATAATTTCTGAGCAAACCGTTTATGACTCCACATTGTTAGGATACAAAGTTGGTCCAACTGGCGAACCAGAAGCTATCTATGACATCACAGAGCGCACTGCAGTAGAGAAAGACATTTCTTCAAACACAAACATCAATGTTTATCATTCCTTGGGAGTTCCTTTGTTAGTGGGTTATCAAATCGATTTTCATCGATTTTCATTCCAATTGAAAACAGGAGCCAGCTTAACATTTTTAAGTAAAAGGAATGGTGAAATAGTTGGAGTTGATGAAAACCAAACCATTGAGTTAGGTGCGAATGGGGATCCATATAAAAACTCATTATTGTGGAATTGGGAAGTTGCTGCCGGAATTGGGTATCAATTAACAGAGAACGTAAATTTAATTTTAGAACCAACTTACAGAAACTCCATAAACAAGGTAACTCTGGAAGGTGCACCCGTTTCAGAGAAAAATAAAACAATTGGAATTTTAACAGGAATTAGGATTAAATTATAATATTGTGTAATTTAATACCCCTCAAACCGTTGTCAATGAAAATTTGATTTAAATGAAACCGCTAAAA
Organism: Acidiluteibacter sp.; assembly: GCF_055129545.1. Taxonomy (NCBI): domain Bacteria; kingdom Pseudomonadati; phylum Bacteroidota; class Flavobacteriia; order Flavobacteriales; family Cryomorphaceae; genus Acidiluteibacter; species Acidiluteibacter sp. The sequence goes on along the minus strand of NZ_JBSRUB010000009.1, from coordinate 87,067 downwards.
GCCCTCATCCTTTCTCTCTTTTGTTCTATAGGAGGTGTGGGGTATGCTCAAGCCACTTATCAGGAGTTTGAAGTCGGTAACATTAGCACAAGAGTTTATGCAGACGGCTGGTTATTCAATGATTTTCATTACCAAAAAGCCAGATATGATATTCCAAAAAATTCAGGTATAAGCGCCATTTACATGTCAGGTTTATGGATTGGTGGGTACATTGATTTAAACATCCCAAATCAACCTAACATTTTGAGGTTATCCAAAATGTATAATACAATCAATAATTTCAAGCAAGGCCCCATTCTATTGCAAAATAGAACTGGTGCAGATCCTTCCTATTGGAACAAAACTTGGATTATTAATAAAAGTGTAGTTCTTAAACACATTCAGAGTTTTCAAAATAAAAGCTATGAGATTCCAGCCGAAATTCTAAATTGGCCTGCACATGGGAGAAATGGAACAGCAGAAATACTTGCTCCATTTATTGATGTAAATGGAAATTCCATTTATGAACCTGAAAAAGGAGACTATCCTGATATGAAGGGAGATAAAGCCATTTACTTCATTTGTAACGATGCTGGTCAAGGTGCAAGCAATGATGGTTTGGTATTGGAAATTCATGGAATGTTGTATGGTTTTAATTCTAATGATGAACGCATCAACAATACGATGTTTTTAAACCTAAAGATCCTAAATCGCTCAACTTTTGATTATAGAAATATCTATTTTGGGATGTATAACGATTTCGATTTAGGTGATCCCACTGATGATTATATCGGCACTGATTCGGCATTAGATATGGTTTTTTCATACAATGGTGACGCACAAGATGGCCCTTCAAAAGGTATTCCATCTTATGGTGATTCGCCACCTGCTGTAGGAATGATTTTTTTAAATAAGAAACTTTCAAACAGCATGTATTTTGATTTGGATGATGAAGAAAGAGGTGTTCCGCAAACGAATGAACAGTACTTTAATTATTTACAGTCTATTTTTAAAGATGGTACTAATCTAAAATTTGGTGGAGATGGACATTACAAATCAACTGGAGCAACCAATCAAGGCGCTAACTTTGTATTTCCAGGTGACCCAAATCATCAAACAGTTTCGAGTTGGACAGAATCTAATAATTTTGCGATACCAAATCAACCAAGTGATAGAAGAATTATAGCAGCCCACCACCAAAGTAGTTTTAATCAAAATGATTTTATAGAAATTGATTTTGCTTATATTTTTGCCGAGAACAGTAAAAATGACGGCACTAATACACAAGCTGTGGCTGAATTAAAAAACTTAGCTAAAGACATCAAAATACTTTACGATTCAGGAGAGTTTAGTAAACCTACTCCACCAGTAAATCCCAAGCCTAACAATCCTATTTTGGGTATTTATCCAAATCCTTTAAGCGCGGATGAAAGCATAATTATCGTGGATGATTTAGTGAGCAATGTATCTATTTACTCTGTAAATGGAGTAAAAGTATTGGAGAAGCAAAAAGGAGATAGTGAAATTCAAATTTCTCACAGCGAATTATCAAGTGGTTTATATATCATTAGACTTTCCACTCCTTTTAGTTCGAAAAGTGAGAAATTAATTGTGAAGTAATATCTAATATTAAATGTGAGTATTGTCAAAACAGTTTGCCCTGCTCAACGATTTCTCTAAAAACCCAATTCCACTAAAGGTTCTTAAAAAATTTTCGTTGAAACAATAACAGGCTAACTATTCCAACTGTGATTGCAGAGTCAGCTATGTTAAAAACAGGTCGAAAAAATAAATAGTGCTCTCCCCCCCAAATAGGAAACCAATCTGGGAAAAATCCTTCCATTAAAGGGAAATAAAGCATGTCTACAACCTTTCCGTAAAGTATTGGTGCATAGCCACCAGACTCAGGCAAAAATGTAGCTACTTGGTTATAACTTTCATCGAACACAACCCCATAAAGCACACTGTCTATTATATTACCTACAGCACCTGCGAATATCAGGGAGCCTGTAATCAAAAGTCCTTTAGAAGTAGTTTTCTTTGGCATTCTAAATAAATAGATCCCGATTACGGTAACCACAATAATTCGAAAAAGGGTCAGAAAGAGCTTTCCATAATCGCCAGCAAACTCAATTCCAAAGGCCATTCCATTGTTCTCAGTAAAATGAATAATGAACCAATCTCCTAAAACAGAAAACTCTTCCCCAAGGAACATGTTTGTTTTAATCCAGAATTTTGACCATTGGTCGGCAATAAGGATGGTAAGTACAATGAATAAAGGGTGAGTTAGAAAACTGGTAATTCTTTTCATAGAGAAATATGCATAAAGAAAAAGGGCTCGTGGCCCTTTATTCTTATCTATTATTTTGAGCTTCTTTTGCTTCTATTGATAGGGTGGCGTGAGGTACTGCTCTTAACCTTTCTTTAGGGATTAACCTACCAGTATCTCTACACAAACCATACGTTTTGTTTTCAATGCGGATAAGGGCATTTTCTAAGTGGGAAATAAATTTCTCTTGTCTAATAGCCAATTGTGAAACCTCTTCACGTGAAAGAGTTTCAGAACCATCTTCCATCATTTTAAAGGAAGGAGAGGTATCATCAGTTCCATGATCATCTTTGTAAGAAAGCGTATCTCTTAAATTTTTTAAATCAACTTTCGCTTCACTTAACTTTCCATTAATTAATTCTTTAAACTCAGTTAATTCTGCATCTGAGTATCTCGTTTTTTCTTCGCTCATACTATTGTATTTTATATAGAGAAACAAAAGTTTCTATGTTGTTATCAAACTCTATTTTATGCTGGTTATCATCTAACTCATCGACCTGCACAATTGATTCAGCCAAAGTTTCCAAACAAATATACTGTTTATTAGCTTCGATTGCTGCAACCAACTCATCATGTTTTTTAACAGTGATTCTTATTTTATCAGTTACTTCAAATCCTGCATCTTTTCTAAGGTTCTGTATGCGATTCACCACTTCTCGAGCTATTCCTTCTTGTTTTAATTCGTCAGAAATGTTGATATCTAATGCCACTGTGTATGCCCCTTCAGAAGCTACTAACCAACCAGGAATATCATCAGTAGAAATCTCTACATCATCCATTGAAATGGCCAAATCATTCCCATCGATCGTAATCGTATACGATTGATCTTTCTCTAGTTTAGTAATTGCATCTTGGTTCATAGCTGCAATTGCAACCGCCACCTGCTTCATTTGCTTACCAAACTTTGGTCCCAATTTTTTAAAGTCAGCTTTGATTCGCTTCACCAATACTCCTGAAGTATCTTCTAGGTATTCAATTTCTTTTACGTTTACTTCAGAAAGAATTAAATCTTGTACTTCAGTTAATTGTCGCTTAAAAGTTGGGTCCAATACCGGAACCATAATTCGCTGTAAAGGCTGGCGAACTTTGATTTGCTCTTTCTTTCTTAAGGCCAAAATCATGGAAGTCACTTTTTGAGCAATCCCCATTCTCTGCTCTAGGTCTAAGTCAATCAAGTCATCATTTGCTTTTGCAAATTTGGCCAAATGAACTGATGTATTATTATCCTTACCACTAATTGCATTTAAATCATTAAACAAACGATCCATGAAGAACGGTGCAACGGGTGCAGACAGACGAGCAACAGTTTCTAAGCAAGTATATAATGTTTGGTATGCAGATATTTTATCGGTAGAATAATCTCCTTTCCAGAAACGTCTTCTGCATAAACGAACATACCAATTACTCAAGTTTTCAGTTACAAAATCTTGGATCTGTCTTGTAGCTTTTGTAGGCTCATAATCTGTATAAAGCGCATCAACTTCTGCAACCAAAGAGTTTAACTTTGACAACACCCACCGGTCTATTTCTGGTCGATCTTCTAAAGTAACCTCAGCTTCTTTATAAGTAAATCCATCAATATTGGCATACAAAGCAAAGAAGTTATAAGTATTGTAAAGTGTTCCAAAAAACTTACGTTGAACTTCCGTAATCCCATCCAAATCAAACTTTAAGTTGTCCCAAGGCTGAGCGTTACTAATCATATACCAACGGGTAGCATCAGGACCAAATTTATCTAAAGTCGTGAATGGATCTACCGCATTACCTAATCGTTTGGACATTTTCTGTCCATTTTTATCTAACACTAACCCATTTGAAACAACATTTTTAAAAGCTACAGAATCAAAACAAAGTGTGGCAATTGCATGCAATGTAAAAAACCAACCTCTCGTTTGATCAACACCTTCGGCAATAAAATCTGCCGGATAGAATTGATTCTGCTCGATTAACTCTTTATTTTCAAACGGATAATGCCATTGAGCATAAGGCATAGATCCAGAGTCAAACCAAACATCAATTAGGTCTAACTCTCTTTTCATTGGTTTACCTGACTCGGAAACCAAGATAATCTCATCTACAAATGGACGGTGAAAATCGAATGAATTGTAATTTTCTTTAGAGAAATCACCAGGAGTAAAATCAGCCATCGGGTTTTTATTCATAACCCCTGCTTCAACTGCTTTTTCACAAGCTAATTTTAATTCCTCAGCGGACTCAATCAAAACTTCTTCTACGCCATCTTCGGTTCTCCAAATTGGCAATGGAATACCCCAATAACGTGAACGAGAGAGGTTCCAATCTTGTAGATTTTCTAACCAGTTCCCAAAACGACCTGTTCCAGTACTTTCTGGCTTCCAATTGATCGTTTTATTGTTAGCGATTAATTCAGGCTTCATCGCCGTCGTTTTCACGAACCAAGAGTCTAATGGAAAATACAAAACTGGCTTATCGGTTCTCCAACAATGTGGATAACTGTGTTCGTATTTTTGCACATCAAAAGCACGGTTTTGCTCTTTTAACTTTATAGATATTCGCACATCAGCCGATTTATAATCATCGGGTTTTGTTGCTTCATCTTCATATTGCTCTTTTACATATACTCCTGCAAAATCAGTTACCTCTGGTAAAAATCGGCCCTGCATATCTACCAAATGCAAAGATCCAATTCCATTGGTTTTTGCCACTCTAAAGTCGTCAGCACCATAACTTGGTGCTAAGTGGACAATACCAGTACCGTCCTCTGTGGTTACAAAGTCACCTAATATTACTCTAAAAGCATCGCCATCTTCTGGTTGTACATACGGCATTAACTGCTCGTAACGAACCCCCTCCAATTCAGAACCTAACAGTTCCCCAACAACTTCAAATGGGATCTTTTTATCGCCTGCTTTATAGTCTTCTAATTTAAGCTCAGCGTCTTTTGGTGCAAACCATTTACTCAACAAATCTTTAGCTAAGATTACAGTAATTGGTTCAAATGTGTATTTATTAAACGATTTTACTTTAACATAGGTGATTTTTGAACCAACTCCCAAAGCTGTATTGGAAGGTAATGTCCAAGGAGTCGTGGTCCAAGCAATGAAAAACAAATCACCTTGAACATCTGCAAATAATGAAGCAGACTGCTGATTATTAATTACTTTAAACTGAACTGTAGCAGAAGTATCTTTCACCATCCTATAGCAGCCAGGTTGATTTAATTCGTGTGTGCTCAATCCTGTTCCTGCCGCAGGAGAGTATGGTTGAATAGTATATCCTTTATAAATCAATCCCTTTTTATACAACTTAGACAGCAAATACCAAACACTCTCAATGTATTTGTTATCATAGGTTACATAAGGATCTTTCATGTCTACCCAGTACCCCATCTGTTTGGTCAAATTGTTCCAAACATCAGTGTATCGCATTACCGCTTCTCGGCATTTTTGATTGTATTCTTCTACAGAAATGGTTCTCCCAATATCTTCCTTGGTAATCCCCAATTCCTTTTCAACGCCTAACTCTACAGGCAGTCCATGCGTATCCCATCCGGCCTTTCGTTTAACTTGAAAGCCCTTTTGAGTTTTATATCTACAAAAAATATCTTTTATAGTTCGTCCCATTACGTGGTGGATACCAGGTAATCCATTAGCAGAGGGAGGTCCTTCATAAAATACAAATGAAGGTGCTTCTTCTCTTGAATCAATACTTTCTTGAAACGTATTCTCCGCTTCCCATTTAGATAAAATTTCCGAAGCTATTTCGGGTAAATTTAATTGCTTGTATTCTTTGTATTTACTCATGTTGAATAATAACGTGTTCACTGTAATTTAATGGGCGCAAATTTAACAATTCTCAACCAGATGGGAATCATCAAAATTGAGCCTTAACTTTATGATAAAAAAACAGCCGATTGGTAATTCAATCGGCTGTTTAGGCTCTTTATTGAATATTTTCTTATTCTACTAAATGGTAGCAATTACTTTAAGTTCAATACCAATAGGTGTTGGTAAACTTTTAATTTCTACTGTAGTTCTGCACGGCTGATTATCAGCAAAGTACTCGGCATAAATTCGGTTGTAGGTTTTAAAATCTGCCTTCATATTGGTTAAAAATACTGTTACATCCACTACATCGGCCCAAGAGGCACCGGAATCTTCTACGATAGCTCTTACATTCTTAAACACAGAATGACATTGCTTTTCAATATCATACGATAGAATTTCTCCGTTTTCATCGAGTTCCACCCCTGGTATAATTTTAGTCCCCCTTTCTCTTGGCCCTACACCTGAAAGAAACAATAAATTACCCACTTTTCTGGCGTGAGGATAAGCACCAACAGGCTCTGGTGCTTTATGAGAATCAAATTTTTCTGAAGACATACTATTTATTTTGATAAACAAAGGTAATAATCTAACCTCAAATAGTAAACTTCGAATTCTATAGTAGCATTCAGCTTACAAATAAACACGCCCGTCGAAAGAAATACTAAGAACCCTAATTTTTAGGTTAATTGGGGTAGAATGTATTTTGAGGAAACCATAGGATCAAGAAGATATATTGGAAGAGAATTTTGATTTTAAATTTGATTAATCATGCACATAGTAACTCTTCCAAAAAGCATTAGTCCTGAAGTTTATAAAAAACTTATTTACTTATTGATTAAAGAGATCAACACAGATTTTAATATTCTTAAAAGCGCGTTTGGAAATAATGATTGGAAAGAGGTAAAAATGCTATCCCACAAAACTATTGGGGCTTCAGGTAGTTATAGCGCTTTAGAGGTGCAGGATTTAGCAAAATCACTTGAAATTTCAGTCAATTCAATTGAGGACCTCAACAAAAATGCCATTGAAAATCTTGAGAATGCAATTTCTAAGTTAAATGTATACATAAAGTCAATTTCCCAGCAACCAAACAAATAAACTTTACGTCTTTATCTTAACTTTTAACTTTCAGAGAGAATTTATTATAACCTTTGCAAGTCTAAAAAACTAAGAAAAATGAAAAATTTATTGCTTACTATTTATTCGCTTGCGTGCGTATTAACATTTACATCTTGTGAGAAAGAAACCAATCTAACTCCAAATCCACTTTTCAATAAAACTCCAAGTCAGCCTCAAAACTTTCAAGCTGATCTAGATAGCACAACTTATGTATTTGATATAACAACTAGTGTTGAGTCAAGTGGCTTTCTAAATCTAGAAGGTGTAAAAGGGATGTATAAAATTGTTGTTTTGACTAGTTCTTTAACTCCTGGGGTTTATAAAACTATAGACAACGGTTTAAATAATGTTAGTATATATGTGAATAACGGAGTTCTTGGGATATATTCCAGTGCTTTCGTACCAGTTCCTAATATGGAAATTAAAATCAATTCATTCGATGCAGTCAATAGAACTATTACAGGAACTCTAAGTGGATTAGTACAAGATATTAATACGAAAGATACCATTCGTATTAATAATGGTATTTTTTCTAATGTAAAAGTATTAAAAGGTCCAGATGTTAATTTAGGGACAATGACTGCCAAAATAGATGGAATTAAATTCGAGTCTTATTTTTGTGTTCAAACAAATGCTTCCTATAATGGAATTCAAATTAGTCAGATTGATGGATCAAGCAGTGGGGTGAGTAAGTCATTGAAGATTTTATTCAATGATAAAATAAAAGTTGGAACTTTTAATGTTGACGGTATTGATGTCTCTGCTCAGTATTATGCAAATTTATCTTCCAATCAAGATCCTTTCGAAGATAATTACGACGCAATTAATGGATCAATTGATGTAACCAAGATAGATACTGTTGCCAAAATCGCTGTAGGAACATTTAACTTTCAGGCGGTAAACCTTAACTCAGATACATTGAAAGTAACTGATGGGAAATTTGAAGCTGCTATTCAATAGTGCTTTTCCCAATAAGTGGGCGGAGGTATTACCATTTTGGGATATTCAATACCTTCCAGTTGATTAAATAAAGTATTTTGAGTGGTCCACGGGTGATGGACCACTTTTTTTTCAAGTATACCTAGTTCAGGAATCCATAGCTTTACATACTCACCATCAGGATCATAATTTTTAGCTTGTAAAATAATATTAAAGTATCGATCTCTGCTATCATTTCCCACACCAGCTATATACATCCAATTTCCATAATTGCTGCAAACGTCATAATCTAATAACACCGATTCAAAGTATTCTGCTCCTATTCTCCAATCTAGCTGCAACTCTTTAACTAAGAAGGAAGCAACATTCTGTCGCCCTCTATTGCTCATGAAGCCTGTTGCATTTAATTCTCGCATGTTGGCATCAATAAATGGAACTCCGGTTTGTCCAGTAGTCCAAGCTTTAACCAAATCAATATTGTCTTTATATTGATAAAATTGATTTTGAATCCCGTTTTTTTGAAAAATTCTATTCCCGTATTTAATTGCGATATATTTAAAATAATCCCTCCAAATTAATTCGAATATAAGCCAATAAGTGGAATCATTCGCTTCTACTAGTTGCTCATAATTTCTTACTTCCCAATATATTCTTCGTGGCGAAATACAGCCATTCCATAACCAAACTGAAAGCTTACTTGAATAGTTAGCTCCTATTAATCCATTCCTTTTTTCTTTGTACTGACTAAGCTCCCTGCTATCATAAAAATAATGGTTTAAACGGCGCATCGCTTCATCTTCTCCTCCTTGAAATGGAAATACTTCACGAGGATCCCTTTCAAGGGAATCTATTCCAAAATCCTCCAAAAGAGGAATCTGACCCATAAAAATTTGAGAAGGAAGTTGTTTGATTTTTTCTGGAATTGAAAAACAAGCTCTCACTTTAGATTTCTGCTCTATCAATTTCCTGAAAGGAGTAAATACTTTAGGAATTTCTTCCATTTTAAATGGAAGATCGTTGGGATGGTATAATGCTGCACCAAAAAAGTAGGTAATTTCTCCCTTAAACAACTTTGCCAATTGCTTCTCATTCTTGACTTCTTCTTCTGTGATTTCTTTGTGGCAAAATATAGCAGTTGCTTGACTATCTTTAGCTAACTCTATTAAGTGTTTGATAGGATTCCCTGTTCTAACCACTAAATCACTTCCTAGCTTTTGAATATTTTCTTTGAGGTTTTGTACACTTTCAATTAGAAATCGTGCACGATGCGTTCCTATTTTTGGAAAGCCAAATCTAGTTTTCTGAAAGAAAGCCTCTTCAAAACAATAAAACGGAATAACTTGATCAAACTTCTCTGTTGCCTTAAATAAGGCTTCATTATCATGTACCCTGAGGTCGTTTCTGAACCATACTATTGCTGTACTCATTTCTTATTTCTTCTACATTTCTCTCCACAGTAAAGGACACTCTCCCAGTTTCGTTCCCATTTCTTTCGCCATGAAAATGGTTTTTGACAAGTGGCACATATTTTTTGTGGCAAATTTCCTTTCTTAACCAATGCAGAGGGTATTTGTTTTAAGGACGATCATCAGAGTATGTGCCTAATAACTTATAGAGCGGTGAACGCCCAACAAGCCCAACAATAAGAAAGAAGACCCCAAGGAGCGTGAAAATAATTACTCCTGAAACAGATTCCATCTTGGTATATGTGAAATAAAATGTCGCGAAGGCCATCAAAAATCGTAGAATTCGATCTAGGAGCCCCATATTTTTCTTGAATCCAAACATTGTATCTAATTTTTACAGAATGTATCCATTTTTTTAATAAAATGAAACTTATTGGGCAGAAATGATCCTTTTTGCCATGTTTTTGAAGATAAAACCATGAAAAGGCAAAACAGAATACCAATACAATCGACCAGCTAATCCTTTTGGACGAAAAGTCGCTGTTTGGACTAAACAGTAAATATTGGAATCGTTCTTTTTCGGCACAATTTTAAACTCTAGCCATGCATCTCCAGGTAATTTCATCTCAGCGTACAACAACAATCTTACATTGGTTTCATCGGCCAATAACACTCTCCAAAAATCCAAAGAATCTCCGGCAAAAATATCGGTTGGACTGCGTCTACCCCTTCTTAATCCTACTCCTCCAACCAATTTATCCATATGTCCCCTTACTCTCCACAAAAAGTTTCCATAATACCAACCTCTGTTTCCTCCAATGGACCAAATGTTTCGTTTCACTCGTTCCAACTGACTCTTTTCAAACTCTTCTATTTTTACATCTTCAAATGTCCCATTTTGGGGCACTTCAATATAATCATTCAGTGAAGATTCAGGATGTACAAATTGATCAGAATCCACCCATGACGAAACCACCATGTTTTGCTCTATTCTTTTGAAGGCCAACTGAACAGCTTCAGAATAAGTAAACAAATCAATTTTAATAATTTCTCGTAAGTCGTTCTTAACGATAACTTCATTTTTCATACTGTCCACTAAATTGACAGCCAAATGGTAAGATGTTGAGGTGACGAAATACAACCAATAGGATGAAATTCGAGGGCTGAAAACTGGCACTGTCAAAATGTATCTTTTCATTCCGCGAACCTTGGCAAATTCAAGAAGCATTTGCTTATACGTCAAAATATCAGGACCTCCAATATCGTATGTATTGTGATATGTTTTTTGATTTAAAGCAGTACGGCTTAAGTATTCAATGACATTCCTAACTCCAATTGGCTGACAATTAGTATTTAGCCATTTTGGAGCAATCATAAATGGGAGCTTTTCAACTAAATCTCGAATAATTTCGAAACTTGGACCACCCGAACCAATTACAATAGCAGCTCGAATTACGGTCGTCGGAACTTTAGACTGTTGCAACACCTCTTCAACACTTTTTCTGCTGCTTAAGTGTTTCGATAGGTCAGAATCATTTGAAATTCCTCCCAAATAAATAATTTGCTGCGCCTGTGATCGATCTATATAGTTCTTAAAATTTTCAGCAGTCTGTTGTTCCATTTCTTGAAAGTCACCTGAAGTGGACGAAAGGGAGTGAATTAAGAAATAAGCCACGTCAAAATCCAGAGGCAAGTTCTCCAAAGAGGATTCTTGCAGGAAATCTGCCTGAAAAATAGTTACATTCTCTTTTATGGACTCATTGATAGTGATTCTACTTTTATCACGAACAACAGCATACACCTGATGTCCATCTTGTGTTAGGCTTGACAACAATCGTTTTCCAATATATCCATTGGCACCAGTGAGTAGAATTTTCAAAATGATTCTTTTTTAGTTAAACAAACACCTATAGATGATTGTTTGTATGAAACTGTAAATTACAAAACATGCATAGATTAAAACGAATTAGTCGACTACCAATTTCGCTAGACAAAGCTTGGGATTTTTTCTCATCTCCACAAAACTTGAAAGAAATCACACCAGACTACATGGGATTTGATATCACTTGTGAGCTACCTGAAAAGATGTATCCGGGAATGGTAATCACTTATAAAGTAAAGCCACTTTTGGGTATCCCGATTGGTTGGATGACAGAAATCACTCACATTGAGGATAAAAAGTTCTTTGTGGATGAGCAGCGAGTAGGGCCATATACTATTTGGCACCATCAACACCATTTTAAAGCCATTGAGGGCGGTGTAGAGATGATTGACACTGTTGATTACGTTTTGCCGTTAGGCCCGATAGGAAGAGCTGTAGAACCTATTTTAGTTCGAGGAAAACTGAAAGAAATCTTTGATTATAGAGAGAAAAAAGTGGAGGAGTTGTTTGGAAAATTCTAATTGACAATAAAACCGATTTAAACATAAAAAAGGGCGAAATCAGAATTGATTTCGCCCTTTCGTATGCTAATAAAAGTTGACTTATTTGATGGTCACTTTTTGAATGGTATTCTTTCCGTTGATGTTTGTTCTCAAGAAATACATTCCATTGTTTAAGCTTGACAAATCAATTTGCTCTTGTACAGAATTTGCACCTGAGAAATTGTTATTGTAAACCACTTTTCCAGTAATATCATATACCTCAACTAGAACGTTTCCAATCTTGTTTTCATCAGTTATGTTTAACGTAATGAATCCGTTTGAAGGGTTTGGATATACTTTAATTGCGGAAGTAGCACTTAAAATTTCATTCGTTCCGATAATAACAGTCCTTGGTTTTCCAAAGTTTGGACGAATCAAATAAGTTAATGCAAGTGCTGGGTTAACTACCTCGTTAGGTCTCCAAGGATTAGCTCCAAAAATTACAAAATTAGTGTTCGCAATAAACTTAGTTGCAGTCGTTCCAATAGTCACGTTAGAATCTTGCTCTTCTACACCTACAAAGAAAGAGTCAGCAGGAAGAATTACATATCCACCTGCATTATTAAACGTCAAAGTAGCGTAAGAAGCTCCCGTATTGGTATAAATCATTGTATCTGTTGTAGCAATGATACTTCCAGGGATTCCATTTGTAAAGTTTCTAACTTGAGCGCTTAGCGGTTGGTTAGTCATTACCCCGCCACCATTTAAGATATAAACAGAAACAGAAGTTAATGTATCGCTTTTATTAATCTCATAAACAGAACCTAACTCTCCTCCTGCACCTGAACCAATTCCTAATGAACCAGTAGCAATACCATTGTCTCTAGCCATTGTTGTATCAGTTACAATCAATGTATCAGATGAATTTGAGTTGTTTGTTAAGTTAGCGTCAACGTTAGCGTGAGAAACTAAATAGTCTACAGTGTAAGAACCTAACACTGTTGGAACATAATTGGCCACTTTTACGAAAGTATTGTTAGCACCAGGAGCTAATTTAGCTATTGAAGAACTATCTCTATATACTACTGTTGCATTTCTTTTAACGGTATAATTCACTTTTACATTTCTCAATGTATCTGCTCCTATATTTCCGGCAATTGCAGCGAAAACAATGGAATCCGTTTGATTAAATGGCAACCTTGTGTACTCTGATAATCTATTTGTAGCTAATAATTCTACCTCATATGATGCAGCGTTCTTTACAGAAATATCATCAATTGCGATATCATCGTAGAAAGTACCATTTGTTTCATCAACTACAAATCGAATCTTAATTGTAGCAAAAGATCCAAATGGTGATAAGTCAACTTTATTTCTTTTCCAACCATTTGTGTTCACTGAATCAGTAAATACAGTATCCAAAGTAGATCCATATTCTACAGTTACATAAAGCGTAGCGTTTCTTGAACCAGTTTCTCGATCACTATAATGAAAGAACTCTAATTCAGGATTTGTTAACCCACTAATATCGATGTCAGGCATTTGCAGCGTTACGTCAGAAGAAGATGGAGTTTCAGAATCGTCTACGTAAGCAAAAAATCCAGTTCCACTATTATCAGTTGAAGGCCCATGACCACCACCAATAGTTGGTGAGTATGCCTGTGAAAGCACCCACAATTCATTAGACGTAGAATAGTTGCTTAAGCAAGGATCAAAAGTAGCTGAACCAAAGTTTTGTGTGTAAGGAGCTACAGCTACAGGACAAGTGGTAGCAAATCTTCCTTTAACTGACCAGAAGCTATTATTCCCTGCACTACAACTATCTTCGACTCTAAATTCATAAGGAGTTGAAGCGGTTAATCCGGTTAACGTATATGGCTTAGCTGTTATATTTGAAACTTTAGTTCCTGTACCAGATGCAAAACCAACAGGACCGTACTCAATGTTCCAAATCGTAGCACCACCCGAAGTCCAGTTTAAATCAATACTTGTTGTTGTAGGATTTGAAGCAACAGGTAATCTAGGATTCAAACAATTTGGTACTACTGTATTGTATCCAAATAATATATCAGGAGTTCCTTGCATTACACCAAAAACCTGTAAGTTAGATGTATTGTATTGATCAGTAATAAATAAACCACCTGCAATTGGTCCAGCAGTTGGTTGTTGAAATCCAATTAAATCAGGTGTTACTGCGTAAAAAATACCAGTTGGAGTTCCAGAAGGAATAGAAATTACATCTATTCTTGCTAGTTCTAAAGCACCAGTTGCGCCTTGATTAAACAAATAAAGATAAGGACCACCTGCCGTAACAGTATCCACAGCTCCACCGTAAATAGCAGAAACCCCATGCGTAGCCATTGGGATAACAGTTGAAGCAACACCAGTCTTACTTACCAATACTACATCGGAAGTAAAGTTTCCTAGCCAGAAACCACCTGCACCACTAAAAGCTGTCGGATCGTAAGCACACATTCTTGCACCCACAGTTGTTCCAGTGATTGCAATCGTTGAAGTTCTAGTTTTTGTAACGGGATTCACTACAAAAATTGAAGCTCCAGCAGCACCCATGTATAAAGAAGTACCATCTGTAGTAATTGAACGAATACCTGTCACACCGGGAATAGTAAACTTTGAAGTAACCTGCCCTTGAGCATTCATGGTAAAGATAGAATCCGAAGCCCATTTAGAAACCCAAAATTGTCCATTTAAATAAGTAACTCCAGCATTGCCATCTTTAACAGATCCTGCTTGGAACTTCTGCAACGAGTCGCCAATGTTAACTGTTAAAAATGGATTTAAAGCAGACTTACTAAAGTTGTTTGAAAACCCTTTTGAAGTTGGATTAATCACAAGCCCATCGATAGACTCGGATTGCGCAAATAGTGACGATGAAGCCACTAAAGCAGTACTAGCTAATGCGACAGCAAGTCCTTTTAGCCTTTTACTAGGTAATAAATTTCTCATAATTAATAGTTTTTAAAACCTTAAGACGAGATATATATTGAAATAGTTGCCAAAATAGAGTTGTTATAAAACATTTAACATTTGAAGACTCTCCATAAAAAAAGCCCTGAACATCAATGTTCAAGGCTTCTAAATTTATTGAGAATACGATTAGTGAGTTACAACTAAACGCTCTGTTCTATTTCCAATTCTAATTGAATAAATTCCGTTATCCAAATCAGAAACGTCAACATTCATTTTAGCAGAAGAGATTGCTGATTGATAAACTAACTTTCCATCAATTGAATAAATAAAAACTCTTTCTTGGCTATTGGCAAACTTATTCATTTCAATTGTAAGGTTACCGTTAGTAGGATTAGGGTAAACTGCAAATGCATTTGCATTCGCTTCTAATTCAGAAAGGCTTGTGATTTTCCCTACAGCTAATAATTTTGTTTCAGTAGATACACAAAACGAACCATTGTATTGACGGATCGTATCATTCAATGAAACGGTATAGTTTTGAAGTGTATTGTATACTACATTTGAATCAGTAACTCCAACTGCTCCACCACCATTACCAAAATCATAAGTATGGTTTGAAATACTATTACCAAGAGCAACGTTGAAGTTATACATTCTGTCATTAATAACAGGAGAAGAACTATTTGTTACACTAATAGTTGCAGGTACTGAGTACAAACTATCAGGGTTCAAAACAAAGTCAGTATTTAAGTCATAATCTACATGTGGGTGACACAAGAAATCTGCATTAAATGAAAGACCACCTACACTAACTACCGAACCTCTTAAATAATTAGCTCCAATCTTCAAAATAGACAAATCTTCAAAACCACCATTTCCTGCGGTGTAAGAATTGCTAATCATAGATACAGGAGTTGCAGAATTATTAGATACAATTAAAATATAAGGTTGTGTAACTATTACTGGAGTAGTAAAAGCAACAGACTTAAATGACCCAGCCAATGTACCAGCTCCAGAAGTATCAATTGTGATAGCCTTAGTAGCTAAAGGTGCACCTGTAGGTAATGAATCTGTACCTGCAAGATAAATTGAGGCGTTAATAGTAATTGTAGCTCCATTTGTTCCATTACTTTTCCATGCAAAAAAGTCAAATCCACTTACTGTAATTGAATCCGAAGCATTGTAGTACTGACCCGCTTCAGAAGCAGAAGTAGCGTTATTAATACTTAAAGCAGAAAGTCCTGTAGCTTTTCTTAAAGGATAATCTACAGTATCAGTTCCACAAACAGCCAAAGATTTGTTGTATGTATTGGCACTTTTATTCAATTTTAAATCATTAACAATAGTAGGATTGTTAGGTGCAACCTGCAATTGAGCTGTACTAGTTAATGAAGCTCCGCCTATAAGAAATAATGAAAAGGCAGCATTTAAAAGATAGTTTTTGTTCATAATGAATTGTTTTGAGATAGAGTTTAACTTAATTATTACTCTATTCTATGATTAATAAAAATTATTGATAGTTCACTAACCAATAAAACCTGAATAGGTTTTATCACTTCGTGTATTGTAATTTTGAAATAAGTAAACTGATGTTTCGAGGTGAAAATCTTGAAAATTTACCCCTAATAGTTAAAAAGTTTTTACTTGAATATACAAGTAGGTTAATAATTCAATTTAATAGTATCTTGGGAAAAGACTCGCCAAATTTAATATTAATTTAGGATTGAACTTGTTAAAAAATATAAAAGGCTAATTCTAATGACAACTGGTAATTAGTTGCAAATGATCCTTCGGAATCAATTACTATTTTTTAATTCAACGCACTTTTGTAGGTTTCCAATGCTCTATTTCTAGCCATTTTATGCTCTACCATTGGTTCTGGGTATTTTTCTGTATTCCATTCCTTCACCCATTTTTTGATGTATTTATAGTCTTTGTCGAATCGTTTAATTTGTTCGGATGGGTTAAAAACTCGAAAATAAGGCGCTGCATCTACACCAGTACCAGCTGCCCATTGCCAATTTCCATTGTTGGCAGAAAGTTCATAATCCAATAACTTTTCAGCAAAATAGGCCTCTCCCCATTTCCAATCTATTAGTAAATGTTTGGTCAAAAAACTTGCCACCACCATTCTTACTCGGTTGTGCATAAATCCTGTTTCATTCAGTTCTCGCATTCCAGCATCAACTAACGGGTAGCCTGTTTTTCCTTCGCACCACTTTTTAAACTCTTCTTCATTATTTCGCCATTTTACAGCGTCGTACTTACGATGGAAATTATTCGAAACTACATCGGGATAATAACTCAATATGGTCATAAAGAATTCGCGCCAAATTAGTTCACTTAAAAATACCTCGCTTTTATCTTTTGCCCTTGAAGCTATTTCACGAATGGAAACCGTCCCGAATCTTAGGTGAATTCCTAACCTTGAAGTGCTATCTTTTCCTGGAAAGTCTCGTTCATCAGCATACGTTTCTAATGTACTGTCTTGTAAGTTAGACTTGGGAAGCTCTATATCTGTCAGCGCAAAACCAATATCATTTAATGACGGAAACTCAAATTTAGATGGATTCCATCCTTCAAATCGAAGTGCAGATGAATAGGAATCAAGGTGATTTTTCTGAAGTGCTGCTTTCCACTTTTTACTAAATGGAGTGAATACCAAATAAGGCGTTCCGTCATCTTTCAGCACCTCTCCCGGTTCAAGTATCACCTGATCTTTAAAGGTATTAAAAGTGACTCCTTTTGATTTTAGAAATCCTTCCACCCATTTATCTCGTTCTTTTGCATAAGGTTCATAATCTCGATTGCAATAAACAGAAGCAACTTCAAAGTCAGTCACAACTTTTTCCCAAATTTCTTTCGGTTTGCCATGATACACTTTCAAACTACTGCCTTTCGTTTTTAAAGATTCGTTTATCGCAGTCAATTCTTGATGAATAAAACTCACTCTCGCATCTTTCTTATCCTTAAGATCAGACAAGATTTCTTCATCAAATATAAAAATAGGCTGCACCGGAACATCTCCTGAAAGCGCATGATACAATCCTGCATTATCATTTAACCTTAAATCTCTTCTAAACCAAAATATGGCCACTTTATTCATCTTCATGTCTTAAGGAGTTATGGTTTGGCGTAGGGCAATCGTTCCAATAAAGTAGTTTTATAATACGCGTCTAACCCAACCACCGTAATACTTCCATGCTGTTGAATATCTATAAAACCATCTTCTGAAATTTGATTGTTTTCCAACTCAATGAACATAATTTCTCCAATGATAATATAAGTGCCGTTTAATTCAATTGGCTTAATTTCCCTTAGTTCTAGCCCAATTTTTATAGTACTTTCTTTTACAAATGGAACAGGAAACCCATCCATGTATTGTTCTGTTAATCCAACTTTTTTGAACTCAGAAATCCCTCTATCATACCGTGCAGAAGTTTGATGTGCTTGTTTATAAATCGACTCATTAACATGGTTCAACGTATATTTACCCGCATCTCTAATATTTTTAAGTGTATGTCGGTCTACAGAATCTGGTCGTGATACCATTCCAATCAATGGTGGATTTGCTCCAATATGAAAAATAGAATTGAAAGGTGCCAAATTGGTAATCCCATTTTTGTTGATGGTTCCTACTAAATTCAAGGCTTTAAACCCCTCAATTGAATTGATAAGGTTAGCTCTGTACCGCTGTTCTAGGTTTTCGATTTCTAACTTTGTGAATGACTTTTTCATTACTTTAAACTACCCATTCCTCCATCAACATGCAACACCTGACCAGTAATCCATGATGATTTATCGGTCAATAAGAAAATTGCTGCATCAGCAATATCTTTAGTGGTTCCAATTTTCTTTAATGGATGTCTGTCTGCATTTGCTTTTCGCTTTTCATCAGAGGATAACAGACTATTTGCTAATGGGGTATCAGTTAATGAAGGTGCAACTAAATTCACTCTAATTTTCGGAGCTAACTCTGAGGCCAACGCTCTACCGAAACCTTCAAGTGCCCCTTTCGCCATTGCTACCGAAGTGTGGAAAGTCAATCCTGTTTGAACAGCAACGGTACTAAATAGGACGATAGATGCAGTCTCTGCTTTCTTCAATGCAGGTAATGCTTGCTGAATAACCTTTGTTGCTCCAATGGAGTTCAATTGTAATTCATTCACGAATTCCTCTGTTTTTAATCGATGGAAGGGCTTTAGGTTGATAGAACCCGGACAGTAAACCACACCATCTAATTGCTCTGGTAGGTTCAATTCAAAAGAATTCAGTACATCGATTTGCTGAAAAGTAACATTATCAAATCCTTCTAAGTTTTTATTTTCTCGCGCAGCTACAATTATTTTATGGCCTTGTTTTGATAAATCTTCTACGATTTTATTCCCTATTCCGGAGGTTCCTCCTACAATTAGATATGTTTTATCCATTTCTCTTTTTTTATCGAAACAAAAAAATGTACTAAATGTTTATCTGTAAGGATTTTTATGGAAAAAACTAAACGCTTCTGAGGGGGGTTATGCTCTTTTTTCTAATCTATTTTTAACGACTTTCTCCCAACTGATCAAAAACCAAGGAGTATAATTTTCTGGATTCTCAGAAATATCAGTCTCCAAAACATCTAAATCGATCCATTTCCAATCATTAACCTCAATCGGATTGGGATTTGGAGAATCGTTAAAATGGCCAATCAATACATGATCGTATTCATGTTCTACCAATCCATTAGAAAACTCTGCTCGGTATATAAATTCAAATTCTTTATTCAGGTCACAGTCGAAACCCATTTCCTCCATCAATCTACGATGTGCCGCTTGATTGCTCGTTTCACCAGGCTGCTGATGACTGCAACAGGCGTTTGTCCACAAACCAGGAGAGTGATATTTATCCAGAGCCCGCTGATGAATCATCATCTGATTTTGATCATTGAAAATGAAAATAGAAAAAGCACGATGTAGCAACCCTTTTTCATGGGCTTCCATCTTTTCCATAACTCCGATCTGGTTATCCGATTGATCTACTAACAGTACAAACTTTCCCAATCTATAAAATATTAAAACTGTGCTTGATATATGAACTTAATAACAATCCATATTTTTTATTGTTTGGAATACGAACACGCTTATCCAAAATGATAGATGGCGGTGTATTCTGAATTTTTTTAAACAGTGCATAATAATACACATAGGCAGTATAAACCCCTAGTCGAGAATTTTTGGGCAATTGTTTAATTCCAACATATGCTTCCTTAAAGTCTTGCTCTATGTCTGCTTCTATTTCTCTTTTAGAAGCTTCATTAAAAGTAGCTAGATCCACATTTGGAAAGTAACTTCTTCCCATGTCTTTATAGTCTTGCTTCAAATCTCTCAAGAAATTTATTTTCTGAAAAGCAGCTCCCAATTTCATAGCTGAAGGTTTGAGGTGCTGATATTGTTCATCGTCTCCTTGACAAAAAACCCGTAAACACATTAATCCAACCACCTCGGCTGAGCCCAAAATATATTTTTCAAAACTGTCTTGATCGAATACTTTTTGAGACAAGTCCATTTCCATACTATGTAAAAATGCCTCAATTAATTCCTTTTCAATACCATATTCATTCACAGCATCTTGAAAAGAGTGCAATACTGGGTTCAAACTAATCTTCTCATCAATAGCTTTATAAGTATCCTTTTTAAACTCGTGCAATAATTGTAGCTTATCGTAATCATGAAAAGAATCTACAATTTCATCGGCCAACCTTACAAAACCATAAATAGAGTAGATAGGTTGATGAATTTTTCGATCTAAAACATAAATTCCAATGGAAAAAGAAGTACTATATGTATTAGTAATCAACTTACTAATCTTAAAAGATGATTTATCGTATAGTGCCTTCATGTGTCTAATTTACTTTTTTCTGAATTAATTCTGAAACGACCTTTCCAGAAATGATAGATGGAGGCACTCCCGGTCCTGGAGTGGTCAATTGACCTGTATAAAATAGGTTTTTTACTTTTGAATTAATCATAGATGGTTTAAAAATAGCTGTTTGTTTCAGCGTATTTGCCAATCCGTAAGCATTTCCTTTGAAGGAATTATAATCACTAACGAAATCGGTATACCCATAAGAACGCTTGAAAATGATGTGTTGTTTAATTTCAACTTTCAATAGTCGCTCTATTCTTGTCAATACATCTTCTAAATATTTATCCAACAATTCTTTACTTTCTTTCATATCAGGTGCCGTTGGAATCAAAATAAAAATATTTTCTTTTCCTTCAGGTGCAACCGAGTTATCAATTTTTGAAGGACAAGAAACATAAAATAGTGGTTTTTTAGGCCATTGAGGAGTGTCATAAATCTCTACCGCATGGTCATTAAATGATTCATCAAAAAATAAATTGTGATGAGTCAGGCCTTCTATTTTCTTATCAAATCCTAAATAGTAAATCAAACTTGATGGCGCCATTGTTCGAGTTTCCCAATATTTTTCATCGTATTTACGATACTTCTCTTCCAAAAGATGTTGCTCTACATGATGATAATCCGCCCCTCCGACTACTGCATCAAAAGGTAAAAATCCATTATTAACAACAATTCCTTTTGTAATACCATTTTCAACTGAAACCTTAGAAACAGTATGATTAACATGAAATTTAACGCCTAAACTTTCAGCCAATTTAGTCATCGCAGAGACGATATTATACATTCCTCCCTGCGGGTACCAAGTCCCTAAAGAAATATCTGCATAGTTCATTAAGCTATAAAGAGCTGGAGTTTTAGATGGCTTCGCTCCTAGGAATAAAACAGGAAACTCCATCAGCTCTATAATATTTGGATGTTTAAAGTACTTCCTAACATGATCGCTAAAGGAGCTAAATAAATTCAATCTAAGAGATCCAACAATCACTCTCCAATCAATAAATTCAGTAAATGACAATGAAGGTTTAGTGACTAGATCATTAATTCCAACTTCGTATTTATATTTTGCATCGGCAATAAATTTATCCAATTGATCACCTGATCCAGATTCTTTAGACTCTAAAAGGGTTTTAAACTCATTATAATCTGCAGGGATTTCCCATTTTTCCCCATCTTGAAAATACACGGTATAAGATGGATTTAACCGAAGTAATTGGTAATAATCAGAAACCTTTTTACCAAAATCTGCGAAAAATTTATCAAAAACATCAGGCATCCAATACCAACTAGGCCCCATATCGAAAGTAAACCCATCTTCAGAAAACTGACGAGCCCGACCTCCAGTTTGTTCATTCTTTTCAAATACATCCACGCTGTATCCAGCTTTTGCCAGATAACAAGAAGCTGATAACGATGAAAACCCTGAACCTATTATTGCTATTCGCTTACTCATGCATTCAAATCTAAGCGTAATCCTCTAAAGCAGATGTTAATTTTTTTCTTGCCAAAAATATTCTACTTTTTACTGTTCCAATGGGCATATTCAACTCATCAGCAATCTCTTTGTATTTAAAACCACTGTTATGCATATCAAAAGGAATTCGAACGTCGTCATCTAATCGATCTACCTCTCTCTTTATTTCTTCATATCTCAAAGCCGAATCAGGTGTTTCTGAAGCAGATTCTTTTGAAATATTTAAAAAATAGGATTCTTCAGTAGTATCAATTATAGTTTTCTGGCGAGAAATTCTTCTATAATTATTGATAAACGTATTTTTCATTATAGTGTACATCCAAGCTTTTAAGTTTGTTGGATCAACAAACTTATCTCTATATCGGAGCGCTTTTAGCAAAGTTTCTTGCAATAAATCATTCGCGTCCTCTTGGTCTGCAGTTAGTTTTAATGCAAAATACTTTAATGGGTTCTGTAACGAAATAATTTGATTGTTAAACTCTATTGCTGTCATAGCTCAATTATTAAATTTTTTGTTTAACAAATGTATGCTTTAGTTAAACGCAAATTACAATTGAACATATTTTTTTTGCTAATTTTTATTAAAAAAAGCACAAAAACACACCTAAGTAATTAATTAAAAATAAGTTAAAGTGTTTAATTATAATTAAAATAAATTAAACAAAACTAGTATCCAAGAACTTTATAAATCCATTCACTTTCTTAAATGTCTTTACATTACTTGGCAATTTTAAAGGATTGTATTGGACCTGAAAACCTGATAATACAATGGTTTTCCCTTTTCCCTCCTTGGATAACGCATCTATATATCCTTGTAAATCAGTGTCAGGAAATGGAGCTGTAAGTGCACTAACAATGCAATCAATTGATGGATGACTCTTACAAACACGCTGAATATCCGCAAAAGGAACAAACTGTCCTAAGTAAATTGCCTTATGACCTCTTTTTCGGATAAGGTAGTTAGAGAACAGCAAACTCAATTCATGCATTTCGTGTTCAGGCAGATAAAGTAAAAAGGTCTTATGATTCGGAGATAAAAAAGTAAACTTTTCTGTTTCTGATATCAACTTATGGCGTATAATATTACTTACAAAATGCTCTTGAGCGGGAGAAATAGTATCGGATAACCAAAGCGACCCCACTTTGTGTAGAAAAGGATAAACTATTTCAGTCATTGCAGACTCCATACCTGACTCAGCAATAAACCTATCGACTTTTTGAATAAAATCGACTTCATCTAAATCCATTAAGGGTTGAAGTAAACTGTCTATTTTTTTTACAGTATTCGTATCTGTATT
This sequence comes from Acidiluteibacter sp., assembly GCF_055129545.1. Taxonomy (NCBI): domain Bacteria; kingdom Pseudomonadati; phylum Bacteroidota; class Flavobacteriia; order Flavobacteriales; family Cryomorphaceae; genus Acidiluteibacter; species Acidiluteibacter sp. The sequence goes on along the minus strand of NZ_JBSRUB010000009.1, from coordinate 63,518 downwards.
CAGGTAGTCAGCTACCTTTTGTGCAATGGTTTCCTGTTCTAATAATGCAATTTTGGAAATTTTCAATCCCGAACGGTTCAAAATAGCAATGTTCAGCAACTTTTTAAGCTGTTCATCATTGTATGTTCTAAAGTTGGTCTCGGTTCTATTCGGATGTATTAAATTATATCTCTTTTCCCAAATACGAATAGTATGAGCTTTAATTCCAGTGATCTGTTCCAGATCTTTGATGTTGTACTTCGCCATTTGAAAAATCTGTATTTATATACTTTAGATACAAGAACAATAGATTTAATAAAATGTTTGAATGGCGAATTTACAATAGATTTTGAACCTTTTCACAAAATTGATATTCTCTACGTAATTTTGATGTATGTCTAAAGAGGCCCTAAAAGAAATCATCCAATCGGCACCAAAAAAACCAGGAGTTTATCAGTATTTTGATAAAGAGGGTACTATCATCTATGTAGGCAAGGCAAAAAACTTAAAAAATAGAGTCAATTCTTACTTTAACAATAAACACCTAGATAGTGGAAAGACTAGGGTGTTGGTGAAGAAAATTGCCGATATCAAATACATCATAGTTGATACCGAATTGGATGCACTTTTGCTGGAAAATAACCTCATCAAAAAATACCAGCCACGGTATAATGTACTGCTGAAAGACGATAAAACCTTTCCTTGGATTTGCATCAAAAATGAACGATTTCCGCGAGTTTTTGCGACGAGAAATAAAGTAAAAGATGGTTCTGAATACTTTGGCCCTTATCCATCAGTTCGAATGATGTATACTGTTTTGGAACTAATCAAACAATTGTATCCATTAAGAAATTGCACACTTAATCTTTCACCAGAAAACATTAATAATCACAGACTAAAAGTTTGCTTAGAGTATCATATTGGCAACTGCAAAGGGCCATGTGAAGGAATGCAGGAGGAGGCCGAATACAATGAAATGATCAAAGAGGTTCGAGGCATTATAAAAGGCAATATTTCGGAAATCAATAAGCAGCTGAAAGAGATCATGCATCGGTATGCAGGCAGTTTGGATTATGAAAATGCACAAAAAGTAAAAGAAAAAATCACCGCATTAGAAACCTTCCAAAATAAGAGCACAGTTGTAAGTCCGACCATTAATAATGTAGATGTATTTAGTATTCAAAGTGATGAAAAGACCGGATTTGTAAATTACATGCGTGTAGTAAATGGCGCTATTATTCAGGCACATACTGTAGAGTTGAAGAAAAAGTTGGATGAAACTGACGAAGAATTACTTGCCATCGGAATGCTGGAATTGAGAAATCGTTATGAATCTGAATCTAAAGAGATCATTATTCCTTTTGAGCTAGATTTTAACATTCCCAACTCCTTCTATACAATTCCACAAAGAGGCGATAAAAAGAAGTTGCTTGACTTATCTGAACGCAATGCAAAATTCTACCGATTAGAAAGTAAAAAACAAGCTGAGCGAGTCGATCCTGAGCGTCATTCTAAACGAATTTTAGAACAATTAAAATCCGATTTAAGACTACATGACTTACCAAAACACATTGAGTGTTTTGACAACTCTAACATACAAGGAAGTAATCCTGTCGGAGCCTGTGTAGTATTCAGAAATGCCAAGCCCGCTAAAAAAGATTACCGTCATTTTAATATAAAAACCGTTGAAGGTCCTGATGATTTTGCTTCTATGGAAGAAGTAGTTTATCGCCGATATAAGCGATTGTTGGAAGAAGGTGAATCATTACCTCAGCTCATCGTTATAGATGGTGGAAAAGGACAATTAAGTGCTGCTTTGAAAAGCCTTGAAAAATTGGAGTTGAGAGGTAAAATTGCCATCATAGGAATTGCCAAACGATTGGAAGAAATCTACTTTCCAGGTGATACGTTGCCGCTTTACTTAAAGAAAACATCGGAGAGTTTAAAGGTGATTCAGCAACTAAGAAATGAAGCGCACCGTTTCGGAATCACGCACCACAGAAACAGACGCTCGAAAGGAGCTATACAATCTGAATTATCTGAAATAAAAGGAATCGGAGAAAAAACAGCCAAGGAATTATTGCTTCGATTTAAATCCGTTAAGCGAGTAAAAGAGTTACAATTAAAAGAGTTGGAAGAAATTATAGGATTCAGTAAAGCCAAGTTGGTGCATGAGCATTTTAGTAAGGCTGAGTAGGGTTTAATTGGTCCTTGGCTTCACTCAGATAAATAATATTTAGGCTTATTTTGTTCTGAATACACATGCCTTTGTCATACTGAGCACTTCGATAAACTCAGCACAAGCTTTAGTCGAAGGATAGGCAAAGGAAATAGAAATAATTAGGTCAACTTATCCGTCAATATTCTCATTTCAATGGCTGGGCTAATTTTCTCATATAAAATACGATACACTGCTTCCGCGATTGGAATTTCTACTTCAAACTTCTTGTTGATTTCAATGATACTTTTCACCGCATAATATCCTTCAGCCGTCATGTTCATTTCAAACTGAGCCGACTTTACAGAATATCCTTTTCCAACCATACTTCCAAAAGTTCTATTTCTGGAGAATTGAGAATAAGCAGTCACTAATAAATCTCCTAAATAAGCAGAAGACTTCACATCTCTATGAACTGGATTAACTTCATCAATGAACTTTTCGATTTCTTGAATGGCATTTGCTATTAGTACTGCTTGAAAGTTATCTCCATAGCCCAAACCATGGCAAATACCTGCCGCTATTGCGTATACGTTTTTAAGTACTGCCGATAATTCAGTTCCAAATAAATCATCTGAAGTAGAAGTCTTAATGTACCTGCATTCGAATAAACTTGCCATTATAGCCGCATTCTCTTCCGTCTGACAAGCAAAAGTTAGGTAGGATAGACGCTCCAAAGCCACTTCTTCCGCATGACAAGGCCCACAAATAATTCCAATATTCTCGTATGGAGTACCAAACTGTTTGTGAAAATAGCGAGCTGGTATGGCGTGATATTCAGGAACAATTCCTTTTATAGCAGAAAAAATAATTTTATTCTCCAATCCTAAAGTTCCTTTTCCATCAAAAACATCGGCTAAAAAAGCTGCTGGTGTTCCCATCACAATCCATTCTGAAGAATCAAGAACTTCTTCTAAATCATTGCTAACATGAATTTTATCTTTATCAAATTGAATGGAAGATAAATACCTTGGGTTGTGATGATATTTATTGATATAGTTTGCTTTGTCTGCATTTCGCATCCACCAAAATACCTTTCCTTCTATATTATTACACAGCATTTTTACAATGGCTGTTGCCCAGCTTCCTCCACCTATTACAGCGATATTCTTCGGTTGTTTCAATTCCATATCTAACAAATATAATTAAAAGGCTATTCTAAAACGAATCTAAAAAAATGATAGAAATTTAATTGTATCAAAATTTCCTCTCATTAAAAAATCGAGACTTTCTAGGTCTCGATTTGAATTATTTTGATCTTCTACTGATTTATAAATTCGATCATTGCGTCTCCTTGATCATTTTTCGCAATGTTGATCAATTTCTCTTCTCTCAATTTCTTAAGTGCTTTGTCCCACTTCTTATTACTGATTTCGTGTGCTTCTTGATATCCTGATTTAACAGCTCCAATCTCCGCTTTTTCTTTCGCTTTTATAAAAGCCAAAACACTTTTCTCTTCATCGTCCAACTCCACTACTCTTACTTTCTTCTGAGCTCGCATTTGTGGGAAAAACAAAACATCCTGAATGGAGTTTGAATTGGTCATAATCATAGACAATCGATCGATACCAATTCCTAAACCAGCTGTTGGAGGCATTCCATATTCAATCGCTCTTAGGAAGTCTTCATCAAGAACCATGGCTTCTTCATCTCCTCGTTTTCCTAACTCAATTTGTTCTTCAAAGCGAGCTCGCTGATCAATCGGATCATTCAATTCAGAGAAAGCGTTACAAATTTCTTTACCATTACAAATGGCTTCGAAACGTTCTACCAAACCTTCTTTACTTCTATGTTTTTTTGCTAAAGGAGACATCTCCACTGGGTAATCAGTAATAAAAGTTGGTTGAATCAATTTACCTTCGCACATCTCACCAAAAATCTCATCTATCAGCTTTCCTCTACCCATGGTATCGTCCACTTCAATTCCAAGCTTTTTAGCAGTTGCAAACATTTCCGCTTCTGTCATTTCTGAAACATCAATTCCAGTAAAGTGCTCTATAGCTCCATACATGGTGAATCGTTTCCATGGACGTTGGAAATTAATGACATTTTTTCCAACCTGTACTTCTGTTTTTCCGTGAATGTCCATGGCGATTTTCTCAACCATTTCTTCCACCAAATCCATCATCCATTCATAATCCTTGTACGCTACATACAATTCCATTTGAGTAAATTCCGGATTATGAAAACGACTCATTCCTTCATTTCTAAAGTCTTTTGCGAATTCATAAACTCCATCAAATCCACCAACTATAAGTCTTTTCAAATACAATTCATTTGCAATTCGCAAATACAATTGCATGTCCAATGTGTTGTGATGAGTTTTAAAAGGTCGAGCAGCAGCTCCACCATATAAAGGTTGTAAAATTGGAGTTTCAACTTCCATATACCCTTTATTATTCAAGTAATTCCTCATACTGTTAGTCAGCTGAGTTCTTTTTACAAAAGCATCTTTTACATGTGGATTCACTATTAAATCTACATATCGCTGACGGTATCTGGTCTCAGGATCATTAAACCCATCGTGAATATTTCCTTCCTTATCCGTTTTTACAATCGGAATAGGGCGAAGTGATTTTGTTAATAATACCAACTCAGTAGCATGAACCGTAATTTCTCCTACTTGCGTAGTAAAAACATATCCTTTGATGCCAATGATATCACCAATGTCTAACAATTTTTTATATACCTCGTTGTACAAGGTTTTGTCCTCACCTGGGCAAATCTCATCGCGGTTAACGTAAACTTGAATTCTACCTGAAGAGTCTTGTATCTCAGAAAAAGAAGCTTTTCCCATTACACGAGTACTCATTAATCGCCCTGCAATACAAATGCTCTTATAAGACAATTTATCTCTTTCGTAATTATCATGAATTTCCTTCGCGGTTACATCGACAGGGAAAAGATCTGCAGGATAAGGGTCTATGCCTAATTCTTTGATTCTTTTTAACGCATCTCTTCTTACAATTTCTTGTTCTGATAATTCTCTTTGCATCTGTATTGGCTAAATTTTTTGCAAAGATATTAATTCTAGCAAAGAATTAAGAATTCCATTGTATTCTACTTATTGCTCCTATGCATTTTTTCCGTTAATTTGTGAGCCAAAATGAAATCGTTATGATGGATCAACATATCGCTGACTTTTCTAGTCATTTAGAGCAAGCATTAAAAATAGGTAAAGCTAAATCATTTAAGCCAACCGGTAAGAATATTCAAAATGTACTTATTTGTGGTCTTGGAGGATCAGGAATTGGTGGCTCTATTGTAGCTCAGTTGGTGAGTGAGGTAGCCGTTTGTCCGATTTTAGTGAATAAGGATTACGTTATACCCTCATATGTGAATGAGAGAACTTTAGTAATTTGTTGCTCCTATTCAGGAAATACAGAAGAAACAATTCAGATGTATTTTGAAGCTGCCAAAAAAGGAGCTGAAATTGCAATTATTAGTTCGGGTGGAAAATTCATTGATATTGCAACCGAAAAAGGGTATAATCACATTCAGATTCCTGCAGGATTTCCGCCAAGAGCAGCATTTGGTCTATCTTTTCCACAATTATTACAAGTTCTTTCATTCTATAACATTATTCCATCTGATTTAGAAAATGAATTGGTTGAAGCTATTTCATTGATAAATAAAGAGGGAGAGCATATCAAGAAAGAAGCACAATCAATAGCGAAGCAATTACACAATAAAATACCAATTATTTATGCTGATGCTTCATTTGAAGGTGTTGCTGTTCGATTTAGACAACAAATCAATGAAAACTCTAAAATGTTGTGTTGGCACCATGTGATTCCAGAAATGAATCACAACGAGTTGGTAGGATGGAGAACAAAAGATGAAGAGCTAGCTGTTGTGTTGTTGAGAAATGACATAGACTATGATCGCAATAAAAAACGAATGGACTACAACAAAGAAAATATCTTTAGTAAATATACGTCCACCATTATTGACATTCAATCAAAAGGGAAAAGCCGTTTGGAAAATGTAATTTATCACATCCACTTGGAAGATTGGGTTTCTTTCTATCTTGCTGACATAAAAAAGATTGATGCAGTAGAAGTAGATGTCATTACAGGACTAAAGACTTTTCTTTCTAAAATTTAATTTTCTTAAATTGCCTTTATATGAAAAAGGTAATCCGCATTCTTTTAATTGTTGCAGTTGTCATTGCATCGGCTTGTTTATTGGCCATTTTTACAGGAAATGGGCATTTAATAAAAGCTGTTTCTAACACCTACCTAAAAGGCCGAGGTGGTCCAAGCATTGACGAATATGCCATTTTTGAAAATAGAATAGTTAAAGCGTCTAGTAAACCCAATTTATGGCCAACTTCTACTGAATATAATTCAATAAAATTATCTTCTAAAGAACTAGCTCTCCATGACGAATTGAAGTCAGTTGCATTTTTGGTTTTCCACAAAGACTCTATCATCCATGAAACTTATTGGGATCAATTTAATGCCGAGAGTAAAACCAATACCTTTTCTGTAGCCAAATCTTTAATAGGATTGGCAATTGGAGCTGCAATTGATGACGGTTATATCAAAGACATTAATCAAAAAGTAAGCGATTTTCTGCCTGAATTTAAAGCAGGTAAAAAAGCAGAAGTATCCATTAAGCAATTGCTTCAAATGAATTCAGGAATTGACTTTGGTGAAAGTTATGGCGATCCATTTGGTTTTATGGCGAAAGCTTACTACGGAGAAGATTTATATGATTTAACCATCAATAAAGAGGTGACACAAACTCCAGGAACAATTTGGAAATACCAAGGAGGAAATACCCTTTTACTGAGCTTTATTATTCAAAAAGCAACAGGAAAATCGGTCAGTGAATATTTTAGTGAAAGAGTTTGGCAACCGATAGGTGCAGAGAATGATGCTTTGTGGAACTTAGATACTGAAAACGGAAGAGAGAAAGCATATTGCTGCTTCTACAGCAATGCTAGAGATTTTGGAAAAATAGGGAAGTTGCTTTTGCACAATGGGGTTATAGATGGAAAAAGAGTACTATCCGAAACCTATCTTAATCAAGCAACCTCAGCAGTTAACACCCCTGATGACAAAGGAAATATAGTCGATTATTATGGCTATCAAATATGGATGACTTCATACAATAATCAAAAGGTAATCTATGCTCGAGGAATTCAGGGTCAATATATTGTTGCGATTCCAGATGCAGACCTGGTTATTGTAAGGTTAGGTAGAAAGCGATTTGAAGAAAAAGTAAACAATGTGCCCGTCGATTTATTGAAATACATTGATATGGCAAAACGAATAACTCAATAATAGAAATGGAAAAAAGAACGGTAGTAGATGTGCGCTCGATTGAAGAATTCAATAGCGGCCATTTAGAAGGAAGCATAAACATACCTTTGCAAGAAGTTCCTGAGCGGCTTGAAGAATTTAAGCAAATGGAACAACCCATAATTTTGTGTTGTAAAAGTGGGTACAGAAGTGGACAAGCCATGCAATACTTACGTCAGCTTGATATTGATTGTGAGAATGGTGGCGGATGGACAGATTTAATTTAAAACTAAAAATAATAGAATTATGTTGAAAAAAGTAGGGTTAGGTTTATTAATAATTTTAGTGATTTGCCAATTTTTTACGATTGATAAATCAGTGCCAGAGTTTACTGAAGAAGAAGATTTTTTTACCACTCATGTGGCGACAGAGCAGATTCAACTATTGATTGAAAGCACCTGTTATGACTGCCATTCGTACAAAACAGAGTATCCATTTTATAGTAACATTGCGCCCATTTCTTGGTGGTTAGCTGATCATATTGAAGACGGAAGAAAGCATTTAAACTTTAGTAAATGGACTTCTTATTCAGATAAAAAAGCAGACCATAAATTAGAAGAGTGCGTAGAGGAATTGGAAAAAGGAGAAATGCCTTTAGAAGAGTACACTTACACTCATTCTGAAGCAAAGTTAACAGATGAGCAAAAGAATCTTTTAATGATTTGGTTTCAATCACAAAGACAACAATATAAAGTCAACTAATTAAAAATAAAACATGGATACGAGTAATGGACTTGAACCTTACAAAGAAGACAAAGGATTCAAGCAACTCATTAAGTACTTTTTACAAGGGCTATTTTATTTAATGCCCATTGCCATTACCGTTTATATTGTAGTTCAGTCAATTTTAATGATTGACAATATCATTCCTATTGACATTCCGGGTTTGGGCTTGCTTTTTATTCTCGCGTTTATCACGTTAATAGGATATCTTTTTTCTACTTATTTATCTGCCCTGCTTCGTCCCTTTGAGCGAGCAGTCATGCGAACACCTTTAATTAAGTTAATCTACACTTCGATTAAGGATTTGATGAGTGCCTTTGTAGGAAGCAAGAAACAGTTTAGTAAACCTGTATTGGTGATGATTCAAAAAGATCCTTTGATTGAACGAATGGGATTTGTAACCAAAGACGATGTTTCAGATCTAGGATTGAGTGATGAGAAAGTGGTGGTTTATTTGCCTTTTTCTTACGCTGTTTCTGGAGAAGTAGTCATAGTTCCTAAAACAGCGGTGACTCCATTAAATGCGAAGTCGGCTGACATCATGAAATTAATTATTTCGGGAGGAGTCACTTCCGTAGAAAACACAGAACACCATGAAAATTCATAAGCTCTCTCTTTTATTTTTTCTAAGTCTATCCACTTTTGTTGCAAATGCGCAAAATAAAGTTGAAGTAATCGCTTCAAGTGAAGTGGTTGGAGTGACCAATAAAACCTTTGAAACTAGAGTTTATAATTCCTCTGCCTCTGAAATTGAAAAAGCTTGGAAAAGTTTAATGAATGATTACGATGGAAAAGTCAAAAAAAGTAAGCGAGAAATAATCTCCACCAATACGATGGTTCCTTTATTGGGATCTACTCCACAAAGTATTTATTTCAGAACGTATGAACTAAACGATTCTGTTTCAAAAATTATAGTGGCGTTTGAAATTGGAACTGATTACATCGACCCTATGGGTACAAATGCTGATGGAGCAAAAAGCTTTATTCGAAACTTTGCCTTTGAACACTCGAGAAAAAGAACCAACAATAAGCTTCAGACTAAAGAAAAGGAGAATCGCGAGCTGTCCAATAGAAAGCGTCAGTTGGTAAGAGAAAAAGAAAAATTAGAAAAGAACCTGAAAAAGTGGAAAGAATCTATTGAGGAAGCTGAGTTAAAATTAAAGGAAAATATAGCTGATCAAGAAAATGTTGATGCCGCAATTATTAAAAGCGAGGAAGCTGTAAGGTCTGCACAAACTGAATTAAATAGTATTCGATAATGAACAACTGGCTGACCACTTTTTTAGCCTATTTGTTAGTGGTATACTCACTAATTTTATACGTTGCAATCGCGGCAGATAGCTACATAAGTAATTCAAATAATGGATTGTTATATGATTCTGTTTTAATGATTCCGCATAAAAAAGTTGGTTTGTTGTTGGGTACAAGTAAGTACATTACAAATGGCACAAGAAACCTTTATTTTAGCTACAGAATTGATGCTGCGTGTAAGTTGTTTTACAGTGGAAGAATAGAATACATTTTAGTAAGTGGAGACAATGCCACCAAGCAATACAATGAACCCATTACCATTAAAAAAGAATTAATGAAGCGTGGAATTCCAGAAGACCGAATCGTATTGGATTATGCCGGATTCCGTACTTTCGACTCTATGATTCGTGCCAAAGAGGTCTTTGGACAGAATGAGTTAATTGTCATTTCTCAACTATTCCACAATGAAAGAGCCATTTTTATAGGGCGCAAAAACGGCATGGACGTGATTGGCTATAATGCAAAAGATGTGTCCGATTACAGTGGTTTTAAAACCCAATTAAGAGAAAAGTTTGCACGAGTAAAAGTGCTTTTAGATATCTATTTATTAAACACCAAACCTAAATTTTTGGGTGAGAAAATTGAAATTCAATCATGAAAAAAATCCTATTTCCAGTTCTTTCTGTTTCTATTCTTGCTTTGTCGAGTTGTCAACCTAAAGTAGAACAAATAGAAACAGTAATCATTGAAAAAAATCCAACAGAATATTCTACAGGTGCTGTATTGTGGCAACAACATTCAGCTGAATATGAAGCACTTTGTTTTCAAGCATACAATATTGGCGAACGAAGAATAGATGAGATTCTAGCAGAAAATAAGAAGACGGAAAAGCCATTGGCTGTTGTGATGGATATTGATGAAACAGTGTTGGATAACTCATCTTACAATGCCACCTTAATTGCCAATCAAACAAGTTACAGCAAAAAAACGTGGATGGAGTGGACAGCAATTCAGAGTGCTGATTTAGTTCCAGGGGCATTGGAGTTTATACAATATGCCAAAAGCAAAGGAGTTGAAGTTGTTTTCATTTCCAACCGAATGGAGGAAGAGTTGAACGACACCTATCAAAACATTATAGATCGCGGGATTGACACAATTGCCAAGGAAAATTTCTTCCTCAAATCAACCACTTCTAGTAAAGACGAACGACGACAAATAGTTTCAGATAAGTACGAAGTAGTCTTACTTTTTGGAGACAATTTAGGTGATTTTAATGGTGTTTTTGATAAAGCAACTGTTATCGAACGTAAGAAAAATGTAGCCAACTTTAGACCATTATTTGGCGATAAACTGATCATACTTCCTAATCCAATGTACGGCGAATGGGAAGGAGCATTGTACAATTACGATTACAGTAAAACCAATGCTCAAAAAGACAGCAATAGAATGAATGCACTTAACATTTATAGCATTGGAAAATAAACTAATAAGAATAGGTTTAGGATTATTTATAACTGTGCTAATTGGGTGTCAGCAAAAAGAAGAATCCCTAGTAACGCCTGAATTAAAAGGAGGAGAATGGAGAGGTGAAATGACCCTGCAAGAAGGAGTGATTATGCCATTTAATTCTACCATCACTAAAAGCGGAGGATTCTATTTATTCACTTTAAAAAATGGTGAAGAAACCATAGAGACAGACGATGTGACTGTGGTTAATGATTCCGTATTTATTAAAACGGCAATTTTCGATTCAGAATTTAAATTGAAGATTGTTGACGACAGTTTGTTGACAGGAAAATGGTTCAATTATTACAAAGCAGATGACTATACAGTTGATGTAAAGTTCGTCTTGGGAAAATCATACCGATTCAGACCTGCTGCCAAAACAACTTTTCAGTTGGCGGAAAAATACGAAATCACCTTTAGTGCCGAAACTGAAGATGAATACAAAGCCATTGGCTTATTCCAACAAAATGGCGACCAAGTAAGTGGGTCGTTTGCAACAGAAACAGGTGATTACCGTTACCTTGAAGGACAAATTATAGGTGAGTCATTGTACCTTTCCACCTTTGATGGAGCACATGCTTTTCTTTTTGTAGCGGCATTGGAAGACAGCATAATGGATGGCACTTTTTATTCAGGTACCCATTTTCATGAATCATTTTCTGGTACCTCAAACCCATCTGCTACTCTAAAAAACCCTGATTCACTGACTTTTATTAAAGATGGATTTGGTGATTTTGATTTTAGTTTCGAAAACTTGAAAGGGGAAAAAGTGAGCTTGAGTGATCAGCAATTCCAAAATAAAGTTGTTTTAGTGCAAATAATGGGGAGCTGGTGTCCGAACTGTATGGACGAATCGGTGCTTTTTAAGCAGTTTTACAACGAATACCATTCACAAGGTTTGGAGATTGTTGCTTTGGCATTTGAACGCGCTAAAACCAAAGAAAAGTCCTTAGAGAACTTGAATCGGATGCAAAGTAAGTTGCAATTGCCTTATGAGATTTTATTGGCAGGAGAAACAAGAGAAGATAAAGCTGAAGAAAAGTTACCCATGTTGAATCACGTAATGTCATATCCCACAGCGATTACAATCAATAAGAAAGGGGAAATTGTTTCTATCCACACCGGATTTTATGGTCCAGGAACAGGGAATTATTATGAAGAGTATGTGAAAGAAACAAGAGCTAAAATAGTGAGCCTTTTGGATGAAGGTTAGTTTTTTACTTCCTGATTAATCTGATCCACCAACCAGTTACTCAAAGCTTTTGAACCATTGTAGTTAAGGTGCTCACCATCTACCCAGTGTTTTTGATTTTCAAATATACTCGCCGGCGGTAACCACACCTCTCCATATTGGGTTAGAAAATCATAGTGTAATGGCTTCTCTATTTCCAATCCGTATGGAGGAATGTACAAGAAAACAAAAGGGATTTGCTCTTCATTCAATCGATCTACCATTTGAATTAAATACTCCTTGGGGTATTGCAATTGGAATTGTGTGAAATTAGAGATTCCTTTTGCCATCTTTTTCATTTTATACGCCTTATGTTGCACTAAATCCATTGAATCAGCATCAAAATCAAATGGCTGATACATGAAATCGCTCTTGTAATTTTTAGGCGCTTCCATCTCTTCTTTATAGATAAACCGATCTCGTAAAAATGAAAATCGACTTTTTGCCAATGCTCCTATCTCTGAAAAAAAAGAAAAGTTATGCGGTGAAAAAGAAGACAATACCGTCTTGTAATCAGCAATGTATGCAAAGTCTTGATGAGACCTCTTGCTCTCCATTTCCATCACTTCGATAACCACTAATTTTGGTGTTTTGGTGCTTATAATGTCATTTAATAGTGGAAGCTGAATGTTTCTACCATTGGTGCAGTATGACATGTTGGAGGTCTTTAATATCCGTCCATATTTAGATTTTATAGTCCGCTCTATCAAAGAATCGTTGATGCTGCAACCAGTGTGAGAAGTCCCTATAAAAGCCACATCTATTGGAGCTGCATTTTCATACAGTCGGTAATAAATCCAAGAGGTATTGCAGTCTACATTTTTACGGAAATGATAGCCATATTTTTTAGAATATGGAGAGACCAATAAAGCAATAAACAATGCCATAAAAGGCAGAGAAAACAATGCTATGTACTTTATAAATTTCTTCATATCAATCACTAAAATTGGAAATACACAAATTCTTGTGGATTCTCAAAAGCTCCAAAAATGAGGAACCACCCAATTAGGAAAAAATAAATTCCAAACCTCACCGGTCGAGGAATTTTGTAAATAAAATCTTCAAAGCTTCTTTTCCCAATTGTAAAATCTACTATGGCTAAAATGCCAATTGACATCAACAGATAAATCAGTGATCGGCTATTCACAAAAATCTCTTTGATTACCTCTTTAAAATTACTGAAACTACTGATTTGCTCTCCAATATTCACCAATAGGTGTTGAATTAACACCAATGCATCTTCACCGGATTCTGCTCTAAATATAAGGAGTGAAAAGGCAAACAAATTAAAGGTGATAAAAACTTTAAGTCCTGTTAATAATCGAGGGAACTTCATTAAGCCAACTGCTTTATTGAATTTCTCAAAGAATGATTTTACTAAGACTTCCACAATCAAGTAAACCCCATTTAAAGCACCCCAAATAACGAAAGCCCAGCTGGCGCCATGCCATAACCCACTAATCAAAAAAGTAATGAATAGGTTCGAAAACCACCTGGCCTTTGTTCCTCTATTTCCACCTAATGGAATGTATAGGTAATCTCTAAACCATGTGGATAACGTAATGTGCCAACGTGACCAAAACTCCTTCATGGATTGAGATTGTAAAGGTGTCCTAAAGTTGACTGCAAGTTTAAAATTAAACAATTGAGCTACTCCAATCGCTGTATCGGAATAGCCAGAAAAATCACAGTAGACTTGGATGGTAAATAACACCATGGCCAATATAACTGATAGTCCATAGTAATCTTCTGGAGAACTGTAAACAATGGCTACATATCGAGCAATATTATCTGCTACGACCACTTTTTTGAATAAGCCCCAAAGAATTTTTCGCAATCCTGCTGTGGCTTCTTTGTAATCGAATTTTCGTTCTCTATGAAATTGTGGCAATAAATCTATCGCTCGTTCAATAGGCCCTGCTACCAACTGAGGGAAAAAGGCAACGAAGGCGAAAAAGGCGACAGGGTCTTTTGTTGGTACTAATTTTTTACGGTAAATATCAATCGTATAACTTAACGTTTGAAAGGTGTAAAAGCTAATTCCGACAGGCAATAAAACTTCTAAGGTGCCTTTGGTTAATTGAATTCCTGCGGAAGAAAACAGTGCAATAAATGAGTCGACGAAAAAGTTGTAATACTTGAAAAAACCCAACATTCCGAGATTGAAAACAATGCTGACGATGAGCAGTCGTTTCCGCTTTTTATCGTCGTCTGAGTTATAAATTTTTTGACCAACAATGTAGTCCAAAATAGAACTTAAAAAAATCAATGACAAAAAACGCCAATCCCATGAACCATAGAAATAATAGCTGGCGATAAGGACCAAGATGTTTTGGTTCCTAACGCTTTTATTAAATACAAACCAATAGAGCACGAAGACTACTGGAAGGAACAACGCAAATGCTAATGAGTTAAAAAGCACAAATTAATTTTTTATTGGGGCTAATATACTGAATTGAAACATCTATTCATCACCAATCAATCGGCATATAATCTTTTAAGAATTTACCACACCAGTGTTTGCCCGTATTGATGCCGTCAAACAATGGATCCATCACTCTTGCTGCTCCATCTACAATGTCTAATGGAGGTTGAAAATCATGCACATCTTCTTTGTGTTTTGACAGTTCAACAGGGTCTTCATCCGTTACCCAACCGGTATCTACTGCATTCATGTATATTCCGTCTTTGGCAAAACTCGCTGCTGAAGTATGCGTCATCATGTTCAATGCGGCTTTAGCCATATTGGTATGTGGATGCCGATCTTCTTTGTGAAAACGGTGGAATTTACCTTCCATTGCCGATACATTAATGATGTGCTTGATGCCAGTATTTTCCTTCTTCATTAAGTTGGACAAACGGTTGCACAGCACAAAAGGAGCAACAGCATTTACCAACTGAACTTCTATCATTTCTGGTGTTTCAATTTCTCCCAATCGCAATCTCCAACTGTTGGTTTTTCTCAAATCCACTTGCTGTAGGTCTGCATCTAGTTTACCAACCGGAAAAATTTCTTCAGGTGCAGTAGTGTTGTCAAAACTGTATGGAATTTGAGACAGCTGAGCCGACGACTTTAGTCCAATTCCTATATCTGGTGCATGCCAACTCACTGAAAGCGTATTATTGGCTTGGCTTTGGGCTACTTTCTCTTCGTGATTGCCTAATTCATCAATACAAAATTGGTGATCTCTCAATAAGTCTTGAACATTAGCCGTTAATTGTTCGAAAGGGGTTTCTTCAGCTTGCATCAAGTGTTTGTAAAAACCAGATGGTCGTCTTACAGTTTGAGCCGCATTATTAATTAGAATATCTAATCGATTGTATTTATGTTCGATGTAGTTGCAAAACAATTCTACACTCGGAATGTGACGTAAATCCAAACCGTGTATGTGGAGACGGTGTCCCCATTTCTCAAAATCTTCTTCTTTGGCAAATCGCTCGGCTGAATCTACCGGAAATCGTGTAGTGGCTACCACTGTGGCTCCTGCTCGAAGCATCATTATTGTAATGTGATAACCAATCTTTAATCGAGAGCCAGTAACTACTGCCACTTGATCTGTTAAGTCTGCCGTTTGGAAACGTTTGGCATAATTAAAATCACCGCATTCCGGACACATGGTATCGTAAAAGTGGTGCAAAGTGTCGTACATGGTTTTGCAGACATAGCAATTCCGAGGGGATTTTAGTTTTAAGCTTTCGGCTGATTTTAATTCTAATTCTGGCAACAATTTAGGTGCAATAAAAACCGTGGCTTCACGAGCACTTCTAATGCCTGTTTTGTTCCTGGAATGACGATCTCGTTCCAATTGCTTCCGCTTCGCCGCCTTCTTAGTATCCTTTCGGCGTTTATTTAACTCATCCTTCGTAGGACGGGATAATTTTCCAGCCGCTTTCATTAAGTCGACTCTCTGCTCTTCAGACAATTCTACAAAAAGGCCACTGTTCACATTCAATTGCTGCAAAATAGCAATGCATTTATCAATGTCTGCTTTACTCAAATGGTCTTCGCCTTGCTTCTCCATGAAAATTTTAAAATCAATTGAAGGGGCAAAATTATACCATTTATACGTTGAAATGCCGCAAACTATAAAATTTATAGATTATTCAATAGTTTCTGTCATGCTTGCCGACATAAAAATGGTAAATGCCGAACTACTAGAAAATCCCGTTTAGAATTCGGGACAAGCTGAGCAGACAAAAATTTAAAATAACACAACCGAAGCAAAATCTGCGACATTTTATTGTTGTATCGGTAATACACAAAACTAAATGTGAATTTTAAGAATGATTAAAGGGATGAATTATTCAAAGGTTATGGAATCAGTTTCGGCTGTTAAAATGGAACTATTTGAAAATTCAACTTCAAACTTCAACTTTTGTTTTTTAGAATTAGTAGGTCTTCCGGACAATATGAAAGTCGAATTTGAAATATCAGCCAGTTTAGCTGTTTTAGAATCTCTACTACCTACCACTGAAAGAAATTGAGAAATAGAAATTGTTTCAATTTGTTGAGTTTTCCAATTGAAAAAACGAACAGTAAACAAGTCAGTGATGTAATTATTTCGAAGATATTGATCAGAGAACTCTGTTAACGTAAAAATCTTAATATCTGTAATTTCTTCTTGAGGGATATACCTATCCTCCTTATCACAATCATAAGCGTATAAACTACTGCCCATATTTAGCTGATTGAAATTATAGGCTACACTGACAATAGAATCATTAAGTATTAAATCACACTCTATATTATTATTAATTTTTATGTAGCTTTCTTTCAATTCAATATCTATGCTTTTTACGATAGTATTAAAGGTGTTGGTTTTTTCACAACACGCTGAAATTAAAAACAAAGAGAAATAAATAATTACAACATAGATCTTAGTCTTCATAATTTTTGATTTATTGTATAAATTAACTAATCCATTTTTCCCCTTTAACTACCGGCATAAGGTATTGACAAAATAATTCTTCTATCAATACCAATGTTGATTCTATAGACTTCGGTTCCTCCTTTTTATCGAAGTATTCTAAAGCTTCAATCTCTTTTTGCTTTCTAAACAATAAACCCTGTTTTTTAATTATTAAGTAAACTTGATAATATGGCCTATCCGAACGTATAAAATCATATATAATTTCAACGGTTTGATTCAGTGCTATTGATTGAAATTGGACTACGATGTATGGTCCATTATTCAAGAATGTATATCTATAACCTAATCTTTTGAAAACTCTATCAAAAATCAGCTGAGTTCCTATTGTAAATATCTCTGAATCATCAAGTGGTAAATTTTCTTTCATAAATATTTTCTAATTTACAGTTTAGCAGGATGTTCTTTTAAGCAGGATGCTCCGCAGTGGTTTGCAACCCTGCGGAATATTTTTTCTACCAACTTATTCTCTTTAATAGTATGTTTTATACCTTGCTTGATGCCTAAAGTTAAATAATATAAGGGAACAAATTTATATTTCTAATTTCCGCAGGGTTGCAAACACCTGCGGAACATTCTGCATAAAATTTACTTATCTAAAGTATTTGTATTAAAAATAACAGTCCTTTTACTAACGTATCGGTATAATGAAACGCCGTTCCGCAGGTGTTTGCAACCCTGCGCCATAAATTATCAAAAGTTCTTATGAAATAAATTTCCTATAATATGCTGACTCAAACGCAAAATGATTGATAGATATTACGCTGCTTTAAAAAAAAGTATTTTATAAGCTACTGAATGAAAATTATTTAATTGTATTAAACAAAAAAGAGCTACATCACTGCAGCTCTTTACCATTAAAATTAATTCATCTTATTTCTTATCGTTATCCACAATGATGCGTTCATTTCTATTGGCCAAATCCCAAGCTGTATGAAAGATTAATTTGGTAATTACTTCCATTTTATCAAATTGAATTTTTTCAACTGTATCCGTTTCCTTGTGGTAATCTTCGTGTACTCCACAAAAGTAAAAAATAACTGGAATTCCATTCTTTGCAAAGTTATAATGATCTGATCGGTAATAAAAACGATTGGGATCATTCTCGTCATTGAAGGTATAGTCCAACTCTAATTTAGTATAGGTTTCATTAGCATTTTCACTGATCTGATGTAAATCAGAACTCAATTTATCAGAACCAATTAAATACACAAAATTAGAATTTCCCTCGTGTGCTTTATCTAATCTACCAATCATATCCACATTCAAATTGGCCACTGTTTGTTCCAATGGAAACACCGGATTTTTTGAATAATACTCTGAACCTAACAACCCCTTTTCTTCACCAGAAACTGGCATAAAAAGGATGCTTCTTTTGGGGCCATTTCCTTGATCAGAAGCCATTTTAAATGCTTGTGCCAATTCCATTAACGCTACGGTTCCACTTCCATCGTCATCCGCTCCGTTAAATACAACTTCACCTTCAGCCCCTATGTGGTCATAATGTGCCGTTACAACAACAACTTCATCAGGCTTCTCAGTACCTTCTATGTAGGCCAATACATTCTCTCCAAAAAACTCATTTGTTTCCTTTTCAATGGCCAAGGTAGCTTCTGCAAATTGTTTTTGCTTGATAGTTTTTCCTTTCAGATATTTTTTCTCTTTTACCCCATTGGTCGATAAAATCTCATTTTTAATTTTATCATTCACTCGATATATAGGCACAAATCCTTCTTCTTCCATATTAGATTTTAGATCCATTTTAGCCCTTTTTATGTAATGATCGTAACGTTTGGCATAAGTATCATAATCGTCAACGGTTACAAAAATAGCCCTTGCCCCCTTCTTTTTAGCCAATTCAATTTTGTCTTTGATTGTCCACTCTTTTTCTAACTTCCCTTTTTTGGGACTTCCATCAAATAACAACACAATTTTATTTGTGACATCAATATTTTTGTAATCATCCCACTTTCCATCTGTAATTCCAAAACCACCAAAAACGATTTCGGTATTAAAATTAACTGAAGGAGTGATAGAAGGGAAAGAGAAAAAATCTTCAAAAAATTGATATTTCTTGTTATTAATAGTCAAACTAATGCCATCAGCCATTTGTTCCACTAAAGGATATTGCTGTATATAATTATAGTCAGCAACTGGTTTAAATCCAGTTTCTTTAAAATAATTTACTAAATACTCCATGGCCATTTTCTGACCTTCTTTTCCAGTTTCTCTTCCTTGATACGCATCTGAAGCTAACACATGAAGGTGCTTGCTCATTTCATTTGCAGTAATTGTATTGGCATACTTCAATGCTAAACTGTCTTGGGTTTGTCCTATTACAAATCCACTTACTAAACAAAGTAGTGCTGTTATTTTAATTCTCATAACTCCTATTTTACAGGTATTTTTTCTATTCTTCTTAAATGTCTTCCGCCTTCAAAATCTACAGTTATAAATTTATCTACACATTTTACAGCTTCGTTTTCATCGATAAATCTGGCAGGAAGTACCAATATATTGGCGTCATTGTGCTGACGAGCCAATGCTGCCAACTCTTCTTCCCAACAGATAGCTGCTCTAATTCCTTGGTGTTTATTTGCTGTAATCGCAATCCCGTTTCCACTTCCACATATTAGGATGCCTAGTTCTACTTTTTTTGATTCTACTGCTTCAGACAGAGGATGAGCAATATCTGCATAATCACAGCTTTCTTCTGAGAAAGGACCGAAGTCTTCAACTTCAATTCCTTTATTTTGCAATAACTTTAAAAGTGTATTTTTTAATTGATAACCTGCATGATCCCCGCCAATGGCCATTTTGCTTACTTTCATATCAAATTTTATTTATTGACAATTTAGGTGTTGATAACCGTTTATAAAGTTGAATAAAAAAGCAAAAGTAAAGTTGCTTTAGTTAATTTTATTGTTAGCTGCACAAATCTTTTAATAAACCACTATTTGTTATCATTATTTGAAGTCGACTTATGAACGTTGAACCAACTATTTTAAACAGTAATATTGTAATGAAGTTATCAATACATACCAATTTTGATAACTTGTTAATATCAACTTAATATAAATAACATTCAATTAGTTAAATGTAAAGTTTATGTTAATAAACTGTTATTACAATTGTACAACTCATTAATCCTATTAAACCTATTTTTAATTGTGCACAGAGTTAACGCCATAATAGTAATAGTAGATTTTAGATTTATAAAAAAATAATATTATTATATAATGTTCAAATCATTTCTTTGTTTCTTTTTCTTCATTTTTTCATTCTCACTTTTTAGTCAAGAAGGAAAAGTGGATACTACTTCAAAAAATTATAAAGCCTTTTATTATTCCAATCAACAAATATCAAGTCATGGTATTTTAGAAAATGGAAAACCCAATGGTTATTGGATTTCATATTACGACAATGGACTGTTGAAATCAGAAGGTAATCGTGTAAATTTTAAATTAGAGGGACCTTGGATTTTTTACAATGAATTTGGTGATAAATCTAAAGTAATCAACTATAAAGAAGAAATTAAAGATGGATTAACTATTTCATATGATGATAGTTGTTATATAATTAAAGAAGAACCATATTCAAATGGAGTCATTCAAGGAATTGTTAAAAACTACTATCCTACGAAAGAAAAATTGTTAGAAAGTGAAATTCCTTATCAAGAAAATAAAGAAGATGGAACGGCCTATTATTATGCCAAAGATGGTCGTATAATTTTAATAGTAGAATACAACAAAGGATTTATTTCTCGTAAAGAAGAAATAAACCGATTTGATAAAAATGAAAAGAAGGTTGGAATTTGGAAAACCTTTTATTCAAATCGTAAAACTAAGACAGATGCTACTTATAAAAACGATTTATTGAATGGCTATTTAAAATATTATTCACCTGAAGGGCAATTGGATAAAGCAGAATTATACATTGATGGAGTATTGCAAAAAGAGGATGAAAATTCAATCAATTTTGAAATTATACCAACCTATTCAGATCAAGGAATAGTAATAGAAGAAACTACTTATAACGCATTAGGTCAAAAAGATGGAGTTTCTAGAAAATTTAATGATACCGGAGAAGTGATTCAATCGTTTGTGTATAAAAATGATTTTTTATTGGCAGAAGGTGGTACTATTGATCGGCAAGGCAGAAGACAAGGATATTGGAAAGAATACTATCAGAATGGTAAACTAAAAAATGAAGGAGAATATCTTGACAATCAAAAATATAATAAATGGAAATATTACTATGAAAATGGTAAAGCAGAACAGATCGGTAAATACAATAAAAATGGAAAACCGATTAACGATTGGATTTGGTATTATCAGAACGGAGATACATTGCGTTTTGAACAATATCGAATGGGATTTGAGGATGGCTTTTTAGTAGAAAAAACAGATAGTGGTACTGTTATATCTAAAGGAGATTATATAGATGGATACAAAGAAGGTGAATGGTATTATGAAATGAATGACCATATAGAAAAAGGAAAGTACGTTTTTGGAACTAAAAACGGATTGTGGGAACATTACAATATCAACGGTGAAAAAGTATTTGAGGGAAAATTTATAGAAGACCGGCCTGAGGGAAAACACAAATGGTGGTACCCTACAGGAAAACTGAAAAAAGAAGGAAGTTACAGCTATGGTGAAAAAGATGGAATTTGGAAAAAGTATGATGAATTAGGTAATTTACTGATCACAATTCAATACAAAGATGGTAAGGAATATAAAATTGATGGTCAGAAATTTAAAACTGAAAAAAAATAGATAACTTGCTTTTTTATATTAGCAAGAATGTGGCCTTTTAAAAACTCTAATAATTCAACTAAAAAATACTTTTTTGAAACATACGATTACGCTAGAATTTATCTCCTTTTTGGCGTTGGAATTACGCTAATACTCTCGTACCATGTTTTTAATAGTAACCTATTAATTTTTAATTTAGAAATTCAATTAGGTTTATCGATACTGTATTTTCTAGGATTCTTATTTTCCTTTTTTAGTAAATATTTTAAGGAACATTTATTTAAATATGTTTTTTTCCTAATTACACTCTCAGCAGCTTCTATATCTTTTATACTTTACGATAATCATTTTTCAGAATACAGCTACTTTATATTTTTAGTAGTAATGATCTGTGTTATATTCACAATCAATACAATTAATAAGTTTATTTTCTTTTTTACCCTTTTTTCAATCTTCTTTTTTACTGTTATATTAAAAGTGGATTTAATAATTGTTGGATTTCCGACAATATTATCAACTTATCTAATTTTAATAACAACCTCATTTTTTATAACTACTTATCGTGTAAATAATAAAACAAAAGGAATAGCTAAAACGCAACTTTTTAATTTTCTATTTAGAAATTCATCAGATTATTTAATTCTCTGTTTAAAAAAAGGAGAATTAATTGAAATTAAAGATATAAGCCAAAGTGCGTTATCCTTTCTTGGAAAGAAACAAGAAGATCTTATAGGAAGTGAATTAAAGGAAATTGAATATTTTGGAAGTAAACTTTTTAGTGGTTTTAAATTTAATAAAGATTCTGAAAAGATTACTGTTAGCTTAAATAATCAGAGTTACCTTGAAATAGAATATAATACATATTTGATTAACAATGATGAATATCTATTTTTTTCAATTACAGATATATCAGTTAATAAATTGACAGAAATTAATTCTCAAGTAAGTATAGAATCCTATAAATATTTATTTGAGTACAGTTCAGAATATATTTGTATTCAAGATATTGACGGTAATCTAATAGATTACAACAGTTCTTTAGCTGCGAAATTAGGTTGTAGTAAGGATGAATTTAAGGGAAAAGCAGTTTCTATTTTTAGTCCAGATGAAGATAGCAAATGGCGATTGCAGCAGAATAGAAAAGTATGGGAAACCGATAGTGTAATCAAATTTTTTAAAGAAGTAAAAGACGTAAATAATCAAATAATTCCTTTAGAGGTAATTCTTAGAAAAGGTAAATATTTTGGAAGGGATGTTTTAATTTCTACTTCTCGTGATATTTCTGAGCGATTGAAAGCTGAAAAGGAATTAAGAAATAGCGAAAGAGATTTAAATGAAATTTATGATAATTCACCTGTAATTATGTATTCAGAAAATGAATATGGTATAATAGAAAAGGTAAATTATAAGTTTTTAGAAGTTTTTGGATTTACAAAAGAAGAAGTGATTGGCACATCTTTTCAAAAATTATTAGAAGAAAAATACCATGAATCGTATCAATTAGATCGGACTTTATTTTGGAAAAATGGCGTTGTAAAAGATGCAGAATATGTAATTAAAACAAAAAATGGTTCTAAATTAAATATTTTAATAGATTCAAAATTAATAAATTACAATGAAAGTAAATCTAAATTATGTCTTTCAGTTATAAGAGATGTAACCGAACAGTATAAATACCAACTTCAACTAGCTAATTCTGTAGATCGATTTTATAAACTCTTTGAAAATGCGCCTATAGCGATGTGTATTACTTCTTACGAAGGCGATTTTTTAGATTTTAATAAATCTTTTATTAAACTGTTTGGATATTCTGAAGAGGAATTAAAAAACATGAATGTCTCGAAAATTATTCATCCAGATGATTGGGAAATAGATGAAAAATTAGTGCGTCAGATGAATGAAAAGAAGTTTGAAACATTCACGACAGAAAAGAAATACATAAAAAAAGATGGAAGTATTATACATACTATTTTAAATATTATACCGGATATTGGTAAGGGAGATGATAAACCCCATTCTATTTCTCAGATTGTCGACATCACAGAGATTGAAAATTACAATGACGTATTAAAACAAAAACAAGAAATACTAGATTTAACCTTAGTAGCTTCTAAAACAATTTTATGGGACATAGATTTGGCAAATGGTGATGCAGTTTGGAAAAATATAGAATCCATAACTGGAATGGTTGGTGATGAAATAATTGTAGACAGAGCACAATTTAAAAAATTTATTTATCCTGATGATTACGATTATGTTAAGAAGTCTATCAGTTTTGTAACTGATAATAAAGAACCTTACACCATCGATTTTAGATTGGTTAGTAATAAAGGGGAGCTTAAATGGGTGAATGCAAAAGGCCAAGTAAAAGTGGATGAAAATGGAGTGCCTACAAATATTTATGGAACGCTTCAAGACATTACTGAGAAGAAAGAATACGAAAATGCACTAGAAAAGAGTGAAGAGAAATTTAGACAATTATATGAAAGAAATTTATCAGGTGTTTATCGGTCTTCATTATTTGGAAAGGTATTAGATTGTAACCCGGCATTTGCAAAAATTTTAGGCTACAGCTCGGTTGAAGAAGTTTTGTCAGAAGGCAATGCCTTGAATTTTTATACGAAGCAACAAGATAGAATTGGGTTTATTGAAGAAATTTTAGAAAAAAAATCGGTTAAATCTAAACGAATAGAATTAAAGACAAAAGAGGGAAATATAATTTATATCCTGATTAGTTCGTCTGTTATTTATAACGATAACAATGATGTTAAATTCATAGAAGGGAATATAATTGACATTACAGAGCTTGTTGAAGCAGAGAAAAACCTGCAAGAAAGTAAAGAACAATACAAGAACTTAATTGATAATTCTAACTATGGAATCACTATAATACATGAGAATAAGATTCAATTTATTAATGAAAAAGGTATAAAAATTCTGAAATATGAATCTGGTTTTGAATTGTTGTATAAATCCATAGAAGACTTTATCCCTGAAGGGGAATTGTTAATATATGAAGATATAAATTATGTAAATGAAGGGAACTCTTTAGGCGTGCAAGAGCGTAAAATTATTGATCGAAAAGGGCAAATGATAGATATAGAGTTAAGGGCCAATATGATTAATTACAATGAAAAGGAATGTGTTTTATTCACCTTTATAGACATTACTACCAAAAAGCAAATTGAAGAAGAAAAGAAGAGAGCTGAATTGGCAGAAAGTGCCAATTTGTTGCTAAAAGAAGAAATTCAAGAACGTATCAAAATTGAAAACCAATTAACACTTTCACAATCATATACAGCAGGAATTATTGAAAGTTCTATCGATATGATTTATACTGCTGGCATTAATGGATATATCAATGAATTTAATTTGGCTGCTAGAAAACAATTCAATTACGATAAAAATGAAGTGCTAGGTCACAGTATGAATGAATTATTTGCTGATCAGAAGGAGTGTAATCTAGTATTTAGTATTCTAGAAAACGAAGGTCAGTTTGTAGGTGAAGTGAAATCAATACGAAAAGATAGAAGTGTTTTTATAAGTTATCTATCTATTTCATATCTATACAATACTCAAGGGATAGTAATGGGAATTATGGCTGTTGGTAGAGACATAACAGACATAAAAGAGGCAGAAGAAATTCTAAGAAGAAGTGAAGAAAAGAATAAATTACAAGCAGCTAAACTGAATACAATTATTGAAAGTAGTTCTCATTATTTCTTTATGATTAATAAGTCTTATCAATTGATTTCATTCAACGAAAACTATGCAAATGATATAGAATTATTTTACAATCAAAGTATTAAATTTGGAAAGGACTTTTTCGAATCCTCAAATATTACAGACAAAAAAGTAAAAGATAAGTGGAAAAATTATTTCACTGTTGGTTTTTCTGGCGATCATTTTCATTTTGAAGTAGAGCAAATAGATCAGTTAAATACCAAACATTATCGCGAAGTTTTCATTAATCCAATTATCAAAGATGATGGCTCTGTTGATGAATTATCCTGCATTGCACATGATATTACGGAGAAAAAAGTAGCAGAGAAAAGTTTAAAAGAATCACTGACTGAAAAGGAAGTTTTATTGAAGGAAGTGCACCATAGAGTAAAGAACAATATGCAGGTTATATCAAGTATTTTGAATCTACAAAGTGCCTATGTAACGGATCCAGGAACACTTCAAATTCTAAAAGAAAGTCAGAATAGAATTAAATCTATGGCTTTTATTCACGAAAGCTTATACACCAATAAAGATTTTTCTAAAATTGACTTTTCTGATTACATTTCCAATTTGGTTAGGAATCTATTCAGAACCTATGATGTGTTTGACGATACCATCAAATTAGAATTAAATATTGAAAAAATTTACCTTAATTTAGACCTTGCAATACCTTGTGGTTTAATTATGAATGAATTAATATCAAATTCATTAAAATATGCTTTTGACATTCATAAGGGAGGGATTATAAAGATAATGTTAACTTTGGAAAATGAATTTGTAAAATTAGAAGTTGGTGATGATGGAATAGGAATTGATGAAGCTATAGATATCGATAATACTCAAACATTAGGGTTACAATTGATTTCAAGTTTAGTTGAACAACTAGAAGGAGAACTAGATTTAGACAGAAGTAATGGAACCAAATTCACTATAAAATTTAAAAAAGATAACTAACACCTAAAACAATCAAACATGTCTAAAGTAAAAATATTAGTTGTTGAAGATGAAGCAATTGTTGCACGTGATATAAAAGTATGTCTCAACAAGATTGGATACGATGTATTGGGCTCTCACTCTTCTGGTGAAAGCGCTTTAGAAGCCATTGAAAAGGATAAACCCGATTTAATTTTGATGGACATTATGTTGAAAGGAAAATTATCAGGAATTGAAACTTCTGCCGCAGTAAAAGAAAAATACTCCATCCCTGTTGTGTTTTTAACGGCATACGCAGACGAAAAGACAATTAGCAAAGCCAAGGTAACTGAACCTTATGGATACATCATTAAACCTTTTAAGGAAATTGATTTACGTACTTCCATAGAAATGGCGCTTTACAAATACAAGAAAGAAAAAGAAAAAGAGCAGAATACGCAGAGTAGATTAGAGGTGCTTTATTCTATGAACACTAAGAACAATGACTTTATTTATGTAAAATCTAATTCAAGATTGATTAAAGTAAATAATGAAGACATTCTTTTTGTTGAAGCACTCAAAGATTACGTTGTTATTCATGTAGGAAATGAAAAATATACCATTCATTCTACCATGAAAGACATTGCTAAAAAATTACCTGAAACTAATTTCCAACGTATTCATAGATCATACATTGTTAATTTAAAACAGATTAAGGCGATTGAAATGCCTAATCTAATTTTAGAAAAAAGCAATATTATTTTACCTGTAGGCGGTTCTTACAAAGAAGAATTGTTTAATAAGTTGAACTTGGTGTAAACTCTGAATAGTAACGTTCAATTGTTACTTCAGAATTTAAAGGAGTTCCGTTTTCTAGATGATCAATAAATTCATCGGCCAATTTTGGAGCCATCATTAAGCCTCTCGATCCTAGTCCATTAAAAATATGAACTTGCTTGTGTTCAGGATGACATCCTATAACTGGTCGTCTGTCTTTTACAGCCGGGCGGATTCCAGCAGATTGATCAACAATTGTATATTCACAATCAATTAACTCTTCTAGGTCTTTAACCAAAATGTTTCGCTTTTCCTCTGTGGTTGATAAACTTAAATCTCCCCAAGCATAAGTAGCTCCTATTTTATACTGTTGATTTCCAAGAGGAAGTATGAACACTTTTTTATTAAAAATGTATTCATCTGAAAGGGCTTCACTGTGAATAGTAATTAATTCTCCTTTTACTAAACTTAATGGAATCCAATTGAATAAGTAATTAAAATTAGATTTAAATCCTTCACACAAAATAATGTGTTTCGAAAGTATAGTTTGGTATTGAATTGATTTTTCATTGATAATTAATTGTTCTAAATCAAATGATTCTTGCACAAGTTGATTGTTTTCTATTAACTTATTTCGGTAAGATTTTAAAAGTTCAGGCGCATCTATCCATGACGTATTGTTGACCAACCCTCCTTTGAAATCTTTTAAAAAAGAAAATGGCGTGAGATCCAAAAATTCGTCAGAAATGTAGGTTTTCACCTCTTCATTTTCTGAGCGATGTGACCAAAACTTAAATTCGTCTGCTGAATTAATTAGTTTTAAAATTGGTGTTTTATGGTAGAATTTGACTGACAGAAATTCTTCTAGTTGTTGGTAATGAAGCTCATTAAAAGCAATAAACTCTTCTGCTCTCCATGTTTTTGTAAGTCGTTTTAACACCAAAGGGTTTATCAGTCCTGCAGCAACAAGCGTACTAGAACTTTGATGATTATCATCAATAACCTTAACTTTATATCCTTTATTTATAAGCTGATAACTCAATAATGTACCTGCTATTCCTTGCCCTATAATAAGGTAATCAATTTCTTGTTCCATAGATTATCCAAAACTAGCGAATTCAAGCTATGGGCAATTAAAATTTACTAATTTTGTTTCCTAATCTGAACAGAATGGATTTAAACATCATCTTAGGTATTATTGGACCTAATCAAATTATTATCATCTTAGTAATCGTAGTGTTACTATTTGGAGCAAAGAAAATTCCTGAATTGATGAAAGGAGTAGGAAAAGGCATCAAAGAGTTTAAAGATGCTACTGGCAAAGAAGAGGATAACAAGAAGGACGAAACCAAGTAATACAACACCTAATATTTTTTGCAATTGAAGGAATATACTTCTCTTTCGGAGATTCAAACTGAATTACATTCGGGTTTAACTACCTGTGAACAATTGGTTAAAGGTTATTTAAATCGCATAGAAGAACGTAAAAGTTTAAATGCATTTTTAGAAACATTTGATCAATCTGCGTTAGAAAAAGCGAAAGAAGTGGATGCAAAAATTGCATCAAAAACCGCTGGCAAACTAGCCGGAATGGTCATTGGCATCAAGGACAATATTGTATATAAAAGCCACAAAGTATCAGCATCTTCAAAGATGTTGGAAAACTTTGAATCACTTTTTTCTGCTACCGTTGTTGAAAAGTTGTTAGCCGAGGACGCCATTATCATTGGTCGATTAAACTGTGATGAATTCGCAATGGGGAGCTCTACTGAGAATTCTGCATTTGGAGTTACGCGCAATGCGGCCAATGAAGATTATGTGCCTGGCGGATCTTCAGGCGGATCAGCAGTAGCGGTTCAAGCTGGTTTATGTTTGGTTTCTTTAGGTTCAGATACTGGTGGTTCTATCCGTCAGCCAGCTTCGTATTGTGGAGTTGTTGGAATAAAACCAACTTATGGAAGAGTTTCTAGAAATGGATTAATCGCTTTTGCTTCATCTTTTGACCAAATTGGTCCATTTTCGAACAATGTGGAAGATGCGGCAATTGTATTGGAAGTGATTTCTGGTCATGATAAAATGGATAGTACATCCTCTAGTAAAAGTGTTCCTAACTATTTAAACTCCATTCAACAATCAGATAAAAACAAAAAGTATAAAATAGCATATATTGCTGATTGTTTAGATCATAAAGGATTAAATAAAGAGGTAAAACAAACAATCAATCAACAAATAGAAAAGCTAAAAAGCCAAGGTCACGAAGTTGATTCAATTTCATTTCCTTTTCTAGATTTTATGGTTCCTGCTTATTATGTATTGACCACTGCCGAAGCCTCATCCAATTTGGCAAGGTATGATGGAGTCCATTTTGGCTATCGCAGTCCCAATGCCACTAACTTAGAAGAAACTTATGTATTCTCTAGATCAGAAGGTTTTGGAGCTGAAGTGAAACGCAGAATAATGTTGGGAACTTATGTGTTATCAGCAGGATATTATGATGCGTATTATGCGAAAGCTCAAAAAGTAAGAAGGGTTTTAAGGGATAAGACCAAAGCAATTTTTGCAGACTACGATTTTATTTTATCACCAACTACAACCAACTCTTCATTCAAGATAGGGGAGAAAAGTAATGACCCTATAGAAATGTACTTGGAAGATGTTTTTACTGTTCAGGCCAACTTAGTTGGAATGCCAGCTATATCAATTCCAATTGGAGCTACCTCAAATGAATTGCCTTTCGGAATGCAATTAATGGCAGACGCCTTTGAAGAAGAAAAGCTATTGGACATTTCTAGGAAGATAATGAACAGTGATACGTGAATAAGTTAAGCGCTTGTTTATGTTTGCTAGTCCGCATTTCTCGAATTTTACATACCAAAGAAGTTATTGCTTCGTTGTAATTAAAATAATACCCGTTTCCAATGATTAACAAATTAGTATTAATTGCTTCTCTTTTAGTTGCAAGCACTTCAGCTTTTGCTTCAGGTGCAGTGTCAAAGACTCAAAAGTCTGACACCACTTTTATTATTTCATCTGATGATGAGGTACTCGCAATGATAGATAGTATTCTGGCTAGGAAATTTACAAATCAATTTTCTGTAGATCAGCGATTATTTGGTAACGGAGACACGAATTTAATAATCACAACGGTTGATGACCACAATGATTCTATTATTCGTCATCGATTAGAAGTACTTAATAGAAACACACCTTTTGATTTGGTTTACAACGATTATGTGAAAGGTTTTATAAAATTATATGCAGATAGAAGACGCGTATTAACAAGTAACCTTCTAGGTTTGGCGCCATTTTATTTTCCAATGTTTGAAGAAGTGTTGGATCGTTATGATATGCCATTGGAATTAAAATATTTGGCAGTTATTGAGTCGGCTTTAAATCCTCAGGCTAAAAGCCGTGTAGGTGCTATGGGATTGTGGCAATTTATGTATCGAACTGGGAAAATGTATGACCTAAACATCACCTCATATTACGATGAGCGAATGGATCCATACAAATCTACTGTTGCTGCTTGCGAGTTTATGACAGACATGTACAAAATGTACGGCGATTGGAATTTAGTTCTAGCAGCCTATAATTCGGGTGCTGGTAATGTGAATAAAGCAATCAGACGGTCAGGTGGGAAAAGAGATTATTGGGAAATAATAAACTATCTTCCAAGAGAAACAAGAGGTTATGTTCCAGCATTTATAGCTGTAAACTACATCATGAATCACTCTTTAGATCACCAAATATTCCCAACTAATCCACAGTATACTTGTATAAAGTACGATACTATTATGATTACAAAGGGGTTTTCCTTTAAAGAGTTATCTACCTATATTGACATGCCTGTTAAAGACATTGCATACTATAATCCAATGTACAAAGCAGAGTTAATTCCAACTTCTGATAAACCATTGCCACTTTGTTTACCAACAGATAAAATTGGTGTTTACTTAACCAATGAAGCCAATATTTATGCAGATTTACAGCGAAAAGAGGTGGCAGATAGCATTAATGATGTAAAAGAGGAAAAGAAAATTGAAGAACAAAACATGTTGGTTCATCGTGTAAAAAGCGGAGAATATTTAGGATCAATTGCCAATAAATATAAGGTAAGTGTTAGTAATTTGATGGCTTGGAACAACATGCGATCAACTCGTTTAAGTCCTGGAGATAAGTTAACCATTTATACTTCTAATGCACCAGAATCAAAGTCGGTAACAACAGCCAGTGCATCAACAAAGTCGACTTCTAAAAACGATTTTAAATACCATGTTATTCAACCAGGTGATACGTTATGGGATATCGCTAAGAAATACAATGGAATTACAGTAAATGATTTAAAACAAATGAATAATCATTTAAATATTAAACATTTAAAGCCTGGGATGAAAATAAAAGTTCCTGTAGCAAGTTAAATACTATGAAAAGAATTTATCGGATTAGTTTATTATCGGTTATCGTTTTATTTTTTTCATGTGATGTAAAAAACGATGAGCGTACGCTACCTGCATCAACTGGCAAATCTGGAGAATTAATAATAGTGGTAGACACTTCTTATGCGAATGGTGAAACTGGCAGAGCTTTAGAGAAAGTTTTTTTAGAAGAGGTTTACGGTGTGCCACGTAGCGAACCTATTTTTAATGTAGTAACTGTTCCTCAAAAAGGGTTTACTAGAATGTTGCAAACTGTAAGGAACATTTTAGAAATGGACATTAATTCAGCGAATAAAACAGAGATCCAAATCAAAGAAGAAGTTTGGTCAAAGGATCAGTTGGTGGTTGTTATTTCAGCGCCAAATGATAATAGTGCAGCATCAATTCTCTTGAAAAATAAAGATAAACTGCAAAAATTGTTCAATGAAGCAGAGTTGAAAAGGTCTAGCAATCGATTGTTAGATGGTGTAGATCAACAAAAATCAAACGCTTTATTAGAGAAGCACAATTTCTCTTTGAATGTTCCCGCAGAGTATTTTGTATCTATTGATAGCACTAACTTCTTTTTTGTTAGAAAAAATCGAGTGGTAGGAGAACATCAAATACTTCAAGGAGTAATGGTTTATGAATATCCTTATGATAACGATAGTACTTTTAATGCAAAAGTGATAGTGGATTCTATGGAAACTTTTATTAGCAATATTAAAGGCCAACCTAAGGGTTTTATGGCAGTTGAAATGCAATATCCAGTTTTAAAAGAAGAAATTAATTTTAAAGATAAATACGCTGTAAAGCTTTCAGGTTTATGGAAAATGGAGGGAATTTTTATGGGAGGTTCTTTTGTCAATTACACTTTTCTCAATGCTGAGGAAAATAAAGTGGTTGGTATATATGGCTTTGTATATGCCCCTAAATTTAATCATAGGGAGTATTTAAGAGAGTTAGAGGCATTAATTAACACCTTCCATGAAAGCAACAAAAAGCTTCGTTAGAACGCCTTTATTTTACATTCTCTTCGTAACTTTTTTTTATTCATCTAGAATTACTGCTCAAAATAATTGTGTATTCTCAGATATGAACTATTCTGTAAGCGCAGGTGGAACCTATTCATATGTTGGTTATAGCGCATTTGCTACTTTTGGTTTGAATTGGAAGCGTCATCAATTTTATCTAGGAATAAGAAATGTAGTCTCTGAGACTTATTTATTTTATACTGGTCCCCTTGGTGGAAAATTAGGCTGGAATTATATTCTATCAGAAAATGAAAAAAGCAAATCATTTATCAATATCGACTATCAGAATTCTTATAACAGAGCCTATAATCCTAAAAGTATTTTTAAGGATAAACTAAATAGTGTTCATGAAATTTTTATTAGTAATGGTCTCGACTATAAGATTTCTGAACATTTTTGGATAGGAGAAAAAATGGGAGTTGGAATGTATCACGAGAATTTGAATAATTTGAGTTTAGGCGTTAAGCAAAGGAATTTCGGATTTAATATTTTTGTTGGTTTACACATAAGATATGATTTTTAGAAGATTTAAGATCGGTTTTATTCTTCTTGTTTTTATAACCAATTTAGGTTGTGAAAAAGTAGATGACATTAATATTGTTAATCTTAATGGCAATCATATCGGTATTATTGGACACGGAGGAATTGGGTTTACAAGCGCAACTAATCTTGTTCCTGATAATTCTATTAGAAGTGTTAGAAGAGCTATTAACGGGTTTGGAGCTGATGGTGTTGAAGTAGATGTCCAAATGAGTTTAGATTATGAGTTATTCCTTTATCATGACTTGCAATTGCAATCTAAAACCAACTGTCAAGGAACTATATCTGAGCGTTTAAGCACTGAGTTGGATCAGTGTAGTTATCGGAATCATATTGTCACGAGGGTTATTGATGAGTTGTATTTGCCAAGGTTAGAATATGTTTTAGATGAATTTTCGTCTTATACCATCAAGCCATTATTCTTTTTGGATATGAGAACTACCTTAATTTTAGATCCAATCGTATCAGACTCCTTAAATAAAAAGTTGTCAAAAGGAGTATCAAGCCTGATTGATAAGTATACTGGATATGATTGGATTTTTGTTGAGTCTGGTAATCTAAATTTTTTGAATCAACTGAGGGTTGGTAATCCCAGAATACAATTATTGTTTGATGGCGAGATCTCTGTTGAAAATATAAAAAAAATTCTACCGATAAACATCAAAGGCATAGTCTCTAAAAATGAAACAATATCTAAAGAAAAAGTAGCTTATGCTCACAGCAAAGGATTGCAAGTAAGTGTTTTTGATATTAAGTCACGTAGTTCTCATATTGATGCAATAAAAAATAACGTAGATTTTATACAAACGGACAACATTGAGTTGTTAATTAATATTTTAAACGGTATTTAATCCGCAAAAAGTGTTTCTAAAACATGGATTGATTTTATTTCTTTGAATCCATCCAAATGGTATTGAAAATATAAAATCAGGCCTTCTAACAATTCTCGACGATCGGTTGCATTTAATTTTATTTCTTGATTTGATATCACAGAACTTTCAGTAAATAAATGGAGTAAACCCGATAAACGCAGATCTAAATAGTTAGAAGCTGTGGTTGAATAGCCATAATTTCCTTCAATAATGTTAAATTGTAATCCTGTTTTGTAAATTCCTTGAGGATAGAACCCCAAATATTTTGTTAGCTTAATTAAAAAATAAATGTGAAAGTTTGGATTAAACTTTTCGTTCTTATCAAAATATTGAAGATGAGCTTCTATAAATTCATATAAGTCCATATTCGCCGTTTCTTCCTGTATGCTATTATTAAGTATTTCCTGTAGAAACTGAATTACAGTGGTCTTATATATATTTGTGGATATACTACTGTAATGATAATGTGGTTTAGCTGTTTTTATACGGGCCAGTCGATTGTTTCCTTTTTGGTAACTTTCTATTTCTATCAAGTTTAATCCTTGAAAAGTAGCTTTAGTATTGTTTTTTTTACCAAAGAATACAATATAACTCTGCAAACCTGATTCCTTCGTAAAAAGCTTGATAATTAGACTTGAGTCTGTGTATTTTGTGCTTTTTAAAACAATTGCATGAGATTTTAAATTCATTTAATTGATAAATAAAATCTTACCAACATTTGTTTTTAGGTTTCCCTGGCCATCTCCTGAACTACTAAATACTAAATAAACTCCTGTGGCCGCACGTTCTCCGTTAATGGTTTTGCCATCCCAGATAGCCTGACCACCTAATGATTTCATTTCTCGTACTAGTTTTCCATTGATGTCTG
Organism: Acidiluteibacter sp.; assembly: GCF_055129545.1. Taxonomy (NCBI): domain Bacteria; kingdom Pseudomonadati; phylum Bacteroidota; class Flavobacteriia; order Flavobacteriales; family Cryomorphaceae; genus Acidiluteibacter; species Acidiluteibacter sp. Next base: position 28,472 of record NZ_JBSRUB010000009.1, on the reverse strand, counting down.
TGATTTTTACTATTGATCCATTAACAAGTCCTCTAATTGCTATTGGGCCTTCGTATTCTGGACGAACAGGATTAGGATATACTTCTACTTGTTCAAAGTCTTCAAAACCATTTGTAGCGTCTCCTTTGTAAGATACAATACCATCTTCAGTAGCGAAGAATATTTCCCCATTTACATCATCAATGGCTATTCCAAAGACGTTATTAGAGATTAGTGGACTATTATTGATTGTAAAATGGTGTATTTCTTCTGTTCCATCTTCCGATAACAAATAAACGCCTTGTCCTTCTGTAGCAATCCATTTGCGATTTGCACCATCAATTTTTATATCTGATATCTTAATTGCTTCTAATAATATCTCTATATCAGCTCCTTGTTTAATTAGAATTCGTTGCGCATTTTTCGCACCATCAAATACCCCATCAGGATTATAAAATACAGCTAAACCATCATCTGTTCCAATCCATATTTCTCCATCTTGATCTACGGCGCCAACTAACCCTCTAGCGCCCGGAAGATTTCCATTGTCAGCATTCGAGGTTAATAGTATTTTTCTATCATCTGTAACATCTTCTATTGTACCATTGTCATCAAATACAAAAATTTCTACGTTTGAGCCCACCCTTGGCAGTAATACCCATTTAAGTCCCCCGTTTGTAATTAAAATATCACCTACAGATTTGGTAGAAGTAATTTCTTCTGGGAAGCCGTAGTTCATCCATTTTCCATTTGACTGTTTCACAGAAATTAGTGTATCGGTATAAGAGCTAGAAACCCACAGATTACCTTTATTGTCATAAGTTGTTCCGCCTACACCAAACCAGCTATATGCTGATCTTGAAGGGATTCCTGAATTCGTGCTGTCGTAAACGTTTATTACTTTATTATCTTGCATTTCAATTAGTCCTGCTCCCCAAGTCCCTATTAATACATGGTTCTTATTTTTTGGATCTATAGTTACGTTTAGTAAATCAAATGTGCCGTTTAATTTTGGATCATTTTCTGGTGCTAAGTATGTCCATATTCCGGAATTATAAATACTTATTTCCGAGTATTTGAATAAATTATTATACGCGGAATTAACTCCTCCTTGAACAGCGTATACTTTTCCACCACTCGCTTCAAGTTTAAATACATTTTTGATTCGTGGTCCATTCGCACTATAAGTAATAAAATTATTGTTTTTATTTTCTACTAAACCAATGTCTAAATCTGCATACCAGAAGTTACCATTTAGCTTGTTTAATGCTATAAATGAAGGATTAAAGCTTCCGATACCATAGTAACTATTTATGGTGTCTACCATGTTCAGGGTTTTATCCATTATTCCAATTTGTTGGTTTGAAATGTAGTATGTTTTATCTCCTAAGGTGATGACTTCCTTTAATTCGTTCACTTGGTATGCAGAAAATTGATTCCATTTACTTCCTGTACGTATGAAAATACTATCTGAAAGTGTTGAAACTTTTTTGGTAACTGCAATTAGATGGTCACCTAATTTTTCTAATGCTTTATATTCAAATCTTGATATTAAGGGTATAACTTTCCAGTTTCTATAGTCGGTTAGATTTATTGAGGTTGGTGCGTATTTTATGCCATTTTTTGTTGCTGCATATATAGTATCTCGAAGAATAGTAACATCAAATATTTCTTCATAAACTCCACTCTGTCCAATAATATAAGAATCTGAAATTTCTCTTTTTGTAGTATTTAATTTAAGTATACCAAATCCAGAAGCAATATAGACAAACTCATTATCGATATATACATCATTAATTGAAGTGTTTGGAATTGTTAAATTGTTTTTTAAAAACGGAATATTAAAAATGGCATCATTTCGCAATAAATCAATGTTTCCATTCGCATACGCAATGACCAATGTCTGATTTACTTCATTAAATGCTAAGGCGCTTATCCCAACATCGGAGAGTCCGTTAACTTTACTTTTTCTGGAAATAGAGTTGTCTTCTTTATTGATATAGAAAAGTGCTGAACCTGTACTACAATAAACTTTATTGTTTCCAATTGCTACCTTTTCTCCACTACTGTATGGTAGATGATCTGTCCATGTTCCAAGTGGTTTATCTTGGGCGATTCCTTGCATAGCAAAGATGGCTGGAAGTATTAGGGTTATAAATTTTTTCATTGGTTTTATTATTGTGAACAATATAACTAAATCCCTGACTATTTTATTGTTCAAAATTAGCTTATATTTGCGTCCGAATTTTGGCCCCGTAGTTCAACTGAATAGAATATCAGATTTCGGCTCTGACGGTTGCAGGTTTGAATCCTGCCGGGGTCACATTTTTAGAAAGCCACTCATTTTATGATTATATAAATGAGTGGCTTTTTTATTTTTTCTTAGTTCAATTTTTTAATTAATAATGATTTCATTGTTTTTTCAATTAAAGTCGTCAATGTAGTATTTTATATCTATTTCCAAACGCATTATTAATCAACTACATCATATTCAATTCTTTAATTACGTCTGTTTTATGTCAGCTCTAATTTAACATCTCTGACATTCTGGATGTCTTACATCAAAACGCATTTAAATTTAGGATATCGCTTTATTTAAGCTTGAATTTCTATTTTGTAGATTAAACTGGAATAGTTCATGGTATTTTTCGCTTTTTGGTTCGATTTCCATCCTGTAAGAAAAGCATTCACTAGATTTGATTTTCCATTTTTATATTTTTCGCTTAGCATACTTACATAGAACGAATCAAACTTCATTGGTAAAACTTGCTTTACTTCCATTCCATTTTGAAGCATTAAATTAGAAATATCTGTTTTTGAAAAGTGGTATAAATGTCTAGGAACATCAAATGCTGCCCAATTCTCTTTGTAATATTTGGCATCAAAAGATTCTAAATTTGGAACTGCGATATATATTGTTCCATCTTTTTTTAAGATTCTTTTTAGTTCAATTACTCGTTCATTTAAGTGATAAACATGTTCCAAAACATGCCACATTGTGATAACATCAATTGAATTGTTTTCAATTTTTGCCAGTCTCGTTTCTTCAGAAATTGTTAAACCATAATTTTCTTGACCTAGTTTTCTGGCACTTTCATCGGGTTCTATCCCTTCCGTTGTCCAACCTTTTTCTTTGGCATGATTTAAAAATTCTCCTGTTCCACACCCAATGTCTAATAATTTTCCACGATTTCGTCCATCTACAATTAGCTTTTCTTTTTGCTCTAAAGTTATGTTTCGGACAATTTGATAGGCCTTATTGATTAATCCTTTGTTGGTATTACTATGCGAAATATACTCTTCCGATTTATAGTATTCGCCAATTTTAGCTTCTTCAGGAATCGGGTTTGTGAACTTAAATTTGCATTTATTACAGCTTACTATGCTGTAATTTTCTTTGCTTACAGTGTAGTCTTTTGCAATTAAAAAAGGAGAGAATGTCTCTCCTTTACATATTGGGCATTGTTTTCTTGTGTTCATTTTTTAGTTTTGTTTCACGTGGAACAAATCACCTTCCAAGGTGAATCATTAATACTGATATGTCAGACGGGGATACTCCGCTTATTCTACTTGCTTGTCCTAGTGTTCTTGGTCTGATTGAATTTAGTTTTTCTCTAGCTTCAGACGATAGGGATTTAAACTTGAAGTAGTCCATTTCATCGTTAAGTTTTACTTCCTCCAAGCGTGTCATTTTTTCAGCCATCTCCTTTTCTCGGTCTATGTAGCCTTGGTATTTTATTAGGATTTCGGCCTGTTCTACAACTGTTGGATCTTCTTTGGAAATGATATCTTTTACTGAAGCTACTGCATCAGAAAAGTCATTTATGTTTACTTGTGGCCTACTAAGAATACTAGAAATTTTTACTTTTTGTTTGATGTTAGCAGTTCCTGATGTGGTTAAATAACCATTTATTTCTTCAGGCTTCACGCTTACATTGTCCAACTTTTTCATTAAAGATTTTAGTGAGGATTGTTTTTGTTCCACTAGTTTTAGTTGTAAGTCTGATGCTAATCCAATTTTATGAGCGATTGGAGTAAGTCTAATATCAGCGTTATCCTGACGTAAAAGGATTCGATATTCTGCACGTGATGTAAACATGCGGTAAGGTTCTTTTGTCCCTTTTGTTATTAAATCATCTATTAAAACACCGATATATGCTTCGTCTCTTTTTAATATGAGAGGTTCTTTTTCTTCTATTTTTAAATGTGCATTTATGCCTGCCATCATTCCTTGACATGCTGCTTCTTCGTATCCAGTAGTACCATTTATTTGACCTGCGAAGTAAAGTCCATCTACAAGCTTTGTTTCTAATGTGTGCTTCAATTGTGTTGGTGGAAAGTAATCATATTCGATGGCATAGCCGGGTCTGAATATTTTTGCATTTTCAAATCCAACAACTTGTTTGATTGCTTTTTCTTGTATTTCCAATGGTAAAGATGTAGAGAAACCATTCACATATATTTCCACAGTGTTCCACCCTTCTGGCTCAATAAAAAGTTGGTGGCGGTCTCGTTCAGAAAATCGCTCAATTTTATCTTCAATAGATGGACAGTATCTTGGTCCGGTTCCTTCAATCGCACCACTAAACATTGGTGAACGATCGAAGCCTTCTCTTAGTGTATTGTGAACTGTTTCGTTTGTGTAGGTAATGAAACAGCTTTTCTGTTCCTTTAATGGAGATGTAGAAGCTCTATACGAAAATTTTGAAGGATTTACGTCTCCCTTTTGTTCTTCCATTTTAGAATAATCCAAGGATCTACCGTCAACTCTTGGTGGTGTGCCTGTTTTCATTCTGCCGGCTTCAAAACCTAATTTTATTAGGTCTTCAGTAATGCCTGTTGCTTGTTTTTCGGCTGCCCTACCGCCGCCAAAATTTTTGTCTCCTATATGAATTAATCCATTTAGAAAAGTTCCATTGGTTAATACTACAGTCTTTGATTTGAACTCAATTCCAAGAGAAGTTTTTACTCCTTTTACTACATTATTTTCAACAATAAGCCCTGTTACCATATCTTGCCAAAACTCCACATTGGGAGTTTGTTCAAGCATTAATCGCCATTCTTGGGCAAATAACCAACGATCACTTTGTGCCCTAGGCGACCACATTGCAGGTCCTTTGGATAAATTAAGCATCCTAAATTGTATAGCGGTTTTATCCGTTACAATTCCTGAGTATCCTCCCATCGCATCAATCTCACGCACAATTTGTCCTTTTGCCACTCCTCCCATAGCTGGGTTACATGACATTTGGGCAATTGTTCCCATATTCATCGTAATTAGTAGTGTTCGCGAACCCATGTTGGCTGCTGCAGCAGTAGCTTCACAACCTGCATGTCCTCCTCCTACTACAATTACATCATACTCTTTTTCCATATTTTCTATTGTTTCACGTGGAACGATGTCCACTTTTAAACGGGGCGCAAATTTAAGTAAAAATCCTCTTTTTGTCTCATTTCTAACGCTTCCTCTTCAGATTTGTCTTTAAAACCTGAAAGATGAAGAATTCCATGCACACAAACACGCTCAAATTCATCTAAAAAACTATTATTTAGAGTTTTAGAGTTGTCTTCTACCCGTTCTATACTGATAAATATATCTGAATTCAAAACACTTCCTTCGCAATAATCAAATGTGATTATATCAGTCAATGTGTCGTGCTGCAGGTATTCTTGATTAATTTTTAGAAGGTGTTCGTCGTCGCAAAGAATGTAATTTATTTCCCCTATCGTTTTTCCTTCTTTTTCGGCGGTTTGCCGTAACCAGTGTTTTAGGTAGTCACTGAGATTTATTTCTTCTACATTTTCAAAGTGAAAATATATTTCATTGGTAACCGATTCAAGCATGGTCAAAATTATGAAAAGCAAGGTTTACTATTTTACCATTGTCTTCAAAATCGACTTGGTCTGCTAAATTCTTCATGAGGAATACTCCTCTACCATGAATCTTTTCCAAATTTTCTGGGTCTGTAGGGTCTGGTAGATTTTCAAAATCAAAACCATTTCCTTCATCTTTCACTTGAAAAATAAGCGATTTTTCGCGAGTAAAGTAGTTCACTTCTATTTGCTTATTTTGATCATTTTTATTGCCATGTATAATCGCATTATTGACAGCTTCAGTTACTGCAATCAAAACATTACCATAACACCTTTCGGCTACACTTAATGTTTGGCAAATAGTATCGATGTGTTCTTCAATAATGGAAAGACTTTTTGCATGGGATGGTATTATTAGGCTATCTGTATCCATAGCGGTATTATTTAATGTTTTCAAAGTAAAGGTTTGTTTTGTTCTTGTAAAAAGGCAAATAACTTGGAGGTAGTGTTTTTAGTAGCTCCACCTCTTTTTCTTTTTGTTGGTTATACTCAAAAAATTCATTTGGGTTACGTAACTGATTTTCTCTGCCTTCTTTTGACTCCCTTTTATTGTCTTTCTCTCGCTCTCTTTCTGCTTTTTCAGATTCCAATAGTCGCGTTAATATCTCTTCTTGACGCATCATGGTTTGTCTTGTAATGTTTTTATTTACGATGTCGGTTTCGTTTTGCTCCATAAGGTCTGAGAGCTTTTTTAAATCACCGCCTGCACCATTTTCTCCATTTTTACCCAACTCTTCAGACATCTTCTGCAGTTCTCGTCTAATTGCAGCTTGTTTGGCGGCCATTTGAGCCAATTCCTTACTCATTCCGCCTTGCCCTTGTCCGGGCTTATCTCCTGGTTTACTACCGGGCTTACTGCCTGGTTTATCGCCAGGGCTCTTCCCATTTTCCATGGCATCTTTCATTTTCTGCATTTGCTCATTCAACTGCTGTTGCATTTTCTTCATTTGGGCTGCTGATGGCTTTGGGTTTTTACCACCTGGCTTCGAACAACTGCCTTGACCTGCTTGCATTTGTTTTTGCATGTTCTGCAAAGCCTCGTCAAGTATCAACGCTAAATTATTGATAGAAGTCATAGCGAATTGTTGGTTAGAGGCTGCATAAGCTGAATTTCGATCTCCCAAGTATCCCAACGCTTTTTGCATATTTGATTTGATGGCAGTCACTTCTCTATTTACTGTTGCCTCCAATTGCATCACTCTTTTACTCAGAGCAAACAACGAATCTTCTATGGTTTTTGAATCATCTATTAACTTTTTCTGCGCTTGACTGTAATCTACAAATTTTGGATCTGTTCTATTTGCTTTTTTCACCACATCTATCAGTGCTTCTTGATCAAAAGACAATTGAATTAAATTTTCCAACAGGGCTCGAATATCCTCCATGTCCTCTTCGCTACCTGCAGCTTGCATTTCCATTTGCAAACCACCTAATTTCTCCTTCATCTTTTGCATTTCTTCAGCCGCTTTTTTCTGAGATTCAGCCGCTTTTTTCTTGTCTTTTTGGCCTAGTTCTTCAGCACTTTTTTCCATTTCCTTTTTAGCCGCATCTTCCTCTTCTTTGGTTTCAGGCATCTCGTTTGGATTCTCTAATTCTTCATTTTTCTTTTCGAGTTCATCCAACTTTTCTTTCAATTTGTCGAATTCTTCATTCAGCTTTTCTTGCTCTTTTTTCAATGCTTCTGCGTCGGCATTTTTATCTTCTGATTTTTTGGCTAATTCTTCTTGCTTCTTTTTTATTTCATCTAACTTTTCAATCGTTTCATTTAGTTTTTGCTCAAACTCCAATTGCTTGAAAATTTCCAATGATCGATCCAGTTCTTTCTCTAATTCCTCATTTGAAAGATCAATTTTATCCAACTGATCTTTCAACTTATCCTTATTCATTTCTTCCATTAATTTTTCCAACTCTTTGTAAAGCTCTTTCATTTCTGGAGTCATCAATTGCTCAAAAAGCTCTTCTAGCTTTTCCTGCTTTTCTAAGATGTCTTGATCTAATTCGTTGAATTCTTTCTGTTCTTTATTGTTTTGTTTGTTTTCATTCTTAGATTTTTCAATTTTTTCACGCAGCTTTTTTTGTGCATCTATTATCTCTTCTAATTTCTTTTTTTCTTGCCAGCCTAACTTCTCTTTATCGATCAAACTTTTATTTAACTCGTCGATGTCTTTCTTTAATTTTTTGGCATCAAGCAAACTTTTTTCCAAATCGCTCACAATCTCTTTTGATCGCTCATCCGACTTTTTCTCTAATTCTTCTTTTGTCGGCACTTTAAACTGCATCTTTTGAGTTCGGCTAGATTTACTGCCGTGAACTCCATCGTTGTCAAAAATTTCAAAATAATAGTCAATTTCATCTCCTGCCTTTAGAGGAAGATCTTCAAAATCCCACACGTAAAAATACTGATTCTGTGTGGTGTTCGTATTAATTGGTATAATAGTCGAAACAAGTCGATTTGAATCTGCAACTCGATAATTAAAGGTCAATTTTTTGAATCCGTAATCATCTTTAATCGAACCTTTGAAATAGATTCGCTTTAATGAAGTCGAATCAGCTTTTTGTTCCACGGTAATCGTTGGATATACATCAGGAATTACAGTAAGCGCATAGTTTAAAGTATCGTTATTGCTGATGAATTGGTTGGCTGTGGCAATTTGATACTGACTACTAAATTTAGCTGTTGCACTCACCACATACTCATCTATGTTATTTTGCTGAACTGATAAAGCTGAGTCTTGAAATCCAAAAAACAAACTCTCAGACGCTGTAGTAGTAAACTTCCATTTCAAAACACTTCCTTGCGGAATGGTAAGGTCACCAATGTCATGCACCACTTCATCATTTAATTGGGTGTATGTTGGATAATCGATTGATACATCAAAGTTGACTAGCAAAGGTTTTGGTTGAGCAGTTAGTGTATAGTTTCGAGAATCAAATCCATCTGCAGAAAGTTTAAAATCAATGTCCTCTTGCAAATTTTTAAGCGTATAATTAAAGGTTGACTTATCAATTTTGTTTAATAGAAATGAGTTGCCTCCTAACTGAATAAATGCTTTTTCAGGCAATACTTCCCCTTTAATTTTTATAGCTAATTGAAAATCCTCGTTTTTTATTCCTTTTAAATTGTCGTTAATAATTGCAAATTCAAAAGGAGCCATTGGAGTAAAGTCGCTACTGTGCGCTACTAATCGTTGTGTTCCGTCAGTAAAAACAGCAGGATTGATAATTCCAATAGCAGCAAATATTACCACTGGAATAATCAGGTATTTTAAAAACTTTTTGTTGGCACTAAAATCAATGGCGTTAGTGAAAGGAATCGGCTTAAGCTCAGTAATTTTTTGATTAATTCCCGCTTCTATTAAAGACTTGCTTTGTGTGGATTCGCTCGATAAGTTCTTTAATTGTAATACATTGAATAGCTTATCTGAAACATTAGCAAAGTGCTTTCCAATAATTTCTGCCGCTTGTTCATGAGAAATATTTTCACCCAATTTGTACAGCTTAAATGTGGGAATCAAAATCAATTTGATCAAAACACCAAAAGAAAGTAGCATAAAGCTATAGAATAAGAACATTCGTAAGCTGTTTCCAAAGTGGCCAAAATACTCTAACGAAGTAAAAGTGGTGAAGCTGATGATAAGAATCGCTAAGGTGTAAATGGTCCCCTTAATGAGTTGATTTTTATAATACTTTCGTATAAACTCATCTAGTTTTTCTAATAAAATGTTGTAATTATCTTGACTCATTCGTTGCTTTCGCTTTCCATTGAAATTGATACTTCTGTTCGAACCCAGAAAATTACACAAAATTATGTCGGATATTTTGATGTGAATAGGCTCACTTAACGAATAACAGTAGCTATTTAACCTAATTTTAGTTTTGTTGTGAAAAAAGTACTGAATAGATTACCTTTGCCAACCAATTTTTAAGAACAATTAGACAATATTTCGATGGATAGAAAAGTAAGAGTAAGATTTGCGCCGAGTCCAACTGGGCCTTTGCATATGGGAGGAGTTAGAACGGCGTTGTATAATTATCTTTTTGCAAAAAAGCACAATGGCGACTTTTTGTTGCGAATAGAAGATACCGATCAAACTCGATTAGTGCCAGGAGCTGAGGAATTTATTGTTGAATCTTTGAAATGGTGCGGGTTGGTGCCAGATGAAGGACATGGTTTTGGAGGCGATTTAGGACCTTACAAACAATCGGAAAGAAAAGACCTAGAAATTTATAGAAAGTATGCCGAGCAATTAATTGAATCGGGACACGCCTATTATGCATTTGATACTCCAGAAGAGTTGGATCAGATGCGTGAGAATTTAAAAGCTGCAGGAGTTGCCGCACCACAATACAATCACATCACAAGAACGACTATGAAAAATTCCATTTCATTGTCGACTGAAGAGGTGGAAAAAAGATTGGAAAATGGAGATCCTTATGTGATACGAATTCGAATTCCTAGAAATGAGGAAATCAAATTTAAAGACATGATTAGAGGTTGGGTAATGGTTCAGTCTACTAATTTGGATGATAAAGTGTTATACAAATCAGATGGAATGCCAACGTATCACTTAGCCAATATTGTAGATGACTATTTGATGAATATTTCACATGTTATTCGCGGTGAAGAATGGTTGCCTTCTGCTCCATTGCACGTATTGTTATACCAGGTGTTAGGTTGGGAAGACAGCATGCCACAGTTTGCGCATTTGCCATTGATTTTAAAACCAGATGGTAATGGGAAATTGAGTAAAAGAGACGGTGATCGATTGGGTTTTCCAGTATTTCCAATTGAATGGAAAGACCCAGAAACAGGCGAAATTTCATCAGGATATAGAGAAAAAGGATACTTTCCAGAAGCTTTTGTGAATATTTTGGCCTTTTTAGGATGGAATCCTGGAACGAGTCAAGAATTGTTTTCAATGGAAGAATTAATTGAGACATTCACAATTGAGCGAGTTGGAAAAGCTGGTGCGAAATACGATCCAGATAAAGCAAGGTGGTTCAATCAGCAATATTTGAGAGGAACTGATAATATGGATTTGGCTAAGAAATTACAGTCAACTGCCATTGAAATGAAATTGGCGAAAGCCGATGATCTTGAGTTTTTGTCAGGTGTTTGTGGAATGATGAAAGAGCGAGCTACCTTCATCAATGATATTTTGACTGAAGGAAATTACTTTTTTGAGCAGCCTTCTGAATACGATGAAAAAACACACAGCAAAAAGTGGAAAGAAGGAACGCCTGCTTTAATGAAAGAGTGGAAAGAAGTGTTGAGTAATAGCTCCGATTTTTCTGCTGCTTCAATTGAAACTTCTTTTAAATCATTTTTAGAAGAAAAAGAAGTGGGTTTGGGCGCTGCGTTGCCTAATTTTAGATTGATGGTTACTGGTTCAGGAATGGGACCTTCTATGTTTGAAATCACCGCTTTATTAGGTAAAGAAGAAACCATTAGTAGAATGGACGTTGCCTTAGGCAAATTGTAATTTGATATGAATAAGATTTCCATAGAAGGAATGGTGTTTTTCGCTAATCATGGGTTTTATGAAGAAGAAAATAAAATCGGTGGAAAGTTTGAGGTTGATATAACTTTTGAAACGCATTTTAAGTCAGAAGCTACACTTGAAGACAATCTAGAAGGCACTGTGAATTATGAGAAAGTCTATGCCATTGTTCAAGAAGAAATGAAAATTACTTCCAAATTGTTAGAGCATTTGGCACAAAGAATCATGGATCGATTGTATCTACAGTTCAATGATATTTCTAATATTAGACTAAAGGTTAGTAAGTTAAACCCTCCTTTGGGTGGTGAAGTGAAGGCAGTTTCAATCCTTTTAGAGAAATAAAAGAAACCCAAGGAGTTTAGGAAACAATTTGGTAATTTTGAGCCTTCATTAAAAGGGTCTCGTGGCCGAGTGGCTAGGCAGTGGTCTGCAAAACCATCCACAGCGGTTCGAATCCGCTCGAGACCTCAAAGTCCCATTTCCATCCTAACTGAAGGGTTGAGATGGGACTTTTTTTATGGCACTTATGCGGATTTTACTGTTAGACAATTACGATTCATTCACTTATAACTTGCTCCATTATTTGGAAAAGGTTTCGGATGTAACTATAGATGTCGTTCGGAATGATAAAATTGTGCTAGACGAAGTGGAAAAGTATGATAAAATTGTGCTTTCACCTGGACCTGGTTTACCTGAAGATGCTGGTTTGCTCATGCCCCTAATTGATCGATTTAAGCACTCTAAAAGTATTTTAGGAGTCTGTTTAGGTCATCAAGCTTTAGCGATGTCATTTGGTGGTAAATTGATTAATTTGCCACAAGTAGTGCATGGGGAAGCTACTCCCATTTCTATACTTTCAACACGCACCATTTTCAAAGGGTTGCCAAGTCAATTTAAAGTGGGGCGATACCACTCATGGGTGATTCAACAATCGGATTTACCAAAGGAATTGGTATGTGAAGCGGTGGATGATAGCAATAATGTAATGGCTTTTTCACATGAAACATTGCCACTCTATGGGGTACAATTTCATCCTGAATCCATACTGACAGAGTATGGATTAGAGATAATTCGTAATTGGGTAGAGGGATAAAAAAAGGCGTTTACTTAAAAGTAAGTAAACGCCTTTATATTTTAACTTTAAAGATACTGAGTGCTTATTCTCCGGTAACTTTTGTTCTATACTTGGTTACAATAAATCCACTTACTATCTCTGAATCAACAGTTGCAATTTTTGTAATATTTCCTTTCTTAGCTGCTGCTACGATACCTAGGTCTGCAGAACCAAACATGATTCCAAAATAAGTTTTCTTTTCAGCAATACCTACTTTTGTACCAACGCTATTTTTGGTAACCAATGCTTTTGGAGCTGTATATGGTCCTGATACAGAGCAAGAAGATAGCACCCCTACAAAGCAAACTATTATTAGTGATTTTATATATTTCATAATATTATCGTTTTAATTATTCTCCTGTTACTATTAACTCTTTCTTACCGAATATAATATAGTTGGTGTATTTAACATCAACAGTAGATATTCCTCCAGTAATTTTACCTCTTTTGGCAGCCTCAGCTACACCGTACTCTTTGTTTAATTGGATATAACCAAAAACAACAGTTGTTTCACTTACTCCTTTTTTAGGTCCAATTGGCACTTCAGTTACTGCTAGTGGAGTAGTTACTGAACAAGAAGAAAGTACTGCTGACAAAATAGCTGCACTTGCTATATATTTTAAATTTTTCATCTAATTTATTTTTAAGTTATTAACTGTATTACTCTCCTGTAACGACTGTTTTATAAAATGGTACAATGAACACAGTTACTTTTGTGTCTACACTTCCAATTTTATCAATTTTCCCTTTTTTTGCTGCAGTAGCCATTGTAAAGTCTTTATCTTTACTAAAAGCACCACCTTTAGCAACTCCCTTTTTTGTCCCAATAGGGTTACCAGTTACAGTGTGTGACTCATACACTACGCAAGAAGACAGTGAAAAGATCACTGCTGCCATTAATGTTAATTTTTTCATAATTTATAGTTAGAATAATTACTAATACTCTAGATTATTAAAACTAGAGCCTCTTTATTACGATACAATTATATGTATTTAAAATCGTTAAGAAAAGTTAATCTCAAAAAAATTACAAAAAAAAGAGGGTTAGAAACGCTAACCCTCTTTGATGATTCTTATAATTTTTAATTACAAATCAAACTTAATGCCTTGTGCTAAAGGCAAGTCGTTTCCGTAGTTGATTGTATTTGTTTGTCTTCTCATGTATACTTTCCATGCATCAGAACCAGATTCTCTACCGCCGCCAGTTTCTTTTTCTCCACCGAAAGCACCGCCAATTTCAGCACCAGAAGTACCGATATTCACATTGGCAATTCCACAGTCTGAACCTTGAGTTGAAAGGAACAATTCCATTTCACGCATGTTGTTGGTCATGATAGCTGAAGATAATCCTTGCACCACTCCATTCTGAATTTCTAGAGCTTCGTCCAACGTTTTATACTTCATGATGTAAAGGATCGGAGCAAATGTTTCATGCTGAACAATCTCCCAAGAGTTGTCTGCTTCTGCGATTGCTGGTTTTACATAACAGCCAGACTCATATCCTTCCCCTTCAAAAACTCCACCTTCAACGATTACATTACCGCCACTCGCTTTCACTTTTTCTAATGCTGCCAAATAAGTATTGACAGAGTCTTGATCGATTAATGGACCCACGTGATTCTTCTCATCCAAAGGATTTCCAATCCTCAATTGCTTGTAAGCATTCACCAATTGGTCTTTTACTTTGTCGTATAAACTTTCGTGAATAATTAATCTTCTAGTAGAAGTACAACGCTGTCCACAAGTACCAACCGCTCCAAATACCATTGCAGGAATACACATTTCTAAATCAGCAGAATCAGTGATTATAATCGCATTGTTTCCTCCTAATTCAAGCAATGATTTACCCAATCGTTTACCTACTGTTTCAGATACGATTTTACCCATTCTGATAGAACCAGTTGCAGACACCAAAGGAACTCTTCCGTCCTGTGTCATTAATTCACCAATCTTATAATCACCGTTAATCAAACAGCTAATCCCTTCAGGAAGGTTGTTTTCTGCTAAAACTTCAGCGATAATATTCTGACAAGCAACTCCACACAATGGCGCTTTTTCAGATGGTTTCCAGATACAAACATCTCCTGAAACCCAAGCCAAAGCAGTGTTCCATGCCCAAACAGCTACTGGAAAGTTGAATGCTGAAATAATACCCACCACTCCTAATGGATGATATTGCTCATACATTCTGTGGTTTGGACGTTCAGAGTGCATCGTTAATCCATGCAATTGACGAGATAAACCCACTGCAAAATCACAGATGTCAATCATCTCTTGAACTTCTCCCAACCCTTCTTGGTACGATTTTCCCATTTCGTATGAAACCAACTTACCTAGAGCTTCTTTCTTTTCTCTTAACTTTTCTCCAAATTGTCTTACTATTTCTCCACGTTTCGGAGCAGGAACAGTTCTCCACTCTTTAAACGCCTTTTGAGCTGCCTGAACAGTTTGCTCGTATTGTTCTGGAGTCGTAACTCCTACTTTACCAATTAAGGCTCCATCTACTGGTGAATGTGAAGAAATAGGGTTTGTTCCGTTTTCCATCCACTTATTTCCTGTCGATGTTCCATGATTGATATCTTTCAACCCCAAGGTTTTCAAGTCTTGAGAGATATCTACTTTTGATAGACTCATATTTTTTTGTTTATTTTTCAATGCTTTAACAGCAAAGGTAGGATTTCAAACTTTGGATAAAAAGAGATTTTAAATCGAATATGGAAATTGATAGCATAAAAAAACTCCACCTTGTCAAAGGTGGAGTTTCAATTAAAATAGTTTAAAAAAACTTAGAATTTATAAGACAACCCGATACTCAATACTTCTTTAAATTGTGTTCTTGGTCCTTTTCTATCCAAGTTAGTATCGTCATCAATTGCAATATCAATATCATCATCATAAACTAAGGTTGCAGAAATATTAGCGGTAATGAATTTATTTACTTTCATTGCTATAATCGTTTCCCAGTTTACATCTATATTTTGTGGGTTGTCAATGTAGTTAGAGAACAATTCCAATTTCGTTTGGAAGTTGATATTTTCCATAATGTCTTTGTTGAATTGAGCCTTAAGGTAACCCCCAATCTCTGCTCTAAATTGTTTACTGTTTTTAATTTTTACACCAGCGGTATCATACTCTGCACCTTCTACTCCAAAAGCACCTGCATCTGATAATGATCTATCATTTACAATCGTAAATTTTCCAGTTACAGGAGAAAGGTAAAGTGAGAAGTTATCATTTGGTTTGTAGTCCATACCTATAGAAGCTAATACATAAGCAGGAGCTAATAAATTAGAAATTTTCGTAGAATCATCTGGGAAGTTGTAACCAGGTGCAAACTGAGACTTAAAGTTGACCAAAGCTGTATAATACCAAACTTTAGATGCTTGTCGACCATATTTTGTTGTAAAATCGATCTTATCATCACTTTTTCTGAATGCATCACCTCCTTGTTGGAATATCCCGTAACCAAGGTCTAACGTATTGTCCCAAGAGTGAATGCCTTTTTTATACTTGGCAAACACATTTAAAAACCCATTTACTGCGACTGAACTTTGACCACCACCGGCCCAGTTGCTCAATGCAACTTGTGAGAAATTGAAAGAAACCAATCCGCCTTTTGACCAATAACTAGTATCAGCAGCAGGAGTTGGAGCAGGTGTGTTTTGAGCAGTAGTTGTTGAAATAAACAACAAACTGGCAACAAAAAAACTTAAAATGATAGATGATTTAATCTTCATGCGTGTTATTTTTAATTTTTGGTTTAAGCATTTAGGCGTGTTAAAAAACACTAAATATAATTCAATCTGCGAAATAACAAAAAATGTATTTCTTCCAATGAGTAAATTCGCTGAATAGTTATTAAAAAGACCTAATCGGAACAAATCTTTGCTTTAATGGTATCATATTGGGAGTTCAATAGAAATTTATGAATAAAATCATCATCATTCCACTATTTGCACTGTTCTTTATACTAATTGACTGGTATGTATTTCAGGGTGTTAAAGCATTATTTCAAAACAGTTCAGAACTGACACAAAAGTCTGTAAAAATTATCTTTTGGTCAATTACAGCTTTGTCTTTGTTTGCTTTTTTTCTTTATCATTTTAGTAACGTGGACCTTTTAGGAAAATCGGTACGAATGTTTATCCTCGTCGGGATTTTTATGAATTACTTGGCAAAGGTATTCTTCGCTGTATTTTTATTGATAGATGATATTAGCAGGGGAATTCAGTTTTTGGTACAAAAATTTTCAAATCCATCTCCAGCAATCGTTTCAGATAAAGAAAGTCACATTCCACGTTCTCAATTTATTTTGAAAACTGCTGTGGTTGTTGGGGCCGCTCCATTAGTCGCCATGTCATGGGGAATTATATCTGGTGCTCATGATTATCGAGTACGACGAATTAAATTGCCATTGCCCAATTTGCCTAAGGCGTTTGAAGGACTAAAAATAGTTCAAGTTTCAGACATCCATTCAGGTAGTTTTTGGAATAAAACAGCTGTGCAAGGTGGGGTGGAAATGCTCTTGAAAGAAAAGCCTGATGTGGTATTTTTTACAGGAGACTTGGTGAATAATCAAGCAGTAGAAATGAAAGAATGGATCTCTACTTTTTCAAAAATAAAAGCGCCATTAGGCGTTTTTTCAGTGTTTGGGAATCACGATTATGGCGATTATGTGAGTTGGGGTTCTCCTCAAGAAAAGCGTCAAAACTTAATTGATTTGGCCAATATTCAAAAAGCCATGGGTTGGAATTTGTTGGTGAACCAAAACCATATCTTAGAAGTTGATGGAGAAAAAATTGCCATTATTGGGGTGGAAAATTGGGGTGCTAAAGCGCGATTCCCAAAGTATGGTAAGTTGAATGAAGCCATCAAAGGAACTGAAGACATCGCAACAAAATTATTATTGTCGCACGATCCCAGTCATTGGCAAGCAGAAGTGTTACCGATGTATCCTGATATTGATGCCATGTTCTCCGGGCATACACACGGCATGCAAATGGGGATTGACATTCCTGGGTTTAAATGGAGCCCAGTCCAATATGTTTATGACGAATGGGCGGGATTGTATCAGCAAGATAACCGATATTTGTATGTGAATCGAGGGTTTGGATACATTGGTTATCCTGGGCGCATAGGAATGCCTCCTGAAATTACTACTATAGAGTTGACACGGGGTTAGAACGATTTATGAAAGTTAAGGTTGGATTTGGAGCGTTATTGTTGGTTTTTTTCTTTGTGCTAATATCTTTTACTACTAAGAATACGGGAACATTATCATTAAAAATAGATCAGGTAAATCCCATTAAAGGTGCGGTTCGAATTTTAATGTTTAAGGGTGAAAAGGGTTGGCCAAACGATCCTGAAAAGGCGGTTTATATTAAGTCAGTTGTAGTTCAAAATTCAGAAATCAATATTGAAATCAAAAATTTGGCTTATGGAACTTATGCGATAGCTGTTTTGCACGATGTCAATTTGAATGAAAAAGCTGACAAGTCCATGTTTGGAATACCAACAGAACCTTTTGGTTTTTCAAACTATCCGAAAATTACATTTGGTGTTCCAAAGTTTAACGATGTGGCATTTAAAATGAATGCTCCAAATCAACAACTAGTGATTCACATGAAAGAAATTTAATCACGTGAAATTGATCTTTCCCACTCTAGTTTTCCTTCAGAATTGTAGACCATAATCTTCATCACTCGTTTCTCTAAACTACCTGAGAATTCCAAAATCGCGAAGTTATTTGTAGCCGTGTGCGTTCCTTCTACTCGCAAGGTATTGGCCTCATCAATCGTGTTGTAATACTTGGCTGTCAATGGAGAAACGGTCAAATCGTATATATTCACTTCGTCAGTCAATTTTAATTGACTCAATTCTGTTTTATGGCGGTCACCAGTCACAAAAACAACGCCTTTAATGCCTTCTTCCTTGATTCTATTGAGCAAAAAACCGCGTTCTTCTGGGAAGATGGAATAGTTCTCATAAACTGCTGCAGTATTCAAAACTTGCCCACCAACGGCCACTAATTTGAAAGGAGCATCGCTGTTTTTCAACCCATCGATCAACCATTCTATTTGTGGCGTTCCAAGCATCTGTTTTGCGCCAGTGGTTCTATTGTTGGCATTTCGCTGATATCGATTATCTAACAGGAAAAAATCAACATCATTGTATTCAAAAGCTGAGGTAATTCCTGGTAAATCATTGACTCCATAAAATGGATTTCCCCAATAGGTTTTAAACGCTGCTAAGCTCTGCTCTTTTCCCACATAACTGCCATCGGCATCATTCGGTCCAAAGTCATGATCGTCCCAAATGGCATAATGATGAGCAGCTGAAAGCAAAGGCTGTAATTCTGGAGTAGCTCTATCGGTGGAGTAGCGATAGAAAGTAGCTGCTTTAGAATACAAATCAGCATCACGGAGGTAAAAATTATCACCCAACCACAGCATTAACTCTGGCTGTTGAGCCACTATTTGATTAAAAATACCATAGTTGCGTCCGTAGGGTTCTCCCGGTCGGTCGTATTGAGATTCATTGAAGTATGCACAACTGCCCAATGCCATTTTGAAGGTTGGCGGATCAGTTCTAAATTGCCAATTGGTTTGAGTTTTAAAACGAAAGACTTTAGTGCTGTATTTCGCTTTAGGAACCCGAATTTGGTAAAGGTAATTGGTACCCGGCTCTAGCAATTGAGTGATGAACTTGATGGTATTGTGATGCTCCGCTACCGCCTCTTTTTTTAATCGAATGCTATCGTTGCTGCCTTCTTTCCAATAGATCATTTCAGCGTGCTCAGATTGATCCAATTCAACCCAAACGAGTACTTCTCTCATGGTATTATACCCTAACATGGGGCCGGATTTTATTTGAGCAGGTAATGTGGTTGCAAATAATAGGACGCAAAGAGTGACGAAGAGCTTGTTCATGTTCTTTTCGATTTCAACTCATCTCTTAAAAACAGTACTTCTTCTTTTAAATGGTTAATTCTTGTTTCGTACAATTCTTTTAGAGCATTGATAGAGTCCAATATAGGCTCATTTATCGATTTTGAATTTTCCACATATTCATCTATCTCAAAGACGAGTATTTTTTCCATCGGAATATTTAATACTTTAGAAAGCTTCATCATTTTTTCAATGCTAATTGAAGCTGAATTATTCTCAATCTTACTGTATGCGGATTGAGATATTCCCAATTCGTGGGCAATTCCTTCTTGGGTAAAACCACGAATTTCTCGCAGTTTCTGTAGGGTTTTTCCTATTTTCATAGTAGTCAGTTTCTTAAAAATCAAATATAATATATTATTCCGAATATGAATAAATTAGAAATGTTAAATATTTTTTAACTTTTATTTAGAATGTAGTTTTATGGCTTAATCCTAAATAATTTAAAAAATGAGAAAAAATTTAGTCATCCCGTTATTGTTGCTTTCTGTTATTAGTTACGGACAAACAACAATTAATAATTTTTATACTACTATGAGTATATTAAATCTTGATTCATTGAAAAGGTTACCCGATTCTTCAAAGAGTTATGATACGAAAACAATAGTAAGAGCAGATTTAATGTGGAGATCACAATTATCTCCACATGGAAACCCATCGGTTGCTTCAGCAGGTATTATAAATTATGCCAATAACTTTGTGGCACCTAGTAATTCTAATTCTTTAACTGGAGGAAGCAGTAATTCAACAGAAATTGGGCCTATTGGAACTCCATCAAATTCTGGGGGTGATGGAAATGGTCAAATCAATAGAATTGCTTTTGATCCAAATTATAATGGCACGACAAATAAAGTGATGTATGCCGGTTCTTTTCATGGTGGTCTTTGGAAATCAACAGATGGTGGAAATAACTGGTTGGTGCATGGTACAGATGATCAGTTGCCTATCACATCTGTTTCGGGTATTGCCATAAGTCATCAGAATACAAATAAGTTATTTGTTTGTACTGGCGATGGTGATGAAAGAGACTTTGTCATTGATTACAATACTAATCTTGATGGTAGAAACCCCAATTTTACGATCGGAGTATATCGATCTTTAGATGATGGACTGAGTTGGAACCCTATTAATTTAGGATTAACGAAAGATGCAGCAAACAATCCAATCAATTTTGCTGACGGTGGTGTGTGTAGACAATTGAGGATAAACCCAAATGATGAGAGTATTCTATTTGTAGCTACCTCAAGGGGGCTTTACCGTTCATCTAATGCAACTGATGTAAACGCTCCTTCATGGACCAAGTTAAACGTGAATAACAACACTAATTGGATGGATGATTATAGAGGGTTGGAGTTTCATCCAACAAACTCTAACATAGTTTATACGTCTAGTAAAGATATTTTTAAATCAACAAATGGAGGGAATGTCTGGACCTCTATGACTGGTCCTGGGACTGGTTTAGATTTAGCCACTTTTAATTCAAATTTTTCGGTTAAAAGAATAAACATTACGGTAACGCCAGCAGCTCCCGATAGATTGTATGCCTATATTAATGGTACTGAATTTAATCCTGTAACAAATTACCACCATCAAGCGGTCTATGTCTATATGTTAAAAAATGGACAATGGGAAGAATTGAATTATACCATTCAACCTTTTTATGTGAATAGTAAGGGAGAAGTTAAACCTGATGGTTATAATTCATACCCAGTAAGCTGGATGGCCATTGCGGTTTCTCCTGTAGACCCTGAAAAGGTTTATATCGGGTATACCAAAGTGAAAGGTAGTACAGATATTACAGCACCAAATAGCAGTTTCATAGGTCAAGCGCCTTATGTTGCAGGTGGTCAGTTTCATGCTGATGTTCATGAATTGATCTTTCAACCAAATACCCCCAATCCTAAAATGTTCTGTGGACACCATGGAGGTATTAGCTTAAAAGACATTAGTTCAAATAATGAGAATGGTTGGGTTTATAAAAATAATGGCTTGAATACTAGTTTGATTTGGTCGTTTGATGTGTCAAAAGTAAATTCAAACATTGTTGGAATTGGCCGACAAGATAATGGAGTAAATGTATATAAACCACTCTTTTCGGGTGGCCAAGCTTGGACGAGACAAGGCGGCGGTGATGGATATGGATTTCAAATTACTGATGATACTAAAGGAAATGGACAAAACCCGAAATATGCAATGGATATAAACTATTCGTTTTACAATTTCGGATTGCCATGGGACGCATTACCAAGTGCCATCAACCCTCCTAATTTTATTGGGGATTATAAGAGGTTAGAAGCTGTCCCAGCTCAATTTCAAATCATAGATCATCCAGAAACGCACAAGGCAATTTATGGATTTTCTGATTTGTACTCTTCAAATAATGCAGATTTTTCAATGCCATCAAGCAATTCAAGCGCAGCTAACCCTTATAAGGTAGAGTCTGACTTATATGCAGATTTTGACTTATCTGGTAAAAATGATACAGTGAGTAGATATGAACGGCAAGTGTCAGAGTTTGATATTTCTAAATCAAATCCTGATTATGTCTATGCAGTGACTTTGGCAAGCTATTCTAACGGTACTAATCTGTATAGATCGACGACCGGATTAAGTAATGGCGTTTATACTGATGTTTCAGCTGGAAAACCTGCCAGTACGGTTTTTGAAAATATTACTGCAAATTTACCTATGATTACCTATACTTCGAACACTAATCCTCCAACTACAAAGACAGCACCTCCATACATCTCAGGAATTGCAATAAGTCCTTCCGATCACGAAAAAGTATGGATCTCGGTTGGTGGCTATGAGGATAAATTTAGAGTTTTTCAAACTACTGATGGAGGAAACACATGGGCTAACGCTGATCCAACCGGAACTTTACCTGAGCTTCCGACGAATAATATTGTGGTAGTAGAAGGAACGAATGATATGTTGTTTATAGCTACCAATGCAGGTGTATATACCACTGAAGGAGGAACAAATGTTTGGACAAAAGTGCCAAGCATTCCAAATGTTCAGGTTCGTGAGCTAAGAATAAATGCGTGCTCGAATAAGTTATTCGCTGCTACGTACGGTAGAGGAGTATGGAGTCTTGACTTACCTGAACCTAATAGAGCAGGTAACGAAAAAGTAATAGACATTAATACTACTTGGACAGAAAATAGATACTTAGAAAATAATTTGAGAATAAAGGAAGGCATGACCTTAGTCATTCAAGGCACACTTCATATGCCTTATAACGGTCATATTTTTGTTGAAGCTGGTGGTACGTTAGAAGTAGACGGTGGAACCATTAAAAATGACTGTGGTACTTTTTGGTCAGGTATTGAAGTTTGGGGAAAATCTAATTTAACTCAAGCGTCTACCAATCAAGGAAAATTAATACTTAAGAATAATGCAGTGATTGAAAATGCACACACTGCTGTAAGTTTAATGAAAACGGACGATTGGGGCTCCATGGGAGGAATTATTATAGCTGAAGATGCTACTTTTAAAAACTGTAGAAGAGCGGTTCAATTCATGTCTTACAAAAAACCCAACATCAGTAGCTTTACCCGTTGTAAATTTATTTTAGACGACAATTTTAATCCTGAAGGACTTGGAGAAATAAACCAAGTGACACTTTGGGATGTAAGAGGGGTTCAATTTAAAGGGTGTGAGTTTTCGGACAACCGAACTACAGTTGGCACATTTAGCCTGAATAGTGGAAGCGCCATCTTTTCTATTGATGCAGGTTATCAATTAAAAGGAGATTGCAGCCTTCCTAACCAAGGAAACTCTTGTCCTGTTAATAATTTGACTCGTTCTAAAGTTAAAAACTTTAACATTGGGGTGCATGCGTTAGGTTCTAGTACCTCCAATACGATTGCTGTAGACCAAACCGATTTTGAAGGCAATATGCAAGCGACAGTAATTGAAGCATTGGACAACTTTCGATTCATTAGAAACAATGTCACCATTGGAGCTACTGCAAAAATTGGATATAATAATCCGAATCAAATTGGATTGTACAATTACCAATCTACAGGTTTTGAAATAGAAGCCAATTTAATAGGAAGTAACACTTCAATATCTAACTTAAATACCGTTGGACTGTTGATTAAAGAATCAGGTACGGAAGCCAATCAAGTGTATCGAAATAATTTTCAAAACAATTCAATGGGGGCATGGTTTTTTGGGTTGAATAGGAATCAAAACCAATACGAAGGCATGCAGTATTTGTGCAATACCTTTTTTAATGGTACTGATGTAAAGGTTGAAGAAGATCCAAATGGTCAAAATAGTAATAATCATGGAATTCGCACCTATCAAGGGGCACATTCTCCATCGGAATCTGCAGGGAATCAATTCCCTCCAACCATGAATAATTTTTTACAATTAGAGAATGCTAGCAATCAAGGAATCGTTTACTACTACAATTCTACTGCAGAGCAAATGCAAACCAATAAGGTGACTCCTCCTGGATTAATCATGCAATTGCATACAGCTAACACCAACAGTTGTGCTCAGTTGTTTAAAAGTTCTTATGGAGGCAATGTAGTAAATAACCTAAACAGTGAATTCTACAGATTGAGGGATGAATACGATGCATTATTGTATACCTATTTTCAGAACATAGATGGAGGGAATACGGATTCATTGCTGCAAGCCATTAACATGAGTTGGAACAACGAAGCCCAAGATTTAAGGGACGAATTAATGAGCCAAGCACCTTATTTGTCAGAGCAAGCATTGCGAGAAGCAGCAGAGACCGGGATCTTAACGGATGCCCTATTGTTAGAAATATGCTTGGCGAATATGGATGCCACTAGAAACGAAGATTTCTTAAACTTCTTGCAAAATGAGATTCCGAATACCTTGCCGGAATCCATGATTCAGTTGATTTATCAAAATTGGAGTGGAGAAACACCACGTACCATTTTGGAAAACCAAATTGCTGTAACCAATGCTGAAA
This sequence comes from Acidiluteibacter sp., assembly GCF_055129545.1. Taxonomy (NCBI): domain Bacteria; kingdom Pseudomonadati; phylum Bacteroidota; class Flavobacteriia; order Flavobacteriales; family Cryomorphaceae; genus Acidiluteibacter; species Acidiluteibacter sp. Next base: position 4,100 of record NZ_JBSRUB010000009.1, on the reverse strand, counting down.
TGGGAATTGCTTCCAATCAATTGATGCACTATTACATGACCGATAGTTTGGATCACAATGACAGCTTAGAGAGTCTATTGGCTGCTCGAAAGCACCCAGCATCCGTGTATAGAATGGTGGAATTGGCAATTGAAAACAACGACTTTGAGGAAGTGAGCACCCTTATTGCTGAAATTGAAGAAGGGCCAGAAATGTCGGAGTGGAATCAAAATGAACACAACAATTTGAAAGATTACATAGATTTTAGACAAGGTCTTGGTGAAAGCAATACCGCAATTTTAGATTTAGGTGAAGAAGCGTTGGGTACACTGAGAACCATTGCCGAACTGAAAACTGGACGTTCATCTCAAATGGCGCAAAACATACTTTGTTTTGGGTATGGAGAATGTACTTCTTTTGAAGCTCCCGAAGGGAGAAAAAGAAGCCGACGAATTTATAATATGAATACTGCTTCTGCAAATGCTTTGCAAGGTAACTACCAAGTGATTCCTAATCCTGCAAAGACTTCTGTAGACCTTACTTTTGAAGGAGAGGAAACAGAAGGGTCTAGAACTATGCGGGTGTATGCAATCAATGGTCAAGTGTTATTGGAAAAACCCATAAACAGTACAAAAACTACCATTGATGTCAATCATTTAGAAAATGGTGCGTATCTTTATGAAGTGCTTCAAGATGGAGCAGTTGTGCACCAAGGAAAACTAATCATTCAAAAATGAAAAAGGGATTAATCGTTATTATTATACTATTTTATTTCCAATTTATAGGAACGAAGGCTGAGCTGCATGCTCAGCCTTCGTTTTCATTAGATACTACTTTTCAACCCTTTTTTAATATTACGCAAGGGCTTGGGAAAGGATACATTGGAAATGTCTGGGAAAATCCATTGAATGGTGGGTTGCATATGGCAGGGAGTTTTAGAAAATTTTTAGGAAATGACCCCTATTACTCTATTTTGAGTACATATAGAGATGGGAGTCGCAACTATAACTTTCAGGGGTTTAATGTAGAAGATATGACATTCTTTTACCCCATCAACGACAGTGTTTTTATCTCTGGTTCTAGTGGATTTTATTTTCCCATGGACATAGACGGAAATCCCATGTGGACGAATTGGTTGCAGATGTATCAACAAACGGTAGACTGTTCGGCTGCAGCTTGGCCGTATTTCTTTCCGAATGGATCCTCTTTAATGACCAACAGTTGGGACGGCAATCCAAATCGATGCTTAATCAGTAATCCTCCCAATACTTATCTTTCACAAGCCATTATTAAAGTAGACTCTTTGGGATATTTCGATTCCACTTTTCAGCACACTGCGAATGGTACAGTTACTGGTTTTTGGCCCTACGACAGCACTCGACTCTTGGTGTTTGGGTTTCCCCGTAAGTTTACCCAATATGATGGGCATACAGTAAATGGATTGTGCCGCATCTATTTGGACGGCACATTAGATACTACTTTTCACAGCCCTATTGTGCCAGGAAATGGAGGGTTTCGGCCTAATCTGATAGAGAAGGACGGCAAATTCTTTATTATCGGAAATTTTCAAGTGTTCGATCACCCTACTGAATGGTTTTCCATGCTGAAACTCAATGCCGATGGAAGTCTAGATACTACTTTTAATAATTTGGGAAGACCAATAGATTCAGCCTCAACTGGATCACAAATAGGAAGTGTGGTCAAAACTCCTGACAATGGGTATTTGGTTGGAGGTGCTTTTAATCAAGTTCAAGGGGTATTTAAAAATAGCATTGTAAAGTTGGATTCTAACGGAAATATAGAGCCGCAGTATTTTACCTCAAGAGGCCCAGACACAACTATCCTTTTTCAATTTCAAGGTGGAATTTCAAAGATTGTTGAATCAAAATTTGGGGGGTATTATGTAATGGGAGATTGGACACATTGGGATGGAGTGCCCACTCAACCCATCATTCGCATTCATGAAATGCAAACCGTTGGTTTGAAGAAGAACGAGCAAGAGTCAGTATTACTAAAAGTGTATCCTAATCCTGTTCAAGAGCAGTTGTATTTGGAGTTTTTGCCCAATGCACGCATTACTTCTATTCAGTTGTACGATCTGCAAGGCAAAGTGGTGCAATCATTTGGCTATAAGGTGAACTCTATTTCTGTCAACGGCTTAAAAAATGGCATTTACTTTCTAAAAGTCATTTCAGAGCATGGGGTGAGTACGGAGAAAGTGGTGGTTTCAAACTAATCATTCAAAAATGAGAAAGGCAATAGTATATTTATTTATAGTATTTATTTTTCTAGCAATAGGAAAGAAGGCTGAGCTGTGTGCTCAGCCTTCTTTTTCATTAGATACTACTTTTCAACCTTTTTTTAACATTACGCAAGGGCTTGGGAAAGGATACATTGGAAATGTCTGGGAAAATCCATTGAATGGTGGGTTGCATGTTGCAGGCGGTTTTAGGAAGTTTTTAGGTAACGATCCCTTTTATTCTTTAATGAGTATACACAGAGATGGAAGTCGAAATTATAATTTTATAGGTTCAAGTGCGAGCAATATGACATTTTTTTTTCCCATTAACGACAGTGTTTTTATCTCTGGTTATGGGGGCGGAGGGTGGTATATACCAATGGATATAGATGGTAATTTAGTGTGGCAAAATTGGTTTCAAATGTATCAACAGACAGTGTCTTGTTCGCAAGCTGCGTGGCCGTATTTTTTCCCCAATGGCTCCTCTTTAATGACCAATAGTTGGGATGGGAATCCAAATCGATGTTTAATCAGGAACCCTCCGAATACTTATCTTTCACAAGCTATTATTAAAGTAGACTCTTTGGGGTATTTCGATTCCACTTTTCAGCACACTGCCAATGGAACAGTTTCTGGCTTTTGGCCATACGATAGCACCCGTTTATTGGTGTTTGGATTGCCCCGTAAATTTACCCAATACGATGGACATACCGTAAACGGATTGTGTCGCATCTATTTGGACGGCACATTAGATACTACTTTTCACAGCCCCATTGTTCCAGGAAATGGAGGGTTTCGGCCAAATTTGATTGAAAAAGATGGGAAAATTTTTATTGTTGGCAATTTTCAAGTGGTTGACCATCCTACTGAATGGTTCTCCATGCTTAGATTAAATGCTGATGGAAGCCTAGATACTACATTTAATAATTTGGGGAGACCAATTGATTCAGCTTCAACTGGAGCAAATGTCGGCAGTGTGATCAAAACCCCGGACAATGGGTATTTAGTTGGAGGCTCTTTTAATCAGGTTCAAGGGGTATTTAAAAATAGCTTAGTGAAGTTAGATTCAATAGGTAATATAGAGCCGCAATATTTTACATCAAGGGGCCCTGATACAACTATCATTTTTCAATTTCAAGGAGGAGTTTCACATATAGTCCAATCAAAATTTGGGGGATATTATGTAATGGGAGATTGGACACATTGGGATGGAGTGCCCACTCAACCCATTATTCGCATTCATGAAATGCAAACCGTTGGTTTAGAAAAGCGACAACAAACAAAAGCAATATTAAAAGTGTATCCTAATCCTGTGCGAGAGCAGTTGTATTTGGAGTTTTTGCCCAATGCACGCATTACTTCTATTCAGTTCTACGATCTGCAAGGAAAAGTGGTGCAATCGTTTCATCAAAAGGTGAATTCTATTTCTGTCAATGGCTTAAAAAATGGCATTTACTTTCTGAAAGTCATTTCAGAGCATGGGGTGAGCACGGAGAAAGTGGTGGTTGGGAGGTAGTTAACTAACTATCTTTGAGATATTAAAATCTTTACATCCAGTTAAGTATAACATTTCGCTTAAACCTTTGTCTATCCTTCATTTCGACGCAGCTCAATGTAAACTCACAAAGCTCTGGATGACAAAGGTTTCATGACATTTTTATTTTGAAACAAACATTCAAATTTCAAAGCGATAACAAATGTTCATTTTTTAATTAAGGTTAATTTGTGTGATTGGCCTTGAGTGATTCTCGAGATTTTCGAAGTAGAGCCTTAGTAAATTCGTCTAGCTCCGAAGAATTGAGGAGATCCGACGAATGTCTTAGGCTGTAGGAGATAAATTGAAGTGAATTGGTCAAAGCCTTGAACTTTTGGTTCATTTTGG